>JBIKXY010000012.1:0-29461 GCA_044355515.1 Pirellulales bacterium
CGTCCTTGACCACGATCGTCCGCAGGGCGATGCAGGTGTCCATCGAGCCGGCGAAATCGACATAGCCCACCGCGCCGGCGTAGGGGCCGCGGCGGACGGGCTCGAGCTCGTCGATGATCTCCATGGCCCGGATCTTGGGCGCGCCCGAGACGGTGCCTGCCGGCAGGCAGGCCCGCAGGGCGTCGAAGGCCGTGAGCTCGGGCCGCAGCCGGCCGGTCACGTTGCTCGTCAGGTGCATCACGTGGCTGTAGCGCTCGATCGTCATCACGTCGGAGAGTTCGACCGAGCCGATCGCGGCCACGCGGCCCACGTCGTTGCGGCCCAGGTCGATCAGCATCACGTGCTCGGCCCGCTCCTTGGGGTCGGCGAGCAGGTCGGCCGCCAGAGCCCGGTCCTCCTCGGGCGTGGCCCCGCGGCGGCGGGTGCCGGCCAGCGGGCGGACGGTCACCGTGCCGTCCACCGCCCGCACCATGATCTCCGGCGAGCTGCCCACGAGCGTGCAGGCCGGCGACCGGAGGTAAAACATGAACGGGCTCGGGTTCACCACCCGCAGCGTCCGGTAGATCTCCAGCGGTGGGCCCGCGAAGGGGACCTCCAGCCGGCGGCTCAGGACCACCTGGAAGATGTCGCCGGCCCGGATGTAGTCGATCGACTTTTCGACCGCCTCCAGGAACGCCTCGCGGGTGAAGGCGGAGCGGGCCGAGCCGTCGCTCAGGCAGCGGGGCTCGTGCCGCGGGCCGATGTCAGCCGGAGGCGGCCAGCCGCTCGGCTCGGCGAGGCGGGCGAGGGTCTCGTCGATCCGGCGGCAGGCGGCGGCGTGGGCCCGCTCGATTCCGCTCGGCGAGGGGTCGTCGATCCGGGCGAGCACCACCACGTCGATCGACTTGGTGGCGTTGTCGAACACCACGATCCGGTCGTAGAACGCGAAGTCGAGGTCGGGCAGGCCGAGGTCGTCGGCCGGTTCGTGCGGCAGCCGCTCGACGTACCGCACGGCGTCGTAGGCGGCGTAGCCCACGGCGCCGCTCGTGAAGGGGGGCAGTTCGGGGAGCCTGGCCGGCCGATACTCCGCCACCCGCCGCTCCAGTTCGCCGAGCGGGTTGTCGCTCTTGAAGGCCTCGACGCCCCGCTCGGTCGCGACCTCCACCGCGTGGCCCCGGGCGGTGAGCCGGAGGAACGGGTCGGCCGCCAGGAAGCTGTAGCGGCCCACCCGTTCACCCCCCGACACGCTCTCGAACAGGCAGGCCGACGCCCCGGCGTCGAGCCGGGAAAAGGCCGACAGCGGCGTGAGCGCATCCGCGAACAGCCGCCGGTAAACGGGCACCAGGCGGCTGGCAGCCGCCAGTTCGGCAAAGCGGGTGATGTCCGGCAGGTGCGGCATGGGGCAGGCGAGGAAGGATGCTGGCGGAAATCGCAGACCGCGGCAGCGTACCCGTGGCCCGGCCCGGCCAACAACCGTTCGCTCCCGGGGGGCGGTCGCCGACGCCCCGGAGGCGACCGACGGGACATCACCCGCTATGATTCTCCGAACCCCGTGCGGGAGCGATCCGATGAAATGCCAGCAGTGCGAAAAGCAAGCCGTGTTCCACATCACCGAACTCGAATCGGGCGAGGTTCGGGAGTTGCACCTCTGCGAGGATCACGCCCGCGGCTACCTCAACCAGGCCGAGGGCGGGGGCGGCCCGGAAGAGCCCTCGGCGGGCGGTGGAGCCCTGTCGGGGCCGCTCACGGTCGGGCAGACGGCCGACGAGTTGGCCGTGCTCGACAAGAAGGCCTGCGACATGTGCGGGATCACCTTTTTCGAGTTCCGCAACCAAGGCCGGCTGGGCTGCCCCCACGACTACGCCCAGTTCGAGAAGGAACTCGAACCGCTGATCGCCAACATCCACGGTGCGACCCGGCATACCGGCCGCCGCCCCGAGCGGGCGGCGACGGGCCTGCCGGAAGGCACGGAAGAACTCACCTCGGTGATCGGCCTTCGCCGGGAGATGCGCGAGGCAATCGCCGAAGAGGCCTACGAGCGGGCCCAGACGATTCGCGACGCGATCCGCACCATTGAAGCCCGCTGGCTCGGCATTTCTCCCCCGTAGCCCCGCCGCCGCGCTGACCCACGGCCAACCCATGACACTCGAATCCCTCTCCCAGGCGACCGGCGAATGGCTCAAGGGCACGGGTCCCGAATCGGACATCGTGATGAGCAGTCGTGTCCGGCTGGCCCGCAACCTCGCCCAGTTCCCCTTCGTCGGCCGTGCCACCGAGCAGGACCGCGCCGAGATCGAGCGGCTGTTGCGCGAGCGGATCGCCGCGGCCCCGGTTGGCAAGGATCTCGACTACATCGACGTCGGCCGGCTCGAGGAGATCGACCGGCAGTTCCTCGTGGAGCGGCAGCTCATCAGTCGCGAGCACGCCGAGGCGCAGGGCCCGCGGAGCGTCGCCATCGATCGGCTCGAGCAGGTCAGCCTGATGATCAACGAGGAGGATCATCTGCGGATCCAATGCATGCACAGCGGCCTCGATCTCAGGGGCGTGTGGGAGCAGATCCGGCTGGTCGATGACCAGGTGGGGCGAGTCGTGCCCTACGCCTTCCACGAGCGGTGGGGCTACCTCACCGCCTGCCCGACCAATGTCGGCACCGGGATCCGCGTCAGCGTGATGCTCCACCTGCCGGCGCTCGTGATCACCCGCCAGATCGACAAGGTGTTTCGCAGCCTCCACAAGATCTCGCTGGCCGTCCGCGGCCTGTATGGCGAGGGTTCGCAGGCGATGGGCGACTTCTACCAGATCTCCAACCAGACCACGCTCGGCCGGACGGAGGAGGAACTCGTGGAGCAGGTGGGCGACGTCGTGCCCGTCCTGATCGACTACGAGCGGCGGGCCCGGGAGTTTCTCGTCCGCGAGACCCAGCAAAACGTCCACGACCAGGTGAGCCGGGCCTTTGGGATCCTCCGGACGGCCCAAACGATCACGACCGAGGAGACCATGCAGTTGCTCTCCCGAGTGCGGATGGGAGTGCTCTTGGGCCTGATCGGCGACGTGAAGATCACCGACATCAATTCGCTGCTGGTGCGGACCCAGCCGGCCCACCTCCAGAAGCTCCGTGGCCACGAGCTCGACACCAAGGACCGCAACATCGAGCGGGCCCGCTACCTGCGGCAGCACTTCGAAGGCACGGGCCCGACGCCGAACTGAAGTCACTCGGCGGCGAACTTCGCCCGCAGAGCCTTCACGACCGGCGCCGGCACGAACTTCAAGAGCGCCTCGTCGTCGGCCAGCGGCGTGATCTGCTTCAAGAGCGACGACGAGATGTGGGAGTAGGCCGCATCGGCCATCAGGAACACCGTCTCCACCCCGGCGTCGAGCCGCCGGTTGGCGAGCGTCATCGTGAACTCTGCCTCGATGTCGGTCAGCGACCGCACCCCCCGCAGCAGCACCCGCGCTCCCTGCGCCCGCACGAAGGCCACCGACAGCCCGCTGAACAGTTCCACCTGCACGTTGCCCATTCCGTCGAGCGACTCCCGCACCAGTTGCACCCGCTCCTCGAGCGTAAACAGGGGCTGCTTGTCAGGGTTGATGCCAACGCCGACCACGATCCGGTCGAAGATCAGCGCGGCCCGCCCGATCACGTCCAGGTGACCGAGCGTGATCGGGTCGAAGGAGCCCGTGTAGACGGCCGTGCGACCGCGGTCGGAGTCAGGTTTCATGCCAGAGGGTTCAACAGGGGCATCCGCCGGCCACGCTCCGGAGCCGACGGCCGGACTCGCCGCACGGTCCGTCAGGCTCCCCGACGAGCCGTCATTATGATAAAGATAGGACTCGTGATTCCAGTCAGGGCTGCCCGAGGATTCCGGATTTCGTGTCGAAGACACTCGCGTTCATCGGCTTGATCGTCTCGAGCCTCGTCGTGATCCTGTTCGTCGCCGACCTGGCCGCTGCTTTTCCGTTTCAGCGGACGAGCGTCATCCTCGATACGGCCTTCATCGTCAGCGGTCTGATCACGGCCTACCTGAGCTGGTCACTCGTCGATCAGCCTGGCGGGCGTCGTGGCCCCGGTTCGCTCGGCTGACTCAGGCTGCCCGCAGCACCGAGTGGTCGCGGGGCGTCTGCTCGCCACCGGCCAGCCGGGCTGCCAACTGGTCAAGCGTGAGGGCGCAGGCTCGTCCTCGGTCGACCTGCCGCCGTGCCCAGGCAAGTTGCCGTTCCAGCCGCGACGCCAAAAAGAGCGTTCCTCCGTTGCCCTCGGCGAGGGCCTCGCTGCGGAGCACGTGCAGGCTGCCCCGCCACGGCCGGCCGCCGAGCCCGAGTCGTGCCAGCGGCGACCGCGGCAGGCCCCCTGAGACCTCCACTTCCCACAGGCCCCAGCAGGCGTTCCGGCACCGCCAGCCCGCGGGGGCCGGCCGGCGCGAGCCGCGGCTCGGTCCGGCCAGTTGCTCGACCAGCGCGATCCGGATCCCCTCCTCGACGAGCAGGCCGCGGTGCTCCGGACCGACGCTGCCACGGACGGCCACGGCAGCCAGATCGGGCAGCATCACGCGGCCGCGCTCGAGCACGTCGCGGAGCCGGCTCCGCGACTCCAGCGCGGCGGGCGGCAGTTCCAACGTGGCGGCACATCCCCCGTGGCGAACGGCGAGTTCGGCCGCGATGGCCAGCCGGTCGAGCGGGGCCAGCCAGGTGAAGGGCAGGTCGGGCCCGCGGACCAGTCCGCTCGGCTCGCTGCGGGTCATGCGCGGCACCGTGCCGCAGATCACGAGCGTGGCGCGAGCGTCCGATCGTTGCATGCCGAGTTCCCTCCCCCGAAGGCCGACGTCCCAAACCGCCGGGCCTTCGGGGTATCGTCACTCGCACGCCCGCCGCTCAAGGGGCCCGGCCGGCGTCCCTTCCCGCCAGTTGCGACCCTGACGGTTGCACCGGTTGCACGGCCCCCGATTCGATGCCGACGCCCCCAACCGATCCGCAGATGGCCTCGACGAGCGAAGCGGCCGTCGCCGCCGCGGCCTCGGCGGCCGGCTCGAGGCCGAACCTCCGCAACGTGGCGGACGTGACCGGGCTGAGACTGGCGATCCGCCAGCCCCGGAGCCGCTCGCCGAACAGCCGCACGGCCGCCTCGACGATCGCCCCGCTCGTCACGGTGATCCAGGCCCCCGGCCCCGGGAGCCGCTCCGCGACCGCGGGCTCGACCGCGGCCACAGGCTCGCTCGCGTAGGCGGCGACCTCATCCACCTCGTGGCCGCGAGCCTCGAGCTCTCGCCGCAGCAGGTCGCGGCCGGCGGCAGCCCGCACGAGCAGGAACCTGCCGCCGCGACGCTGCCCGGCAAAGGCCTCGACAAGCCCCTCGGAGCGATGGTCTGCCGGCGAGAGATCGCAGAGGAAGCCCGCCGCCTCGAGGCGGGCGCGGGTCGCAGGGCCGATGGCCGCCAGCCGGGCCGTTCCCAAGGCCCGCCCATCCCGGCCGACGTGCCTGAGACGGTCGAGGAAGCCCCGCACCCCGTTCACGCTCGCGAACACGATCCAGTCGTAGGTGTCCAGCCGGTGCAGGGCCTCGTCGAGCGGGTCCCAGCTCGCCGGCGGCCCGATCGTGATCACCGGCGCCGCGAGCGGGCTACCGCCGGCAGCCCGGATCCGCGCGACGAGTTCGGCCTGCTGCCCGGCCGGCCGGGTGACGATCACCGCCCGGCCGGCGAGCGGCCCGGTCGCGGCCGCGGCCGCGGCGACAACCGGTCCCACGATCATTACCGCGGGTGACCGCCAGCCGTCGCGGACCGCGTCGGACGCGCAGCTGCCGAGGGTCGATGTGGCCTGCCGCTCGTCCGGCCACGAGCAACGGCTCACGAGCGTGACGGGCGTGTCGGCCGGTCGGCCGGCGGCGATCAGATCCTGCGACCAGCCCGCCAGTTGCTCGATGCCCATGTAGACCGCGAGCGTGCCAGGCAGCGCCGCGAGCGGCCGAAAATCCACGGGCGCGGCCTTGCCGCGGGCCTCATGGCCGGCGATCAGCGTCAGGCACGAGGCCTCGATGCGGCTCGTCAGCGGCACGACCGCGGCCGCCGCGGCCGCGCAGGCCGCCGTCACGCCCGGCACGATCTCCACGGGGATCGCGGCCCGGCGGAGCGGCGCGAGTTCCTCCGCCAGCCGGGCAAACACGGTCGGGTCGCCCCCCTTGAGCCTCACCACGGCCCGCCCGGCGGCGGCCAGCCGCGCGAGCAGTTCGCCCGTCGTGCCGCCGGGATCGTGCTCACCGTGGTCGCCACGGTCGATTTCGATCCGCTCGACAGCGGCGGGAATCGACGTGAGCACGGCCTCCGTGACCAGCCGATCGTGCACCACGACGTCTGCCCGACGCAGGCGCTCGAGTGCCCTGAGCGTGAGCAGGTCGGCGGCCCCCGGCCCGGCACCGACGAACGTGACCATGCCGGCAAAGGAGGGTGATTCAGCCGGCACGAGCGGAACGGCCAGCGGATTCACAGACTGGGGTTTGAGGGGGATCAATCGTCAACCTAGACTTCTGGTTTCCGGGTTATCGCTGCGGCCCTGGACGCGCAGCCGTCGCGGAGGCGCGGTGTTTTCCGCATCCTTACCGGTCATGGCTCACGATTCTACTGCGGCTGCCGCGGTCCCTGCCGATCCCGCTCTCTCCCCCTCGTGGGCGGCGCTGGCAGACCCGGTTCGCGTCCGGCTGATGCAGTGCTACCGCACCGGCGTGCAGGCCGCCGGCAACGCCCAGTATGCCATCGACATGTTTTCCGCCTGCGTGACCGGCGACCCGGGCAACGTGGTCTTCCTCCAAGCCTTCCTGGGCGCCCTGCGGCGGAAGTACGGGGCCAAGAAGAGCGGCACCCTCTCGTCGTTGCTGTCGGCGGGGGGGCGGGTCGGCATGAAGCGGGCGGCCCTGGGGGCCCAGTGGCGGGACGTGGTCAAGCAGGGCGTGGAGATCCTCAAGTCGAATCCCGCCGATCATGCCTGCCTCCTGGCAATGGCCGAGGCCTGCGGCAATCTGATGTTCGTCGATTGCCAGGCGGTCTATCTCCGGGCGGCTCTCGATGCAGCGCCGGCCGACGTCGAAGTCAACCGCCAGTGCGGCCGGTTCGCGGCCAGCCAGGGAAACTTTGACCAGGCGATCGAGTGTTGGCGGCGAATCTCCAAGGTCAAGGGGCTGGCGGAGGAGGCCGCACAGGAGATCGCCCAACTCTCGGTCGACAAGACGATCGCGGCCGGCCAGGGGCTGGCTGGCCGCGCGGCCCCGGCGGCTGCCGGTGCGCCCCCGGCCAACGCCGCCGACCGTCGGGCGGAGCTGATGCGGTCGGTGCGGGATAATCCGGCCGACATCGACGGCACGCTCGAACTCGCCGACCTGTGCGAGCAGGAGGGCCGGATCGATGAGGCGGAGAGGCTGCTGGCGCGGGCGCTCTCCGCCTCCGGCAACGAACTCAAGGTTCGGGAGCACGTCGAGGACCGCCAGCTCCGCTGGGCCAGGTCGAAGGTGATGATCGCCGAGCAGCGGCAGGTCGCGAGCAACACGGCCGAAAACCGCGAGACGGTCGAGAAGCTCAAGCGGTCCCAACTCCGGCAGGAGCTCGAGATCTTCGGAGCCCGTGCCAGCCGCTACCCCGAGAACCTGACCTGGAAGTACGAACTGGCACTGCGGCTCAAAGCCGCCGGCAAGTTCCCCGAGGCGATCCGCCATTTCCAGGAGGCGCTCAAGGACGTCCGCCGCAAGGGCGCGATTTCGCTGGAACTGGGGGAGTGCTTCCAGAGCATCAAGCAGTACCCGCTGGCGATGCAAAACTACCAGGCCGCGGTCGAGGCGCTCACCGACCGGGAAGCGGATCTTCGCAAGCGGGCCCTCTACCGGGCGGGGGTGCTGGCGGAGGGCCTCAAGGACCTCGACGCGGCCCAAAAGTACCTCTCGGCCCTGGCCGGACTGGACTACGGATACCGCGACGTGGCCGCGCGGCTGGACAAACTGCGGTCGCCGAAGGATAACGGGGGCCGGTCAGGCTGACCCAGCGGCTGGCCGGCCTCCCACCGTTCATCCGTTCACCCGAGGTTTCCATGCCCCATTCGGCCAGTGCCAAAAAGCGTCATCGTCAGAATCTCCGCGATCGCGAGCGGAACCGGCAGGTCAAGTCGGTGATCAAGACCTCGGTCCGGAAAGTGCTCGAGGCGGTCTCCGCAGGCGACAACGATCTGGCGCAGGAGCGGTTGCGGGCCGCCGCCAAGACGGCCGACAGGGCCGCCGCCAAGGGAACCATCCACCGCAATCGGGCCGCCCGGATCAAGTCGCGGCTCTCGTCCCGCGTGAAGGGGTTGTCCGCGGGTTCAGCCCCGGCCGCCAAGGCCCGCAAAGCGACCACCGCTTGAACGCGGGAATATCGACCGCTCACCAGACGATGCTCGCCGAATCGAAGACCGGGCCTTCGACGCAAGTCCGCCGGTAGTCCCAGCCCCCTTCCGCGTCGCGGATCGGCGCCACGCACGTGAAGCAGATGCCGACGCCGCAGGCCATCGGCGTCTCCAGCGAGGCCTCGCAGGGGATGCTGCGAGCTGCCGTCCAGCGGGCGACGGCAGCCATCATGGGGTCGGGCCCGCAGGTGGCCACCCGCAGGTCGGCGGCCGGCCCGAGCCTGCCGGCGGCCGCGAGCGACTCGAGCAGGTCCACCACCGTGCCGTGCACGCCCGCCGTGCCGTCGAGCGTGGCCAGGTGCACCTCGCAGCCCGCCGCCTCGAAATCCGCCACGTCGCCGAACACCGCCGCCGTCCGCCCGCCCCAACAAAACGTGATCCGCTCGGCGCTGGGCCGCGCACGGGCCGGTGTGCCGTAGCGGGCCCGGCCCGATCGCTCGCGGGCGAGCGCGAGCAGCGCCGTCTGCCCGATGCCGCCGGCCACAAGCAGGAGATGGGCGACCGGCGGCGGGTCGAAGCCGTTCCCGAGCGGCCCCCAGACCATGAGTTCCTCGCCCGCCGGCAGGCCCATCAGGGCGGTCGTGAATCGGCCGTGCACGGCATAGATGAAGTCCACGTACCGCGGCTGCCCGTCGGGCCCGGGGAAGGCGTCGTACACCGCCAGCGGCCGGGCCAGGAGCGGGTCGGTGCGACCCGGCAGCCTGAGCATGGCGAACTGCCCGGGCGTGGCCGCCGCGGCCAGCGCGGGCGATTCGATCCGGATCCGCCAGGTGCGATCGGCGATCGGGTGATGATCGACCACGGCCACCCGCTCATGGGAGGGGCCCGGCGTCGCCTGGCTGCAGGTTGACGGACCGCAGGCTGCGGGTGTGCCGGCCATCAATCCTCTCCCGCCGGCCGCTTCTTGGCTGCCCGCCATGTGGAAGCCTTGCCGGCCCGCTTCTTGCGGCGGGGACCCGCCGGCGGACGACCGCCGCCGCCTGCATCGCGGTCGTTCCGGCCCCGACCGCCGGGTCGGCCACCAGGCCCACCGGCTCCGCCACCCGGACGGCCTGCAGGCCGCCGTTCGCCGGCCGTGCCGCCAACCGGTCGAGGTCCGCCGCGGCCCTCAACGCCGGGCCTGCCGCCGGCCCGGTCGCGGCCGCCCGGCCGGCGGCCCGGCCCGCCCGGCCCTCGCCGCGGCCCCCTGCCCCGCTCACCGGCCGGCGGCCCGGGCGGTTCGGAGCCGACGGCTGCCTGCGCGTCTCGCCGCAGCGACTCGACCTCGCTCCAGGCGAGTTGCCGCCACTGCCCCGGCAGCAGGTTGCCCAGCGACAGGCCGCCGACGGCCACCCGCTTGAGCTGGTGCACCTTGTGGCCCAGCCGGGCGAGCATCCGGCGGATCTCGCGGTTCTTGCCCTCGTCGAGGATCATCTCCAAGACGGCGCTCTGCTTGTGCTGCGAGCGGATCGAAACCCGCTTGGCATGCACCTCCCCCTCCGCGAGCCGCACGCCCTGCTGCAGCTTGGCGAGCAGGTCGGCCGACGGCACGCCGGCCACCTGCACGAGATACTTCTTCTCCACGCCATACCGCGGATGGGCAAGCAGGTTGGCCAGATCGCCGTCGTTGGTCACGAGGATCAGCCCCTCGCTCATCCGATCGAGCCTGCCGACCGCGAACAGCCGCCGCTCGCCGGGCACGAGATCGACCACCCGCGGCCGCCCGGCCGGATCGAAGTTGGTGGTCACGGCCCCCACCGGCTTGTTGAGCAGATAGACGACCCGCTTCGGGTCGGGCAGCCGCTCGCCATCGACGCGGATCTCCTGCGAGCGAGGATCGACCCGCGCGCCGAGCTCGGTCACGACCGTCCGATCGACCTCGACCCGGCCGGCCGTGATCAGCTCCTCGCAGCCGCGCCGGCTGCCGAGGCCGGCGGCCGCGAGCACCTTCTGGAGCCGCTCCTTGCCGTCGTCGGTGGCAGCCGGCCTTTCGGGCCGGGCGTGGGTGGCTCGCGATTCGGGTCGACCGGCTCGGCTGGCAGGGCGATCGTCGGGTCGCGAGGCTCCCTGGGGTTTGCGGGGTGGACGGCCGTCGGGCCGAAAGCCGCCGGGGCGGCGAGGGCCGTTCGGCCGCGGGGCGTTGCGAGGGGGCATGGAAAGCGTGGGGGGGTGGGGGGGGAGCGGGGCCGGGCGACACGACGTTCGCCCGATCATACACGCTCGCCATCGACCGCGGTCGCGACTATCGACGCGCGGGCGACGACCACCATCGCGCCCGGCGGACCTCGGGCACGGGCTCGGCATAGTCACGGGGCCGGGTGCCGTCCATGATCCCGTACTGCCGAAAGGCATAGGGGCCGATGTCATTCTCCAGGAACGGGTCGAACCGCACGGCCCGCCGCTGCTGATTGCGGGCCGGGCCCGGCTCCAGCCACGCAGGCTTGCCGAGCGAGGCGCAGCCGCCGGCCGCGCAGGCGGCCCACACCAGGGCGACCAGCGTCGCCCGCGACTTGAAGGGAGGAGAGACGGTCACGAGCGAGCGTCCGGGATGAAAGCATCGGCGCGGGATGGTAGGGAACGCCCCCGCGCCGCCCAAGGGAGGTTTTCCCGGGGAATCCGCCGCCCCCCCTCCCGGCGGCGGTCACGACACGACGACGCGAAGCAGCTTCGCATCGGCCGCGGCGATCTCCTGCACCCCGGCCGAGGCCGGCAGGAGCACGCAGTCGCCCGGCCCGAGCGTCGGCAGCCCCCACTGTTCCGGCAGGCGTGCCTCGCCCTCGAGCACGGCGAGAAAGTGGCAGCGGTCGTCGCCGCCGCACCGCCACGACGACTGCGGCCGCACTTCGTCGAGCGTGAAATACCCGCAGGTCACGAGCCGGCGGACGGCCGGATCGGCCGTCCCCTCCGGCCGCACCGGATCCACGGGTCCCAGACGAGTGACCGCCTCGACGCCCGCCTCGACATGCAGCGGCCGGGGCTTGCCGTCGGGGCCGGCGCGGTTCCAGTCGAAGAGCCGGTAGGTCACGTCGCTCGACTGCTGGATCTCCGCCACGAGCAATCCCGCCCCGATCGCGTGGACCGTGCCGGCCGGAATGAAGACGCAGTCGCCGGCGACCGGCGCGAACCAGTGGAGCACCGCCTCGCAGCTGCCGGCCCGGATCGCCGCGGCGAGCGCCGCCTGATCGACGCCCTCCCGCAGGCCGGCGTAGATCCGGCTGCCCGGCTCGGCCGCCACCACGTACCAGGCCTCGGTCTTGCCGCGGTCGGGCGGGTCGAGTCGGGCGGCCCGGGCGTCGTCGGGGTGCACCTGCACCGAGAGCACCCGGTTGGCGTCGAGAAACTTGAACAGCAACGGGAAGGTCGACGCCGCGGATCGGCCAAACAACTCGCCGCCGTGCCCACGGACGATCTCCCCCAGCGACCTGCCCGCGAGCGGCCCGGCCCGCACAACGCTCTGGTCGCCGCCCCGATCGACGAGCTCCCACGACTCGGCATAGTCGTCTCCCGCAGGCAGCGGACGGCCGAAGGCAGAGGCGAACCGACGACCGCCCCAGATGTAGCGGCGGTAGGTCGGGCTGAAATAGAGCGGCGGCAACATGGGGCGAACCGGGGCCGGGCGGAGGGGGGAGGCGGCGGACGATCAGGGCGCAGCGTACCCTTCCAGGATCCTGCCCAGCCAGAAGCAGCAGGCGGCGAACACGAGCATCACGAGCATCGGCCCGGAGGTGATGCTCCCGTTGAGCTCGAGCACGACGGCCAGCGCCGGCAGGGCGAGGCCCGCGAACTGCCCCAGGCGGCCGATCGCCTTCATGAGAACTGCCCGCGGCCGCCGACGGCGTCGGAGCGGCTGCCGAAGTGGGGCACGCTCGCCGCCGCGGCGACCTGCCGCAGCCGCGAGAGCCCGGGCTGGCTCAGGCCGCAGATCCGGATCAGCCCGCCGGCATCCCGCACCCGCGTGCCGAGCTCGCCGATCACGCCGCCGAGCGCCTCATCGACCGTTTCGACGCGGTCGAGCTCCAGAATCACCCGCGATGCGCCATGCTCGCGGATCGTCTCCCAGACGGAGGCCGTCAGGTCGTCGGCCGCGCCGGTCGCCTGGCCCGCCATCTTCACGAACAGCCAGTCCGGTCCCCGTTCCACTTCCACCACATTCGCCTGCGGCTCCCGACCTGCGGCGGCGGGTCGGTGCTCGATCTCGGTCTTCATCAGAACGCTCCCTCGTGTCCACCGGGGCCGTGAAATCCATTTCACATCTCGCAGGATGCCGAAAGCCCCCGTACTCCCCCATCGTACGGCCGCACCCCCTCCGGTGATCAAGACGGGTTTCTCCGGGAGAGTGGGCCGCGCGGACCGCCCACCAGATGGCCCGTCCGCCGGCCTCCCCGGCCCGGCGTCGGACAGCTTGTCGCGGCTGCCCCGGCCCCCGGGCTTGCCGCCGCGGTCCGGCCGTCCATACTGCCGACGTTCCCGGACTTGGCTCCGGGCCCCTGCGACCTCATCCCGAAGGAGACGACTCGATGGCTCGGCACGGCGCGGTCACGTTCAAGGGCAATCCGCTCACGCTCGCGGGCGAGGAAGTGAAGGTCGGGGCCCCCGCCCCCGATTTCGACCTCAGCTTCTACAAGGACGGCATGCATCATGTCCGCAAGGCCGATCTCGTCGGCAAGCCCTCGATCATCAGCGTCGTGCCCTCGCTCGACACGCCCGTCTGCCAGGTGCAAACCAAGACCTTCAACCAGCGGCTCGCCGCGATGGGCGACACGGTCAACGCCCTGACGGTCAGCCTCGACCTCCCCTTCGCCATGAATCGGTTCTGCGGCGCCGAGGGGATCACGGCCATGAAGGTGGGCAGCGACTACATGAATCGCGACTTCGGCACCGCCTGGGGCGTGCTGATCGAGGAGCTCAAGATTCTCGCCCGGGCCGTGTTCGTGCTCGACAAGGACGGCGTCGTAAGGTACGCGCAGGTGGTCAAGGAGGTGGCCGAGGAGCCGAACTACGACGCGGCTTTGGCCGCCCTCGAGAAGCTCGGCTGAGCGAGCGATTCAACGCAGACTGCCCCGACGCTGCGGGCTCGGGGCTGCCCGTGCCATCTCGCCGGACGCTCCCTACGCGACCAATCCGCTTCGCGGATCGGTGCCCGCCTGCCCTCCGGTCGCTCGATGCTAGCTCGCTTCGGCATCCTGCCTGCGCTCGCTAGCAACGCCGCTCGATTGGCATGGGCAGCCCCTCGCAGTCCAACCGCGCGCCCAGGGCATGCAGATCGTGCCTGCACGAACCTTGATGCAGGCCGCGGGTCAGCCTGAGAGCAGCGTCTGGATCTGCTGCCGCGCCATGTCCAGGGCTTCCGGCAGCTTGGCGACCAGCTTGCCGCCCGCTTGGGCGAGATCGGGCCGGCCGCCCCCCTTGCCTCCCACGACCGTCGCCACGTCGCGGATCCAGTTGCCTGCGGACAGGCCGCGGGCCTCGAGTTCCTTGGAGATGCCGGCCACGAGGGTGACCTTGTCGCCCTCCACGCTCCCCAGGAGCACGGCGATCGGGCTGGCCTTCCGTCGCAGCTGGTCGATGGCCTGCCGCATCGCGCCGGCATCGCCCCCCTGCATGTCGGCCACGACCACGCGGGCGCCGCCCACATCCATGGCCGCGGCCAGAAGCGCCTCGGGGGTCACGCCCGTGGCGGCCGCCACGGGCTTGGCCTTCTTGAGGTCCTTGAGTTCCTTGACGACCGTGGCCAGCCGCTGCGGCACCTCGGCCACGGGCACTTTGAGCACGCCGGCGGCCTCGGCGAGCGTCCGCTCCGCCGCCCGCAGCCGCTCGAGGGCGCGGGCCCCGGTCACGGCCGAGATTCGCCGCGTGCCCGCCGACACGCTCTCCTCCGCCACGATCCGCACCAGGCCGATCTGCCCCGTGCTGGAGACGTGCGTGCCGCCGCAGAGTTCGCGGCTCACGCCGTCCATCGTCACCATCCGCACCACGTCGGGATACTTCTCGCCGAAGAGCATCATCGCCCCGGCATGGCGGGCCTCGGCCAGCGGCAGGAGCCGGGCTGAGACGGGCACGGCCGCGAGCACGCGATCGTTGACCATCCCCTCGATCGCAGCCAGCGTCTCGGCGTCGATCGAGCTCGAGTGGGAGAAGTCGAACCGCAGCAGGTCGGCATCGACCTTCGAGCCCTGCTGCACGGCATGGCCGCCCAGATAATGCTGGAGCGCCGCATGGAGCAGGTGCGTGGCCGAGTGGGCCCGCCGCAGGGCGGCCCGGCGGGCGGGATCCACCCGGGCGGTCAGGGTCGCCCCGAGATCGAGCGTGCCCTCGCGGAGGTGGCCCAGGTGGAGCACGAAGCCCCCTTCCCGCTGCGTGTCGCTCACCTCGAAGCGGCCGCCCGGCCAGGTCAGTTCCCCCGTGTCCCCCACCTGCCCGCCCGACTCGCCGTAGAAGGACGTCTGGTCGAGCACCACCGTGACCGGTGCCTCATGCCCCACCTCGACGAGCGAGTCGCAGAGCGAGCCCTGGGCGATGATCCCCACCACCCTGGCCGCGGCCTCGGTCTGGTCGTAGCCCACGAAGTCGGTGCCGTGCATCGTCTTCTTGAGCGCGTCGAGCGGCCCCGTGGCGAACACCTCGACGCTCCGCCCCGCCCCCGACCGCTGGCCATGGGCCTCCATCGCGGCCCGGTAGCCCTCCCAGTCGAAGCCGCAGTTTCGCTCCGCGGCCAGCGTCTCGAGCAGCTCCGGCGGGAAGCCGTAGGTCGTGTAGAGTTCGGCCGCGTCGCCGCCTGGCACGGTGCTCTTCCCGGCCGCGCCGATCCCGGCAAACAGCTTCTCGATCCGCTCGAGGCCCCCGTCGATCGTGGCCAGAAACGACTCCTCCTCCCGCTCGATCACGGTCGCCACGTGGCCGGTCGTGTCAGCAAGTTCGGGATAGGGATGCCGCATCAGCTCGGCCACGACCGGCGGCAGGCGATGGAGGAAGGCCTCCCGCAGCCCCAGTTGCCGGCCGTCGAGCACGGCCCGCCGCAGGAGCCGCTTGACGACGTATTTCTCCTCGTTGTTGCCCGGCAGGACGTTCTCGTGGATCGCGAAGGTGCAGGCCCGCACGTGGTCGGCGATCCGCCGCATCCGCCGGCCATCGTCGGTCGCCGGCTCATACCTCCGCCCGCAGACCTCGGCCACCGCCTCGACCAGCGGCCGAAGGATGTCGATGTGGAAGTTGCTGTCCACCCCCTGGAGCATGGCGCAGGTTCGCTCCAGCCCCATCCCGGTGTCGATGTTGCGGCTGGGCAGCGGCGTGAGATTGTCGGGAGGCGGCCCCTGGCGGTTGAACTGCGTGAACACGAGGTTCCAGATCTCCACGTCGCTGCCGTCGGGCATCGAATAGAAGATCTCGCTGCACGGCCCGCATACGCCGTCGGGCCCCTGGGAGGGGGCCGAGGCGGGCCAGAAGTTGTCGTCTTCCCCCATCCGCGTGATCTTCCCGCCGGCCAGGCCGATTTCGTCGGCCCAGATCCGGTAGGCCTCGTCGTCGTCCTGGTAGACGGTCACCGAGAGCTTCTCGGGGGCGATCGAGAGCCAGTTCTTGGCCGTGAGAAACTCCCAGGCCCAGTGGATCGCCTCCCGCTTGAAGTAGTCGCCAAACGAGAAGTTGCCCAGCATCTCGAAAAACGTGTGATGCCGCGGGGTGCGGCCCACGTTGTCGATGTCGCCCGTCCGCAGGCACTTCTGGCAGGTGGTGGCCCGGGTGAACTCGAGCTTGCACTTGCCCAGGAAGTGGTCCTTGAACTGGTTCATGCCCGCCGGCGTGAACAAGACCGACGGATCCCAGCGGGGCACGAGCACGTCGCTCGGCCGGCGGACGCAGCCCTTCGACTCGAAAAAGGCGAGGTAGGCTTCGCGAAGTTCGTCGGCCTTCATCGGGGGCGGTGGCTCCTGGGGGAACGGGTCACAAGGCCCGGCACTATACCCGCCTCCAACGCAGGCCTAAAACGCTGCTTCGCGGACTCGAAGGGCTCGAGGTTGCCCATGCCATCTCGCCGGACGCTCCCTTCGGGCATCCTGCCCTCCGGTCGCTCGATGCTAGCTCGCTTCGGCATCCTGCCCGCGCTGGCTAGCAACGCCGCTCGATTGGCATGGGCAACCCCTCGCAGTCCATTGATGCAGGGATGCGATTGTGGACCCACCAACTGCCGCTTTCAGCAGGACCGCGTCCGCCTCTCACTCCTCAGCCGGATCGCTCTCGTCGTCGTCTTCCTTGTCGCCCGGTGCCTTGTCCACGGCGATCACTTCCTCCTTGGCGGCCAGGATCTTCTCGCGAAGCTCGTCGGCCACGGCCGGGTTGTCCTTGAGGAACTGGCGGGCCCGCTCCCGGCCCTGGCCGAGATGGGTCTCCCCATACCGCAGCCAGGTGCCCGTCTTGTCCACGAGCTTGGCCGCCATGGCCAGATCGAGGATGTCGCCCTCGGTGCTGATCCCGTCGGCGTGCATCATGTCGAACTCGGCCACCCGGAACGGCGGGGCCACCTTGTTCTTGACCACCTTCACCTTCACCCGCTGGCCGACCACCTCCTCGCCGTCCTTAAGGGTGCCGATCCGCCGGACATCCACCCGGCAGGAGGCGTAGAACTTGAGCGCCTTGCCCCCCGGCGTCGTCTCGGGGCTGCCGAACATCACGCCGATCTTCTCTCGCAGCTGGTTGATGAAGATCACGGTCGTCTTGCTTTTGTAAATCGCCCCGGTGAGCTTCCGCATCGCCTGGCTCATGAGCCGGGCCTGCACGCCCACCATCGAGTCGCCCATCTCGCCGTCGAGCTCCTTCTGCGGCGTGAGGGCCGCCACCGAGTCGACCACGATGATGTCCACGGCGTTGCTCTTCACGAGCATCTCCACGATCTGCAGCGCCTCCTCGCCGCTGGTTGGCTGGCTGACGAGCATCTGCTCGAGCTGGATCCCGAGTTTCTTGGCCCAGCTCGGGTCGAGGGCATGCTCGGCGTCGATGAAGGCGGCGATCCCGCCGGTCTTCTGGGCCGCCGCGATCGCGTGCAGGGCGATCGTGGTCTTGCCGCTCGACTCCGGGCCGTAGACCTCGATGATCCGCCCCCGGGGAAAGCCCTTCCCCCCCAGGGCCAGATCGACCGACAGGCTGCCCGAGGAAATGCCCTCGATCGGCACCTGCTGCTCGGCCCCCAGGGGCATGATCGCTCCCTCGCCGAAGGTCTTCTCGATCTGGGCGAGCGTGTGCCGCAGTTCGGAGTTTTGCTGCAGGAAGGCCAGCGGGTCCGACCCGCCCGCCCCCCGCTTGCCCTTGCCCTCGACGCCCTTCTTCTTGTCCTTGGCCATCCGTCCGTTCACTCCTGCGATTGCCATCACCATGGCGACTGCCTCCCAGCGGTCCCGGCACGTCGTCGGGGTGGTTGCTTCGCCACCATGAATCGAGCGATTTGCCGCGAAACCGAATACTGAACCGCGGTATAGTATCGGTCGGCCCGCGGCTTGGCAAGCAGATTTTCTGGACGCCCGTTCAGGACTAGAAACTCAGCATTCGCCGGTATTCCGCAATCCGGCGGTCGAGGTCGGCCCGCTCGATGCCCGCCAGCCGGTCGAGGCTGAAATCCTCCACCGTGAAACTCGCCGTGATCACGCCGTAGGCGAGGGCCTCCTTGAGGGCCTGGGGGTCGAACCGGCCCAGGGCGGCGAGATGCCCCATCATCCCGCCGGCGAAGCTGTCGCCGGCCCCGGTCGGGTCGAGCACCTGCGGCGTCGGATAGGCGGGCATCACGTACATCTCGTGCTCGCTGAAAAACATCGCCCCGTGCTCCCCCTTCTTGATCACCACGAACTTCGGGCCCATCGCCCGCACGGCGTGCCCGGCTCGGACGAGGTTTTCGTCCTCCGCCAGGAGTTTGGCCTCGGCGTCGTTCAAGACCAGCCCGTCCACCCGCCGGAGGAGCTCCTCGAGCTCGTCCCGCTGGATGTTGATCCAGAGGTCCATCGTGTCAGCCACGGTGAGGCTCGCCTCCGGCACCTGGTCGAGCACCGAGAGCTGCGTGACCGGCGAGGCGTTGCCCAGAAACACGAACCTGCTGTCGCGGTGGCCGCCGTTGAGCTTGGGCTTGAACTCGGCGAACACGTTCAAGTGCACCTCGAGCGTCTCGCGGTCGTTCATGTTGGGGAGATACCGGCCCCGCCAGCGAAACGTCTTGCCGCCGGGAATCACCTCGATGCCGGAGGTGTCGATGCCGCGGGCCTCGAGAAACCGGGTGTGCTGGCCGGGCCAATCCTCGCCGACCGTGCCGATCATCTTGACGGGCGAGAAGAAGCTCGCGGCGTAGGAGAAGAACACGGCCGAGCCACCGAGCACGTCGTCGCGGCTGGCGGTGGGGGTCTCGACGCAATCGAGGGCGACGCTTCCGACGACGAGCAGCGGCATGACGGGCTCCTGAGGTTGGTGAGGCCGCCGAAGCCTACCCATTTCCGCAGCATCCGGGGTAGCGCGGCTCAGGGTGGCCCATGCCATCTCGCCGGACGCTCCCTTCAGGCATCCTGCCTTTCGGTCGCTCGATGGAAACCGTCCTTCGGCATCCTGGCTACGGACGGTTTCCAACGCCGGCTCGATTGGCATGGGCCACCCTGAGTAGTCTTCTGGTGGGCTGGTGTGGCTTTACCCGCACAGGGCCCGCGCGCGATTGATCCGCGCGAGCGACTTCTCCCGCCCCAGGATCGCCAGACAGTCGTAGAGCCCCGGGCCCACGCTGCGGCCGGTGATGGCGACCCGCACCGGATGCACGAGGTCGCCCACCTTCGCGCCGGCCGCCTCGGCCGTCGCCTTGAGGGCCTCCTCGATCGGGCCCGGCTCGAAGGGCTCGACCGTCGCCAGCCGGGCCGCGAAGGCCTCGAGGTGGGCTTTGGCCGCCGGCGTGGCCAGCCGCTTGGCCACCGCCTCGGGATCCATCTCCGGCTCGTCGACGAGGAAGAAGTCGGCGTACGCGAGAATGTCGCCGGCGACTTTGAGCCGGTCGCCCGAGGCTTCGATCACCCGGCGGATGATCTCCGTCCGCTCCGGGCCAGGCGGGTCGGCCACGAGCCCCGCCTGCTGGAGATAGGGCAGCATCAGGCCGAGTTTCTCCTCGGTCGGGAGGCTCGTCATGTAATGGTCCTGCACCGCCCAGAGCTTCTTGGGATCGAAGCTCGCCGGCGAGGAGTTGATCCGCTCCAGCGAAAACTTCTCCACGAGTTCCGCCCTGGAGAAGAACTCCGTCTTGTCGTCGTACGACCAGCCGAGCAGGGCCAGGTAGTTGTCGATCGCCCAGGGCAGGTAGCCGACGGCCCGGTAGAAGTCCACGATCACCGGGTTGAAGGTGTCGGCGTCGGCGGCCAGACCGATCCGCGCGGCGATCGCCTGCCCATGCTCCATCACCCGGCGGAAGTCCTGGTTTTTGAGATACTGCGCGAGTTTCCGCTTCGAGAGCTTGGTGCGGCTGCCCGGCTCGGCCACCAGCGGCAGATGGGCGTAGGCCGGCAGCTCGTAGCCCAGCGAGAGGGCGATGAAGGCCTGCCGGGGCGTGTTGGAGAGATGCTCCTCGGCCCGGATCACATGCGTGATCGCCAGATCGTGGTCGTCCACCACGCTCGCCAGGTGATAGAGGCAGGAGCCGTCGGCCCGCTGGATCACGTGATCCTGCTCCCGCTCCCAGGCAAACTCGACGCGGCCGCGGACGGCGTCGTCGATCACGAGCGACCCTGCGCGGGGCATCTTGAGCCGGACCACGCCCTTGCGGCCCTCCGCCTCGAACCGTGCCGCGGCCGCGTCGTCGAAGGCGGCGAACCGGCGGCTGTAGAGGAAGGGCTTGCCCGCGGCCTGGGCGGCCTTGCGTTCCTCGTCGAGTTCCTCGGGGGTCGCGAAGTCGCGATAGGCGTGGCCGGAGGCGAGGAGCTTGGCCGCGGCGGCCCGGTGCCGGTCGGCCCGCTGCGACTGGAAATAGGGAGCATGGGGCCCGCCCACGCCCGGCCCCTCGTCCCAGTCGATGCCCAGCCACTCCAGGCCGTCGAGGATCGGCTGCAGGGCCTCCTCGACGTTGCGGGCGACGTCGGTGTCGTCGATCCGAAGGATGAACTGCCCGCCGTGCTGCCGGGCGAAGAGCCAGTTGAAAAGCGCCGTCCGCACGCCTCCGATGTGGAGGTAGCCGGTGGGGCTGGGGGCGAAGCGGGTGCGGACGGTCATGCGGGGCGGGCTCCTGGAGGGGGCCGCATTATGCCGCGTGGCCGTTCATCCGGGCGAGTTTTCGGAGCCGCTTCCGCTCGGCTTTCGACAGCCGGCGGTGCCCGCCTTCGGAGCCGTCCACGAAGTCGTGGTCGCCGCGGTCGTCATCCGTCTCCGCTGCCTCGCCGAAAGGCTGATCCTCGTCGGCCCCATCGAGATCGGCGGCAGACTCGCCGGCCGCGTCGCCCCGCTCGTCGGCGTCGTCAGCAGCCTGGGCCGCCGCAGCGGGCTTCCGCTTCGGGCGGCGGGCCGCCGGAGCGGCACACTCCCCACGGACCTCGCGGATCACGCTCCGGGCCGCCGCCAGCATCGCGATGAACACGAGCCCAGCGCCCGCCACCCACGCGGCCTGCGCCACGACCAGCCCGCGGTCCTCCCCCCCGAACCAGCCGGCGGCCGTGGCCCAGGGCATGGCTGCGGCCACGCTCCAGGCCGCCATCGCCAGCACCATCCAGGCGAGCGTCGCCCCGCGCTCCCGCAGCGGCAGCACCGCCCAGGGCAGGACGATCGCGAAGGCCGCCGCCGCCGCGGCCACCCACCAGCCGATTCCGTTCGGACCCAGCACGATCCCCGTGGCGTCGGACACGAACGAGCCCACGAGTGGCCCCAGCGGCACCGCCCCCGCCCAGGCCGCCAGCACCAGCAGCCAGGCCAGCCAGCCCCAGGCCCGAAACCGTCCCTTGTAGTCGTCTCGCCGATGCCGCCGCATCAACCGCACCGAGCCGGCCACCACCGCCGCGGCCAAGATCGCGAGCTTCGCCAACCAGACCTGCACCGGGAGGCCGGCCTGCGGATCGAAGGCCGAGGCCAGCACGGCGAGCGTCCGGGCAAAGCGGCCGCTCCCCGCCAGGAGCGGCCGGCCGAAGAGCGGCCCGCTGACGGCCACCGCGATCGAGCCGCCGCAGGCGAGCAGGATTCCGAACGCGACCGCGACGAACCGCCCTGCCGACACAGGCAGCCGGGTCGCAATCGCCGGGTGCCGCTCAGGATGGGCCTCGTCGTCATAGGCGGTCACGGCCCCGGGGCCGGCCGCGGCACAGGCCGCTTCGTCCTCGCCGGCATGGTCCCGCTGACGGGAGGCCAGCAGGCGGCGCCGCTGATCACGGCGCATGGAGGCGCGGAGGGCCATCGAGGCAACTCGAATCCGTTCGCGGTTCGGCGGCGCGTTCCTTCGCACCGCGCGGTCCGGAGCCCGTGGGCAACGCCGGTCCGTGCTCAATCGTTCGGCCGAACGAGGGCCGTGGATTCACTGCGTCGGCCACCATGCCGGACAGCACGCACACCGGGCATGTTCGGAAGGGGCGGCTCCCGCGGCATCGCCGCCACGACCGTCACCAGCCGCAGCATTTGCCGGCCGCCGGCATCAGGGCTAGGATCCGGCCACGGCGGGTGCGGCTGCGGGCAGCGGCACGCCGGCAGTGCAGCGTCTCGCAGACCCCCAGTCGTTCACCGGAGAACCCTCGACCATGGCCTACTCGCTTCCCCCCCTCCCCTACGCCTTCGACGCGCTGGAGCCCTCGATCGACGCCCGCACGATGGAGATCCACCACGACAAGCACCATGCCGCCTACGTCACCAACGTCAACAAGGCGCTCGAGGGCCACGCCGACCTGGCCGCGCTGCCGGTGGAGAAACTGATCGCCGACCTCGAGCAGGTGCCCGAGGCGATCCGCACCGCCGTCCGCAACAACGGTGGCGGCCACGCCAACCATACGCTGTTCTGGGAGTCGCTCGGCAAGGGCAAGGGGGG
The DNA here is from genome assembly GCA_044355515.1 of Pirellulales bacterium. Classification (GTDB taxonomy): domain Bacteria; phylum Planctomycetota; class Planctomycetia; order Pirellulales; family UBA1268; genus QWPN01. Next base: position 22,376 of record JBIKXY010000012.1, read on the forward strand.
CCAGGCCGCCGGCCCGCTCGGCGAGGCGATCGCGAGCGTGTTCGGCGGCTTCGAAAACTTCAAGACCTCGCTGAGCGACGCCGCCATGAAGCGGTTCGGCAGCGGCTGGGCTTGGCTCTCGCTCGACCCCAAGGGCAAGCTGCTCGTCGAGAGCACGGCCAACCAGGACAGCCCGATCATGCACGGCAACACGCCGCTGTTTGGCATCGACGTCTGGGAGCATGCCTACTACCTGCTCTACCAGAACCGCCGGGCCGACTACGTCGGGGCGATCTTCAACGTGATCGACTGGGACGCCGTCGGCAAGCGGTTCGCCGCCGCCCGCCCCTGACGCACCCCGGCCTGCCCAGGTTGCCCGGTCGGCGGCCCGGGCCCTGGGACCGGCAGCCCCCTCCCTGCCGCCGCCGGGTTGCGATTGACGCGACCGGCGGCGGCGGCCTATTTCCTGCCCCGCTACCGGACACATCATTCCGCGCGGAGGCAGTCGCATGGTCAGGGTCGGGCGTTCGAGGCAGGCGGTGTGCACACGAGGCATCGGCTGCGCCATCGCGATGCTGGGGGCCCTCGCCGCCGGCTGCAAATCGGGGTCGTGGGGCGCAAAACCCTCCTGGTGGGGCTTCGGCGGCACTCCCGAAACCTCGTCGTTGACGGCCGCCCCGAGTTTCGACAAAGACGTCGTCAAGCCGTCCGATGCGGCCAAGCCCTACCCGACCACGAGCACACCGGACAGTTACAGCCTCGCTCGTGCCGGGGCCACCGATCCCGCGCCCCAGGCAGCAGCATCAGCGCCCGGCCTGGTCGCTCCTTCGACGGTGACCTACGGCTCCACGTCCCCCGCGGCCGCACCAGCCCAGGCACCGCCGACGGCGAGTGCGGCCGTCGCTCAGTCGGCCATCGGCCCGCAAGTGGGCCGTTATGCCGGGATCCAACCCCAGTCGCAGACCCCGCCCCCGCCGGGCGACATCGATCCGGCCGCCGCTGCCACCGCGGGCCTGGCCGCGGCCCCTGCCTTCGGGAACGCCCAACCGTCGATTGCCCAGCCCCCTGCTCCTCGGTATGCCGATTCCCGGTCGGCTGAATCATGGGCCGCCTCACCCGCGGCGGCGCCGGCGCCGCCGGCCCAGGTGGCCACGCAATCGGCCCCTCCGGCCGCGGCCGCCGCTGACTCGAGGTATGGTCAAGCCGTCGGCAGTCGCTTCGGCGCGGTCTCGGGATTCGAGCCGCCGCCGGCCGCTCCTCCGGCCGCGCCCCCCCTCGAGCCTGCGTGGGCTGCTCCACCGGCCGCTGCACCGCCGGTCGCCACGCCAGCCACGATGCCGCTCCCGGCGGCCGGCAGCAACCAGCTTCCCAGCGGCATCAGCCCGCCCCAGAGACGTCCCGACCCCGGGTATCGTCCCGGCGGCACCTCGAGCTACCAGCCAACCCGGACGATCCTGGCCAGCGATGAGTCGCCGGGGTCGGAGGTGCTGCCCGCGTCGTTCGAGGCCGCTCCGACTGGCCGCTGAGCCGCCGCCGGGTTGCCCCGAGGACGCGGCCGGAGGCGGCCGTGGTAAACTCGCGGCATGCGACAGCGACGGCTCCTTCCCGCGGCGCTGTTTGCGTCACCGGCCCCCGGCAGCCGTCTGGCTCAGGCTTGCCGGCTGGCTGCCCCCCTGACAATCGTCATCCTGATCGCCGTCGGGGCCCCGGCCGCACCACCGCGGTTGCCGGGAATCGAGCGGGCCGGCACGCTCACCTTCCCTGAGCGAACCGCGGCCGATGGCCCCCTGATCACCGGCCTGAGCGGGGTCGTCTGGCTGGGCGCGGACCGCTTCGCCGCGGTGATGGACAACAGCGACCGGTTGCTCGTGTTCGCGCTGACATGGTCGCCGACCGGGGAGCCAAACGGGATATCCGGCCTGCGGATCGTCACGCTCGGGGAACAGCACGACTACGAGGACGTCGCCCCCTGCCCTCCGCTCCTGGCCCGCCGGATCGCCGACCGCCACCGGGCCCGCGGCGACCGGGTGCCGACGAGCATCCTGCTGGTCTGCGAGGAAGACACACCGGCCATCCGAGCCGTCGATGCCGATTCGGGGCAACTCCTCGGGATCGTGCCCCTGCCCGCGAGTTTCGCCGGCCGGCGGCCGAATCGCGGGCCCGAGTCGCTCGCGGTCGATCCCGACGGCCGCGTCATCTGGACGGCGCTCGAGGAGGCCCTGCCCGCCGACGGCCCCGCCTCGGGCGAGCGACGGGGCACGGTGGTACGGATCGCGAGGATCGCCGTGCCCGACGCGGACGGTGCCCCGCCCGACGCCCAGTTTGCCTACCGTGTGGCGGCCCCGCACGCGTTTCTGCGAATCTTCGCCGGGGAGCCGTTGGCCGGCCTGGTGGCGCTCGTGGCTCTGGGCGACGGCCGGCTCCTGGCGCTGGAACGCGCAGCCGCGCCGGGCCTGCCGCCGTTCAAGAGCCGGATCACCCTGATCGAGACCTCCGCCGCCGGCGACATCTCCGATCTGGCCGCCGATCTGGCCGACCTGTCGGATCGCCATCTCACCCGCACGTCGCTCTGGGAAGACGCGCTGGGCTGCAACCTCGAGGGGCTTTGTCTTGGTCCACGGCTGGCCGATGGGCGGCGGCTGCTCGTCGGCGTGGCCGACAACGGCGGCCTGGGCACGCCCAGTCAGCTGGTGACGCTCCGCCTGCGGGACGGCCCGCCGCCGATCGACGCGGCGCTCTTGGGAATCACGGCCGCCGTGGCCGGCCTGGCGCTCTTCGCCCTGCGGCTCACCAGCCCATCACCATGTTCGACTCGATGACCTTGCGGGCCCGGTCGAGATCGTCGCCCGTCTCGTGCATGTAGAGCCGGATCGCGTGGACCTTGTCACCCGCCGCCTTGGAGAGGCATTCGCGGGCGGTGTGGCAGGGATCGACCCGGGAGTCGGTCAGCCCCAACGCCGACTTCGAGATCACCCAGGTATCCCGCGGCCGACGGGTGAGCCGGACGATCGCCTCGGTGGGGTAGGCGTCGCGAACCACCTCCGCGGCGGCCTGCTCGTCGGCGGCCCAGGAAATGATGATGTGGGCGCTGGTCTCGATCTCGAAGAGCGGCATGCTGCAATCTCCCGCAGGTTGCCGGCAGGCTAAGCCAGACCGCGACCGACGTCAAACCGGCGGCCGGATCCGACCGCCGCAGTAGAATGGGGCGGTCCAGCGTGCGCTGCCTGATCCATACCAGTCGGCGGCCGTTCCTGAAAGGCATCAGCCGTGAACTACGATCGCCTTGGATTCCCGATCCCGCCGGACTTCGACCGGCCGACCGATGATGAAACCGGCCTGCCGCAGCGGCGGCCGCATCGTGACGGGGGCCGAGCCGGCCCCGGGAAGCGGCTGTTGCTCGTGGCCCTGATCCTGGTGCTGGTCGTGCCCGCGATCGTGGCGCCCGCCGTGATGCCGAGTGTGCGCCTGGCCGTGATGGAATGGTCGCTCGAACGGGCCATTCTCCGCGAGGGTCGTGGGGCGGTCGGCGCGGCGCTCGCCGACCTGACCCGGGCCATCGAGTGGGGAGGGCCGGTGCTCGAGGCCGAGCCGGCCGAACGGTGCCGCCTGCTCTGCTGGCGGGCAATGCTCGCGATCCAAACCGGTGATCCCTCCGCCGCGCTGGACGACGCCGCGCTCGCTGCCTCGATCGCCCCCACGGACGTGCAGCCGCAGCGGGTGATGGCGCTGATCCATGCGATCCAGGGCGACGCGGATGCCACGCTCGCCGCCGCCGAGATGGTGCTCGAATTCTCCGGCGGCGGCGATCCGGAGGCGCTCAACCACCGTGCCTACATGCGGGCTTTGGTGGGCAGGGAACTCGAGGCGGCCCTCGCCGACATCGAGACCGCCCTCGCGGGCAGCGGCGAAGGCAGCCCCGAGTTTCTGGACACCCGGGGCTTCGTGCTCCATCTCCTCGGCCGCCAGCAGGACGCGCTGGCCGACCTGAACGCCGCGATCGAGCGGGCCCAGGAAGACCGCCGCCGGCTGCTGCTGCTCTCGGGGCATGTCACCGACGGCGAACTGGCCTATCGGCTGCGGGTGGCGGATCACGCCCTGGCGGTGATGCACCATCACCGCGGGCTGGCGTGCCGGGCGCTCGGCCTGCGGGGCCAGGCCGAGCAGGATCTGGCGATCGCCGAGCGGAAGGGCTTCGACCCCGCGCGGGGCGTTTTCTAGCTTCACGGCTTCGCGGCCATCCATGGCCCGCGAAGCCTTGCCGGCCATCCGGCCGGAAGAAACACGGCCCTCCAGGCCTCGCACCCATTCACGGCTTCGCGGCCATCCATGGCCCGCGAAGCCTTGCCGGCCATCCGGCCGGAAGAAACACGGCCCTCCAGGCCTCGCGGCCGTCACGGCTTCGCGCGGGGCGGGCGGTGGTTATACTCGTGGGGCTGCGGTGACAGACCCGACGCCGGCTTCGGTCGGACCACGGGGGTGTAGCTCAGTTGGTTAGAGCGCCAGCCTGTCACGTTGGAGGCCGCGGGTTCGAGTCCCGTCACCCTCGCTTCTCACCGCAGTGCAGCCCCACCCTGAACGCCCAGCGACCGCAGTCATCACCGGTGCCGCCAGCGGCCTGGGCCGGGCAATGCTCGAACGGCTCGTCGCCGCCGGCTGGGAGGTGGCGGCCCTCGATCTGGAAGGTCCGCTGGCGACGCTGCCGCCCCGCCCGGGCGTGTCGCCCATCGCGGCGGATGTGCGTGATGCCGCCGCCTGGCGGGGGGTGCACGACCGCCTGCGGGAGCAGTGGCCCGGGCTGGGACTGTTGGTCAACGCGGCCGGGGTCGGAGCGACCGGGGAAGTGGGGTCGCTGCCGGACGCCCAGTGGCGCCGGGTGCTCGACACGAACCTGCTCGGCACGGCGCTCGGCTGCGAGACCTTTCTCCCTTGGCTGCGGTCGGCCGCCCGATCCCATCTCGTGAACGTGGCCTCGATCGCCGGCATCCTGGCGCCGCCGTCGATGGCCGCCTACGCCGCGAGCAAGGCGGGCGTGATCGCGATCTCGGAGGCGATCGCGGCGGAACGCGAGCGGCGGCGACCGGGCGTGACGGTCGTCTGCCCCGGCTTCTTCCGCTCGGGCCTGCTCGACACCTGGCACTTCTCGACCGCCATGGAGCGGCACGAGGCGGAGCGCCGGATGGCCGTCTCGGCCTGGTCGAGCGACCGGGTGGCGGATCATGTCATGGCGGCCATCGACCGCAACCGGCGGTACGTGGTGGTGGGCCATCAGGCCCGCTGGCTGTGGCGGCTCAAGCGGCTCGCCCCGCGCACGACCACGGCGCTGGTGCAGGCGATCTACCGCCGCCTCGAGTGAGCCGCCCGGCAGCCGCTCAAACGAGCTCGTCCAGCCACGCGCGGAGCTCGTTCTCGTATTCGCTCGCCAGGCCGCCCACGATCAGTTGGCGGTGGAAACTCGCCGCCCCTCCCTTCTTGTGGTCGGCGTCTTCGGCGCTCGGAAACCGCTTGAGCGGATCGGGGGCGATCAGGCCGCGACAGAAGTCCATCAGGAGTTCGTTGCAGGTCACCTCCGCGGGGAGCACCTGCGGCAGCCGGTGCACGAGCGAACGCTTCGCCTCCAAGAGGTCGCGAAACGACTGCAGCCCCTCGAACGGCGGCCGGCCCGCGAGCATCTCCACGAGCACGTACCCGAGGCTCGCCAGATCGCTGCGGGGCGTGTTGTCGCGGCCCTCGAGCACCTCGGGAGCCGCGTAGGCCGGCGTGCAGGTGCGGGTGGGGGGCAGGTCGTCGATGGCATGGGCCGAGCCGATGTCGATGATCTTCGCGTTGCCCGTCCGCTTGACCATGATGTTGGCCGTCTTGATGTCGCCGTGCACGATCCCCTCGCGATGCAGCGCCGCGAGCGCGGCCAGGCACTCCCGCACGATCGCGATCGCCACGCCGGGCTTGAGCCGCGACTGCCGCGGGCCCGCCGTCACGCAGACGTTGTTGAGATACTGCCAGCGGCTCTCGTCCACGCTGGCCCGCGTCTGCTCGAGCAGTTCCGGGGCCAGCAGCCGCGACAGGTCGTAGCCGTCGATCCACTCCATCTCCATGATCCGGATCCGCCGCTGCTCGACGAAGTTTTGCACGTCGAGCAGGTTGTCGTGCTGGATCTGGGCCACCCGGACCGCCACCGAGGCGATCCGGTCCATCGCCTCGAGATACAGGCTCTCGGTCTCGTACCGCTCGGGCGAGAAGATCTTGAGGGCCACCGGCAGCGTGAACTCGCCCGCTCCCCGCCGCGTCGTCAGGTAGACGACGCCCTGCCCGCCCGCCCCGAGCCGGCGGGAGAGCGTGTGGTATTCGGTCCAATGAAGCCGGCCGGACCCGAGGATCTCGGTGTACCGGGCGAGCAGCTCCTCGGGGCAGGGGCTGCCCACGTCGCCGGCCGCGGGGATCGTGGGCCGTTCTTCGCGCAGGATCGTGGTGCTCATGTCGCGCCGCCTTCCCTCCCGGGCTCGCCCCGCGGCGGCTCCGGAAAGCCGAGCCGCTTGTCCACGAGGTTCCTCAGGGCCTCTCCCCGAAGATACCTTCGGAGATTGTTGCAGAAAAACTCCGTCATCGCATCGATTCGGCGGCCGCTCTGGCCGGCCACGTGGGGCGTGACGATCAGCCGCGGGGCCCGCCAGAGCGGGCTCGTGGCGGCGGGCGGCTCCTCCGGGGTGACGTCGAGGGCGGCCGAATCGAGCCGGCCGCTCTCCAGGGCGGCGACCAGGGCCGCCTCGTCCACGAGCCGACCGCGGGCCACGTTCACCAGAATCGCCCCCGGCTTCATTTGGGCAAGGGCCCGCTCGTCGATCAGGCCGCGGGTCTGCTCGGTGAGCGGCGCGCAGAGAAAGAGGACGTCGGCCGCGGCGAGCACGTCGGGCAGGGCAGCGGGCGGCCCGAGAAACTCCACCCCCGGCGGCTTCCGCACCGGGAACCAGTCGGTCGCGAGAATCTTGACGCGAAAGGGCGCGAGCACTTCCGCCAGCCGGCGGCCCACGCCCCCCAAGCCCACGATCCCCACGGTCGCCCCGGTCAGGTCGCGGGTGGGCCGGCGGACGAACTCGCGAGCGGCCTGCTGCT
>JBIKXY010000328.1:0-2923 GCA_044355515.1 Pirellulales bacterium
TCGACGGCCGCGGCCCCGTCGGGAATCCAGGTGCACTCGTGACCGGCTTCACGGATCGCGGTGCTCACGGCCCGTCCGATGACCGGATCATCCTCGACGATGGCGACTTGCATGCTCGTGGCCCCGCGGCACCTCGTTTCGGCCGGACGTGATTCCCGCTGGCTGCCGGCCACCCTCTGCTAGTGTACCAGCCGGCGAGGAATGCCGGCACCAAGCCCCCCCGGCTCACTCCCACTCGATCGTGGCGGGGGGCTTCGAGGAGATGTCGTAGACCACGCGATTGACGCCCCGCACCTCGTTGATCACGCGGGTCGAGATCCTGGCCAGGAGGTCGTACGGCAGGTGGCTCCAGTCGGCTGTCATGAAGTCTTCGGTCTCCACGGCACGGACGGCGAGTACGTCGTCGTAGGTGCGGGCGTCGCCCATCACGCCCACGCTCTGCACGGGCAGGAGCACCGCGAAGGCCTGCGACACCTTCCGCATCAGGCCCGCGGTCTCGAGTTCCTGGAGCACGATCGCGTCGGCCTCGCGGAGCGTGTCGAGCCGGGGCTTGGTCACCTCACCGAGGCAGCGGACGGCGAGGCCCGGCCCGGGGAACGGATGCCGCCACACGATTCGCTCGGGCAGCCCGAGCTGCAGCCCGAGCAGCCGAACCTCGTCCTTGAACAGATCCCGCAGCGGCTCGACGAGTTCGAACTGCAGATCGTCGGGCAGGCCGCCCACGTTGTGATGGAGCTTGATCGTCGCAGCGGGCCCATCGGCCGCGGCGCCGCTCTCGATCACATCGGGGTACAGCGTGCCCTGAGCGAGGAACCGCGCGCCCTCGATCCGGGCGGCCTCGGACGCGAAGCAGTCGATGAAGGCCTTGCCGATCCGCCGCCGCTTCTCCTGCGGGTCGGTCACGCCCGCGAGGACATCGAGGAACAGGCCTTCCGCGGGCACCACGTGGAGATCGGAGCGGAAGTGGGTGGTGAACTCCTCGATCACCGCAGCCGCCTCGCCCTGCCGGAGGAGGCCGTTATCGACCAGGATGCAGGAGAGCTGGTCGCCGATCGCCCGGCTCAAGAGTGCCGCTACCACGGCCGAATCGACGCCCCCGGAGAGGCCGCAGATGACGCGGTCGGCGCCGACCCGTCGGCGCAGCGACTCGATCATCGAGGTGGCGAAGTCGTCGAGCCGCCAGGCGCCGGTGCAGCCACACGCCGCCTTGAGGAAGTTGGCGAGGATCGTGCTGCCGGCGGGCGTGTGGGTCACCTCGGGGTGAAACTGGAGCCCGAACACCGGGAGCGTGCGGTGGCGGACGGCCGCGAGGGGGCAGGTCGCGGTGCGGGCCAGCGGCAAAAAGTCGGCCGAGACCTCCGCCACCTGGTCGCCGTGGCTCATCCAGACCTCGGTCTGGCCCGGCACGCCGGCGAGCAGGAGGTCGTGGTCGAGCACCTCGCAGGCCGCGCGGCCATATTCACGGGCCGTCGCCCGGGCCACCTGGCCGCCGAGCGACTCGCATGCCAGTTGCATCCCGTAGCAGATGCCGAGCACCGGGATGCCGAGCTGGAAGATGCCGGGGTCGCACTTCGGCGCCGTCCGCTCGTAGACGCTGGCCGGGCCGCCGGAGAGGATGATCCCGCGGGGCGCGAGGTCGCGGATCCGTGCGGCCGAGATGTCGTGACGCACGATCTCGCAGTAGACATGCTGCTCCCGCACGCGGCGGGCGATGAGCTGGGCGTACTGCGAGCCGAAGTCGAGGACGAGCACCCGCTCGGCCTGCTGGGGGGCGGAAGCCGCGGCCCGGGAAGCGGCGGTCGCGGGGGCGGGCGGGGCGGTGCCGGCGGACATGACGAATCGCTGGGCGGGTGGGGGAAAAGCCCAGCAGTATACGCCCTCCGAATCCTTCTGCGCACAGGGGCGCCGCGAGGGGTCTCCCGCCGAGGGGTAGCCCGGTCAATGGCACCTCCGCAACGGTCTTCCGGCTGATGAGCGACTCGTGAGGCTCGGCCCGGGCGTCCGGAGCGGGTTTTCCGAAACGCCCCGCACCCGCTTCGGTGGCGTTTTTTCGCGGCTGCGCAGACCCCGTGCCAGTTCGCAGTTTCCCGACATGCGTGGTTCGCCCCCGGCACCGCTCAGAGGCTGTGGATGTCGATCGAGGGCAGCTCGTCGGGTGCCGCTTGCAAGGCGTCGCGGTCGTCGTGGAGCTGCACGAGCTGGCCCCAGGCGGCGGGCGGGCCTCGGGTCGGTGCGCGCAGGGGCGGCTCGAGTGGCTCGCCGAGGTGTGTGAGAATCTTCCGGATCGGCCCCGGCTCCGTGATGAACGCAATCAGCCGGAAGTCGCCGCCGCAGTTACACCCCGTGGTAGCGATGGCGATGCTTTCGCGGCGGCGGGACAAGATCGGCGAGCCGGTCGAGGAACCCAAACGGCGTGAGTTCGACGACGCCATTGGCCCCCGGTCGCGTGGACTTCCGGCCGCGGCCGGGCCCGACCCAGTTGGTGGCTTTGTGTCTGGGCAGCACGTAGCGGACGCGGGTGATGCGGCCGTGTGGGCTGCGGATCACGGACAGTCGCTCCAATGCGAAGGGGGGCCGGGCACAATACCGCAGCAGGTGTTCCAGGGGCTGACGATAGACACGCACTTGGGGCGGTAAGAGCGAGATCCTGACGCTCGCATCGACTGAAAACCCGCTGTTCTCCCAGGCGAGCATGTCGGCGGCCGCGGCGTCGAGTAGCCGCTGCATGCGGAACCACCGGATCACGCGGCGGCGGACCCGCTCAGTGAGTGCGGCCAGATCGGCCTGGGTGATCGGCCGCGCCGGCAGGAACGCCGGCGGCGTGGCACACGCTGCTCCGTCAGCAGCCGGCATGAAGACGCCGTCGGTTGCACACACATGCAGGTGCACGTGATGGTTGAGCGTCGAGCCGAAGCGGTGCAGG
>JBIKXY010000113.1:0-9206 GCA_044355515.1 Pirellulales bacterium
GCGGCGGCGCGGCTCGCCCGCCCCGGCCCGCCGATGCCCGGAGGCAACCTCTCGTGCTTGACGACCCACTCGATCCCGCAGCGTCATGTGATCCCGACAGCCTGCGCGGCCTCGTTGCCGCGGCGGCCCGGCTCTTGCCCCCGCAGGGACCGATCTCGTCGTTCGTGGCGCTCAATCCACTGCATGGCTTCGAGGACCGCCCCTTCGAGCAGGGTGTCGAGGAGGCCGCGCGGCTGATGCACGCCCAGCCCTACCTCGAGGAGAGCGTCTACCGCGAGGCGCTGGCTCGGGGCCGCATCCAGCCCGCCGACATCGACGCCGTCTTGGCCGCCGAGCTCGGGCCACGGGCGGTCGAGCCGCTGGCCGGCGGCCGAGCGCGGCTCTTCGACGTCCAGCGGGTGCTGCTCATGCAGGGCCTCGAGCACGAGAGCGACACCGCCGTCCGCTGGACGCTCACCGAAAGCGACGCCACCGAGCGGCTACGGCCCGACCTCGACCCCGCCTGCCGCGCGCGACTGCTGGCCGCCGGCGACGGGCCGGACGGCGGCGCGACTACCGAGCGGTGCGTGGCCAGCGATCTCTGGCACGCCTGCGTGGAGTCGACCGCCGGCCGCCGGGCCGCGGTCGTGCACCGGCGTCCGCCGGCCAGGCCCCGCGAGCTGATCGTGGCGGCGCGACCCGACCTCGACCCCGACGAGCTGGTGCATCCGCCGCTGATCCGGCTGGTCTCGGCCTACCTCGATCAGGGCGTGGCCGACTGGGCCATGGCCGATCGCGACGGCGGCCTGCTCGCGGCCGTGGCCGAGGTGGCGGGCCGCTTCGGTCCGGAGGAACGCTGGGCCCGCGGGCTGCGGGCCCGATTCGTCGCGATCGCCGCCCGTTGCCGCACCGCGGCCGACCCGGGCGTTGTGGCCTTCGAGGTGATCGCCGAGGAGCTCGATGCGCTCGCGATCGCGGCCTGCGACCGGGCCGAGGTGGTCGCCTCGACGCTGCTCGCCCTCCGCGGCTGGGCGGGCATGGTCTGGCAACTGGAGCAGCGGCCCGACCTCGCCCCGTGCGTGCGGCTGCCGGTGCGACTGGCCGACTTCCTCGCGGTGCGGCTGGTGTTCGACCGCGCGGCGGCGGTCTTCACGGCCGACCGGCTCGGCGGGGCCGCGGCAGTCACGCCCCCCGGCCCCGCGCGGCTGGCCGCCGTGTGGACCGAGCTTCGCGACCGCTTCCCGGCGACTCGCGGGCCCGGGACGGTGTCGCGGGCGTTCCTGCTGCATCAGCTCGCGCAGCTGCTCGGCCTCTCCGCCGCCGACCTCCGCAGCCTCGCCGACCACGAGATGGCAGCGCTCGAGCGGAGCATCTACGCCTTCGACTCGTTCACCCGGCGCCGGCTGCTTCATCTGGCTTATGAGCGGCGGTTCAACACCACGATCCTCGACGCGCTCGCCGCCCTGCCGCCCCAGCCCCAGCCCGCCGCGCCGCCGCGGCGGCGGGCCCAGGTCGTGTTCTGCATCGACGATCGCTGCGAGTCGCTCCGCCGCCACCTGGAGGAGACGGATCCGCAGATCGAGACCTTCGGCGCCGCCGGGTTCTTCGCCGTGCCGATGAACTACCGTGGCCTCGACGACTGGCACGCCACGCCCCTCTGCCCGATCGCCGTCCGGCCCGGGCACACGGTCACGGAGGACCCCGAGGCCGACCACCTCTCGCAGCATCGGGCCCGTCAGCGATCGCGGCGGCTCATCGGCCGCGTCCGCGAGCGGCTGTTCGCGGGCTCGAGGACGCTGTTCGTGGGCGGCCTCCTCACGAGCGTCGGGGGCGCGATCGCGGCGGTGCCGCTCGTCTCACGGGTGGTCTTTCCCCGGCTCACCACGCTCCTGGCCACCCGGGTCTTCGGCTGGGGGCGACGGCGGATCCGCACGCGGCTCGAGCTCTTCCGCACCGCGCCGGCCGCGCTGCCCGATGGCACGCTGCCGGGCTTCACCACCGCCGAGATGGCCGCGATCGTCCGCCGGCTGCTTGAAGACATCGGCCTGACCGCGTCGTTCGCCCGGCTCGTCGTGCTCCTCGGCCACGGCTCGACGAGCCTCAACAATCCCCACAAGAGCGCCTACGACTGCGGCGCCTGCGGGGGCGGCCGGGGCGGGCCCAATGCCCGGGCTTTCGCGGTCATGGCCAACGACCCGGCGGTGCGGGCGCTGCTCGCCGCCGACGGGCTTGCGATCCCGACCGACACGGTCTTCATCGGTGGCATGCAGGACACCTGCTCGAGCGGCATCGATTGGTTCGACACCGAACGCCTGCCGGTCACCCATCGCGACGAGTTCGAGTCGCTGCTGCGGTCGTGCGCCGCGGCCCGCGCACTCGACGCCCAGGAGCGGTGCCGGCGGTTCGACTCGGTGCCGCGGCGAATCACCCCGGCCGACGCGCTGCGGGCCGTCGAGGCCCGGGCCGGCGACCTCGCGCAGGTGCGGCCGGAGTACGGCCACGCCACCACGGCCGTCTGCATCGTGGGCCGCCGCGGTCGCACCCGGGATCTGTTCCTCGACCGCCGGGCGTTCCTGATGTCATACGATCCCGACGCCGACCCCGATGACCTGATCCTCGGCCGCACGCTGGCCGCGGTCGGCCCGGTCTCGAGCGGCATCAGCCTCGCCTACACGTTCTCCCGGATCGATCCGCTCGTCTACGGCGCGGGCACGAAGCTGCCCCACAACATCACCGGCCTGATCGGCGTGATGGACGGCCATGCGAGCGACCTGCGGACCGGCCTGCCGCTGCAGGGCGTCGAGATCCACGAGCCGGTGCGGCTTCTGCTGGTGATCGAGACCACGCCCGATCGCCTCTGGCGGGCGGTCGCGCCGTTGCCCGGTGTCGAGCGGCTCATCCGCAATGGCTGGGTGACCGTGGCCTGCTGGCCGCCGCGAGGCCGCGTGCCCGAGGTCTACGACCGCCGGCTCGAGCGGTTCGTGCCCCACGTCGTCGAGTCGTCGCTGCTGCCGCAGGCGGCCCGGTCGGCCGACTGGTACGCGGGCGCTCGCGGCAGCCTGCCGCCCGCCTTGATCCGCCCCGGCCACGCCCCGCGGGAGGAGGCCGCATGACCCCCGCCCTGCCCTCCGCCCACGACCTCGCGGCCGGCCTGATCGTGGCCCAGATCGCGGCGCCCGCCGCCACGCTGCTGGCGATTGGCCTGCCGGCGCTGGTGGGCCGTCCGCCGTCCGAGCGGGCGACCACCCGGGCCGTGGCGACGGGCTTCGGCCTCGCGTTTCTCGCGGCGGTCGTGAGCCTCGTCGTCGGGGCCGCCCGCGGTTTCCCCGTCGAGGTGGTCCACCTCGGCACGCTGTTTTCCGTCGGGCATCACGCCGCCACGGTCGAGCTCGTGGCCGACGGCCTCTCCATTCCCTACGTCTGCTTCTCGACCGGCCTCTGCTCGCTCGTCAACGCCTTCGCGGGCCGCTACCTCCACCGCGAGCCGGGCTTCACGCGGTTCTTCATCCTCCTGGCCCTGTTCGGCTTCGGGATGAACCTGCTCGTGCTGGCCGGCAGCATCGACGTGTTGTTCGCGGGCTGGGAATGCGTCGGGATCTCCTCCACGCTCCTGATCGGCTTCTTCCACGAGCGGCGCACGGCCGTGGCCGCGGCGGTGCGGGCCTTCATCACCTACCGGATCTGCGACATGGGCCTGCTGGCGGCCGGCGTGGTGCTCCATCATGCCGTGGGCTCGGGCGACTTCGGCCGCGTGTTCGCCGGGGCCTGGCCCGCGGCCACCTGCCTCGTGCCCGCGGCCACGGCGGTGCCGGCGGCGGCGTTGCTCGCGTTCGCGGCGCTCGGCAAGAGCGCCCAGGTGCCCTTCTCCGGCTGGCTGCCGCGGGCGATGGAGGGCCCCACGCCCTCGAGCGCGATCTTCTATGGCGCCCTTTCGATCCATGCCGGCGCCTACCTGCTCCTGCGGTGCTCGCCGCTGCTCGACGCCGCGCCGACCGTGGCCTGGCTACTCGTGGCGGTCGGCCTGGGCACCGCGGTCCACGCGGCGGTCGTGGGGAGCGTGCAGACCGACCTCAAGGCAATGCTGGCCTACGCCTCGATGACCCAGGCCGGGCTGATCCTCGCCGAGATCGGCCTCGGCTGGCGGGTCGTGCCGCTGGTGCACGTGATCAGCCACGCGATCCTCCGCAGCCTCCAGATCCTGCGGTCGCCCTCGGCGCTCCACGACCGCCACGAGCTCTCGGCGGCCCTGGGCGGCCCGCCGGGTCAGGCCGCAAGCCCGCTCGTGCGGCTGTTGCCGGCGGGCCTGCGGGCCACGCTCTACCGGATCGCGCTCGACCGGGGCTTCGAGGATGCCTGGGTCGGCCGCTATCTGGTGGCGCCGGTGGTTCGGGCGCTCGAGGCGGCCGCTGACTTCGAACGGCGGCTCGTGGCGCGGCTCGGCGGCAGCCAGGACGTGGCCGAGGAGTGGCATCGCGATCGGGGGGCCGCATGAACCCGCTCGCCGCAGAACCGCTTCTCGACGCGCTCGCCTGCAACCGGCTGCTCCCGGTGGCTGCCGCCGTCGCCGTCTTCGCGCCCGTGGCGGGCATCGCGGGGGCGCAGTTCGCTGGAGAGCGGGTCAACCCGCGGCTGCCGGCGGGCTGGTCGCTGGCCACGTCGCTCGCCGCCGCGGTCGCGCTGGCCTGGGCCTGGCGGTCGGGGCCTGGCAGGGAGGTGCTGCTCGGCCCGCGGCTGGCCGGCGGCAGTCTCGTGCAGCTCGACGGGCTGACGGCGATCCTGCTGCCGCTGGTGGCGACCGTGACGCTGGCGATCGTACTCGTGGCGCCGCGGCGGGCCGTCACGGTCGGCGGGGTCACCCGGCTCCTGGCCGGTGCCTCGCTCACGGCCGCCTTCATGACGACCTCGCACCCGGCCACGCTCGTGCTCCTCTGGGTCGCCTCGCTCCTGCCCACCTGGCTCTCCACGAGAGCCACGCCGGGCGGCCGGCCCACCGCGCGGGTCTACGCGCTGATGATGACCGCCGGCAGCGTGCTCTTCGCCGGGGGCGTGGGCCTGATGGCGGTGGATCCGCCCTGGGCGGCCACGGCGGGCGCGGTCGGAACCGTCGGCGGCTGGCTCGTGGCGGTGGCGGTGATGATCCGCAAGGGGATCGTGCCCTTCCACTCCTGGTATCCGCCGGTCTTCACGGCCGCCCCGATGTCGGCGGCCCTGGCGGCCACGATGCCGCAGGTGGCCTCCTACGCGGCGGTTCGTCTGCTCGTGGGGCATGCCGATGGCGTGCGGGCGGAGCTCGTCTTGCTCTCGCAGGCGGCGCTGGTCACGGCCGCCTACGGGGCGGCGCTGGCGGTCGTGCAGCGGGATGTCCGCGGGCTGGTGGGCATGCTCGCGCTCAGCCAGTCGGCGATGGTGCTCGCGGGGCTCTCGGGCGGGCTCCCGATGGAGCTCTGCGGGGCCTTGGCCGTGTGGGTCTCGAGCGGGCTGGCGCTGACCGGGATCGGGCTGGTGGCCTGGGCGCTCGAGAGCCGGGCCGGCCCGCTCGCGGTCGACTCGCTGCAGGGGCGGTTTGCCGACGCGCCCGCCCTGGCCGGCCTCTTTCTGCTGTTCGGGCTGGCGAGCCTCGGTTTCCCGGGCACGCTCTCCTTCGTGGCCGACGACCTGATCGTGGCGGGCAGCCTGGGCGACCAGCCGCATGCCGGCTTGCTCGTGATCGTGGCGACGGTGTTTTCCGGGATCGCGGTCGTCCGCGGCTGGTTCCGGATCTTCGGCGGCCCCGCCACGCCCGACGCCCCCAGGCACCAGCTCCTCCGTCGTGAGCGGCTGCCGCTCTCGCTGCTCCTGGCAGTGCTCTTCGGCCTCGGGCTCTGGCCCGGCCCGTTCGTGCAGTCGCTCGAACAGGTGGCCGCCTCGCTCTTGGCCTCGCGCCGCCCTGCTCCCGCCCCGTCCCTCCCCGGAGACCTCCCATGAACTCTTCGCCCCCCGGCCCGCTCCCCGCCCCCGCCCCCGCCACCTGCCCCGCCCCCCGAGGTGACGCGGCCGGTTTGCTGCGCCACTTCCGGGCCGATGCCACGAGCGGGTTCCTCGTGTTCCTGATCGCGCTCCCCCTGTGCCTCGGGATCTCGCTGGCCAGCGGGTTTCCGCCGGTGGCCGGCGTGTTCACGGCGGCCATGGGCGCGATCCTCACGAGCCTCTTCAGCAACTCCGAGCTCACGATCAAGGGCCCGGCGGCGGGGCTGATCGTGATCGTGCTCGGGGCGATGCAGTCGTTCGGCTTCAGCGGCGGCTCCGACCCCGCGGCCGACCTGGCCGCCTACCGGATGGTGATCGCGGTGGGCTGCATGGCGGGGCTCGTGCAGGTGGCCTTCGGGCTGCTGCGCGTGGGAGCGCTCTCCGACTTCTTCCCCACGGCCGTGGTCCACGGAATGCTGGCGGCGATCGGGCTGATCATCTTCCTCAAGCAGCTGCCGGTCGTGTTCGGCGAGAAGCCGCCGGCCGAGCCGCTCGAAGCGCTCACGAACCTGCCGGCCGAGATCGCCGGCATCAATCCGCAGATCGCGGTGATCGGCCTCGTGAGCCTGGGCATCCTGTTCGGCTGGCCGCTGCTTCGCGGCTGGGTCCGGCCTGCCTGGCTGCGGCTGATACCCGCGCAGTTGCTCGTCCTGGCGGCCGCGGTGCCGCTCGGGATCTGGTTCGACCTGGCCCACGACCACTACTACCGGTTCGCGGGCCACAACTACCCGGCGGGCGAGGCGTTTCTCGTGAACGTGCCCCGCAGCCTGCTGGCCGCCGTCACCACGCCCGACTTCTCCGTGTTCACCGCCCCGGCCACCCGGCTGGCCGCCGCCTGGTGGGTGATGATGTTCGCGCTCGTCGGGAGCATCGAGTCGCTGCTCTCGGCCAAGGCGATCGACCTGCTCGATCCCTGGAAGCGGAAGACGGACATGAACCGCGACCTCCTGGCGGTGGGCCTGGCCAACATCGCCGCGGCGGCGATCGGCGGGCTGCCGATGATCTCGGAGATCGTCCGCAGCAAGGCCAACATCGACGCCGGCGCCAAGACCCGGTTCGCCGACCTCTGGCACGGCCTGTTTTTGCTCGCCTTCGTGGCCTTCGCGCCGGGAATCATCCACATGATCCCGCTCTCGGCACTGGCGGCGATGCTCGTCTACACGGGGGCCCGGCTGGCTTCGCCCAAGGAGTTCATCAACGTGTTCCGGATCGGCCCGGAGCAGCTGGCGATCTTCGTGACCACGATCGTCGCGGTCCTGGCCACCGACCTGCTCGTCGGCGTGGGGATCGGAATCGGGCTGAAGTTCCTGATCCACGCGGCCAACGGCGTGTCGCCGGACTCGTTCTTCATGCCGTTTCTCAAGGTGACCACGCTCGACGAACAGACCGTGCAGATCGACGCCGCCGGCTCGGCCGTGTTCAGCAACTGGCTCCCGTTCCGCCGCCAGATCGTGCAGCTGGGGCTCGTGCAGGGTAACGACGTGGTGGTGAATCTGGCCGGCACGCGGCTGGTGGACTCGAGCGTGATGGTGAAGCTCGAGGAACTCGGCCACGACTTCGCCCGGGCGGGCCGGCGGCTCGAGGTCGTGGGGCTCGAGGACCACCGTGGTCTCTCGGCGCACCCCCACGCCACGCGGCGGCGGCATGAGCCGCAGCGCAGCGGCCAGCCTCAGCCCTGACTGGGGAGTGCCGTGGCGGCGGGCAGCCCGGCGAGCGTGCCGGGCACGATCCGCGTGGAGCCGCTGCCCACGTCGTAGACCATCCCCACGATGCCCACGCGGCCCGCGCGGATCAGCCGGTCGAGCACGCCGCTCTGGCGGCGGATCTCGGCCACCACGCGGGCCACGTTCTTGGCGGTCACCTCGTCGGCCACTTCCTCTTTGCGCTCCTTGGACGCGTCGGCCGGCAGCCGGCACGAGGCCGGATCGACCGACTTGCCGATGCTCTCCATGATCGGCGCCAGATGCACGCACTCGGGCGCCACGGGCACGTCCGGATGGCAGGCCACCTGCACGGCCGCGTTCACCGCGCCGCAGCGGGTGTGGCCGAGCACCACCACGAGCCGGGCCCCGGCCACGGCGCAGGCAAACTCCATGCTCCCGAGCACCTCGTCGGTGGCCACGTTGCCCGCCACCCGCACGCTGAAGATGTCGCCCAGGCCCATGTCGAAGAGGATCTCCGCCGGCGACCGGGAATCGATGCAGGAGAGCACCACGGCGATCGGGTGCTGCCCCACGGCGGTGGCCACCATCTGCCGGCCGAGGTCCCGCTTGAGCTGGGTGCCGGTGCGAAACCGCTCGTTGCCGGCCCGCAGGTATTCGAAGGCCCGTTCCGGGGTGAGATCCTGCTGCAGCTCGCGGCTCGAGAAATCGACGAAGTTGATCACGTCGGCGATCTCGTACTTCGGCTTGAAGCCCCTGGTGCTCACGTGCACGCCGCGGGCGACGCCGATCGAGTCGCGGTATTCGCGGACGGTCTCCAGGATGTCGGGGTCGATATAGACCGAGTCGCTGGCGTCGATCAAGACGTGCCGGCCGCGGGGCATCCCGTCGAGCACCCGCCGCAACTCGGCCCGGTTCAGGAAGCTCACCTGGTTGGCCAGCTCCACCCGGGTCACGTCGCCGGCCAGGTGATGCTCCACCACCAGCCGCATCGGCCGCCGCTGGTTGCTCCAGAGGATGAAGCCCAGGCTCACCACCAGCCCGATCACGATCCCCTGGAGCGGGTCGGTGAACACGATCGCCACGAGCGTGACGAGGTAGGGGATCAGCTGGTAGCGGCCCGCCTTTTGCATCTCCTGAAACACGGCCGGGCTGGCGAGCCGCAGGCCGGTGGCGATCAGAATCGCGGCCAGGCAGGAGAGCGGGATCTGGTTGATCGCCCGGGGGAAGAACACGAGCGCCGCGAGCAGGAGCAGGCCGTGCACCACCGCCGCCCGCTTGGTGCGGGCCCCGGCGTCGATGTTCACGCTCGACCGCACGATCTCGCAGGTGATCGGCAGCCCGCCCAACAGCCCCGCCACGCAGTTGCCCAGCCCCTGGGCCACGAGCTCGCGGTTGGCGGGGGTGGTGCGGCGGCGGCTGTCGAGCCGATCCACGGCCTCGGTGGTGAGCAGGGCCTGGAGCGAGGCCACCAGCGCGATCGTGAGGGCCGCCCAGGAGACGGCCGGGTTGCCGATCTGGGCGAAGTCGGGCGTGTGGAGGAAGCCGAGCACGCCGCCG
>JBIKXY010000329.1:0-2909 GCA_044355515.1 Pirellulales bacterium
CGATGATGGCTTGACGGCCATCTCCGCCGCCGGCCAACGTCCTCGCCACCCGGGGCTTCAGCGGCATGACTACCCGTCGCTCCACGTCGCGGCGGGGAGGCGGTCGCCGGGCCGTGCTCGTGGCCAGCGGCGACCTGCGTGAGGAGGCCAATCGCGTCTGCTGGCCGGCGCAGAAGGCCATGGAGGCCGACCTGACGGCCGCCTTCGCCCGCGCCGGCTGGAGGCTCGACCGCGGCCACGCCCCGTCCCGCTCGCGGGGCCACGGCTTCATCGCCAGCGCCCGCGAGGGCCTCGACGTGTTCGCCGGCATCGAGCCTGACGTGCCTTTGGTCGTGGCCGAGGCGGTCTGGCAGTACTCCAACCACGTGCTCCCCGGGCTCACGACCCACACTGGACCGATCCTCACGGTGGCCAACTGGTCGGGGCAGTGGCCGGGGCTCGTGGGCCTGCTCAACCTGAACGGGTCGCTCACGAAGTCGGGTGTGCCCTATGCCACGCTCTGGGCCGACGACTTTTCCAGCCCGTCCTTCGCCCGGCACCTCGCCGCCTGGCTCGACTCGGGCGTCGTGCACCACGACACCAGCCACGTCGTGCCGGGCGACTCAGTCCGGATCCCGGCCGCGCTCCAGAAACTGGCCGACGGAATCGCCACCCACCTGGTGCGAAACAAGGCCCTGATGGGTGTCTGCGACGAGGGCTGCATGGGGATGGAAAACGCGATCATCCCCGACCGCCTGCTCCACGCCACCGGCGTCTTCAAGGAGCGGCTCAGCCAAAGCGCCCTCTACCACGAGACGATGCGGGTTTCCGACAGGGAGGCCCGCGCCGTCTTCCGCTGGCTCGAGCAGGCAGGGATGCGGTTTCACTTCGGCCGTGACGAGGCGACCGACCTGACGCGGCAGCAGGTGCTCCTGCAGTGCAAGCTGTACGTGGCCGCCCTGCGGATCGCCGACCGCTACGGCTGCGACTGCATCGGCATCCAGTATCAGCAGGGGCTCAAGGATCTGCTGCCGGCCAGCGATCTGGTCGAGGGCATGCTCAACGACTCGCAGCGGCCGCCGGTCACGGCCGAGGGATCTTCCCGCGTGCTCTGGAAGGGGCGGCCGCTCGTCCACTTCAACGAGGTGGACGAGTGCGCCGGGCTCGACGGCCTGCTTACGCAGCGGGTGCACGAGGCGCTCGGCGAGCCGGTCGAGACCACGCTCCACGACATCCGCTGGGGCGACTGGGATCGGTCGGGCACCACCGACCAGTGGGTCTGGGTGTTCGAGATCTCGGGGGCCGCGCCGCCGAGCCACTTCACCCGCGGCTGGAAGGGAGCCGAGGGCTTTCGGCAGCCGCCGATGTATTTCCGGCTCGGCGGCAGCACGCTGGCCGGCGTGAGCAAACCGGGCGAAATCGTCTGGAGCCGGATCTGGGTGGATGGGACGGAGCCCTCCGGCCGCGGCAGGACGGACCCCTCCGGCCGCGGCGGGACGGACTTACCAGAGCGGCTCTGCCTGGACATCGGCCGGGCCGGCGTCGTCGCCCTGCCGGAGGCCGAGACCCGCCGCCGGCTCGACGCCACCACGCCCCAGTGGCCGATCATGCACGCGGTCACCTACGGCGTGACCCGCGACCAGATGATGGCTCGCCACAAGGCCAACCACGTGCAGGTGGCCTACGCCCGCGACGCGGCGGCCGCCGACCGGGCGGCGCTGGCCAAGGCGGCCGTGGCCCGGGCCCTGGGGATCGAGGTCGCGTTCTGCGGCACCCGCGGCCTGGGTTCCAAGCCGAGCCTCCGCTGGTAAGCAGCCGCCGGCCGGGCTCCTTGGTTGCGTTGCCAAGAGACGCCGGGGGCGGAAGCCGGAGGAGCCTGGAGATTTCGCCGAGTCGAGGTGGGGTCGGCACAGCGGGCGGTGCGAAATATCCCAGCGACGAAGGCTTTCGCCCCCCGGCGACTTACGGCGCTGGAAGTCGCAGCGGCTCGAGGTGACCAGCTGCCTTGACCCGTGCCAGGCACTTCCGGTCGGCTCCTTGATTTAGCCCCTGGCCGTCCCGGAAGATGCGGACCGGATTTTTCCTCGGCAGGGAGCCAGCATGAAGACCCAGGGGTATCTCGGCATCGACGTCGGCACGCAGGGCCTGTCGGTGATCTTCGCGGACGAATCGCTGCGGATCCGCGGCTCGGGCGACGGACCCTATGAGATGGTTCCCGGGCTCGACGCCGGCTCCTACGAGCAGCGGCCGGCCGACTGGGAGGCGGCGCTCCAGGCCGCGGTGGCCGACCTCCGCAGGAAGCTCGCGAGCCTCGGGATCGAGCCGGAGGTGCGGGCGATCGGGATCTCGGCGCAGATGCACGGCGAGGTGCTCTCTGACGCGGCCGGCACGCCGCTGTCTCCGGCCCGGCTCTGGTGCGACGGCCGCAACGAAGCCGAGGGCCACGAGCTGACCGAGCTGCTGGGCGTCAAGTGCCCGAAGCGGCTCACCGCCTCCCGCTGGCTGTGGACGATCCGCACCCGGCCCGAGCTCGCGAAGCAGGTGGCCCACCTCACCACCCCCGGCGGCTGGCTCGCGCGGCGGCTCACGGGCCGGTGGCTCCTCGGAATCGGCGACGCCTCCGGGATGTTTCCCATTGACCAGGCCACGCTCGACTACGACGCCAAGCGACTGGCCGACTTCGACGCGCTCGTGGCCCGCACGGCACCGGGCCACGCGCTGCCATCGCTTCGCGACCTGCTGCCCGAGATCCGGCCGGCGGGCGACGACGCCGGCTCGCTCGACGCCCACGGGGCCGTCCTCTTGGGCCTGCCGCAGGGCATTCCCGTCGCGGCCGCCGAGGGGGATCAGCCCGCCGCGCTCGCGGGGTCGCTCGTCGCCGCAGCCGGCACGGTCTCGATGAGCTTCGGCACGAGCGTGGTGGCCAACTC
>JBIKXY010000330.1:0-2908 GCA_044355515.1 Pirellulales bacterium
CTGGAACTCCAGGCCCAGAAGCTTCGTGAGCCCCTGCTGGGCCGAGCCGATGGCGCCCGTGGGCTTGCGGCCCGGCCGGGGCCGCTCGTTGGGGGGCGCCACGAGTTCGTAGAGCACGGCGTCGTAGTCGGTGAACAGCCGGTCGAGCGTCTCGTAATATTTTGCCCCGCCCAGATGGACGGCCGCCACCAGGTCCACGGTCACCGGCTTGCGGCCGGCCCGGGCGGCTTCCATGTAGGTCACGATCGAGGTGTCGAGCGACTCGGGCTCGTCGGCGTCGTCGCGGGAAAGCCTGAGAAACTCGACGGCGTGGGCGACCGCGGCCGGCGGCTCGCCAGCCCCGGCGGAGAGCCCCAAGGCGAAGCCGGCAAGCAGGGCAAGCAGGGGGGCGATGGCTGGCTGGCGGGACGGGTTGGGCATGGAAACCATCTCCAGGGCGTGCGCTGATGCGGTTCGACCTCGATCTGCAGGATACACGACCCGGGTGGCGGGGCCACGGGCCGGTGGCCCATCCTTGCGGCCGCCGGAAGCAGCCCCCGGACCGGCAGGGTTTCCCGCCTGACCGGCAGGGTTTCCCAAGATTCGTCAACCCGAACCGCCGGCACGACCGATACCAGAGGAGCGATCCGCACAGGCGGACGGGACGGCTCCTGCACCACAGGGCAAAAAGCGATGGCCACGAAACTGGGTTTCAAGCGGTTCCTGGCGATGATCCTCGCGGCGGCGGGCCTGGCGGCCGGCGACACCGCGACGGCTGGCGGAAACTGGATGCCGCTCCTGCCCGATCAGAACTTCTACGATTTTCAGCTCTTCGCCCCGCCCGACCTGCACGAGTATTCGGTGCGGCGGAGCCCCCGCGAGGGCATCTTCTTCACCTACGACCGCACCTACTGGGCGCTGACCGTTCCGCCGTCCAAGGCGATCCTCAACGAGTTCTTCATCCCCGTGCAGCCGCTCTCGCCGTTCTCGGTGGCCCAGCTCAACAACGACCTGATCTCGGCCGGCTATCCGGCCTCGGGGCTCTACATCTTCGGGTCCGACCCGCTCCGGCTCGACCTCAACACCAACTGGATGCGGACCGACATGTCGTGGGGCAACCGGTTCGAGGGGGGCTGGTGCTACGACGACTACGGGATGCTGTTCAGCTATTACGATTCCGGCGAGCAATCGCAGGGCTTCCAGTCGGTCAATCAGTTCGCCGTCAGCTCGCCGACCACGACCTTCAATCAGACGATCGCTGCCGGTGACGCGACGTTGGGCGGCGTGGCCAACGTGGTCGTGGTCACGACCATCACCTCGGAGAGTCCGCCCCCGGACCACCAGATCACGCAGACCCTCGATCAGGTGAACTCGACCGAGCTCCGCAGCGGCGGCTTCGCCTGGATCGTCCGCCGCAACCTCTCGCGGGCCGGCTCGGGAGCCGCCAACTCGATGCGGTTTTCTCTCGGCCCGAAGTTTCTCCAGGTGGCCGACCGCTACAGCCTGACCTACAACAGCTACCAGCAGGCCTTTCCGGTCGGCGGCGGCTTCGGTGGCGGCGGTATCGCTGGCGGCGGTGCCGGAGGCGGTGGTGCCGACGGCCTGCCTGGCACGGGTATCACTCCACTCCCGGGCGGCGGCGGCATCGACACGATCAACGCCCAGCCCGGGCAGGTCTTTGGCACGCCGCTGCAGAACGGCGGCTGGGATGTCTCCTCCTACAACAACATCGTCGGCCCCGAAATCGGCTTCAACTATCAGGTGGAACAGGGGCGGTGGGTTTTCGAGAGCGATTTCCGGTTCGTGGCGGGCATGAACTGGCAGAACACGCTCTACCGGGGCTCCAACTTTCCGGCGGCTCTGGGGGCCGATTACTTCCGCTCCACCTACACCTTCGCCAACACGATCTCGCAGGCTGGCACGAGCGCCGGCAACGTCTCGGCCCCGCCGCTGTTCGTGCAGATCTACGGCGTCGGCCAGCAGAATACGACCAACACAGCCGAGCACAACTTCGTGTTCTCGCCGCTCGGCGAGTGGCGGTTTCGGGCCCGCTACCGGATGAGCCAGGCGATCTCCCTGAACCTGGGCTACACGGGCATGTGGCTGGGTGGGATCACGCGGGCGAGCACCAACACCGAGTTCCGGGAGACGCGGCGGCCGGTGATCACGGCCACGCAAAACGGGCCTCCGATCCCCTCGCCCGTGCTCAACTCCTCCGGCCAGCCCACGGGCGAGACGATTCCGGTCGCCTCCTGGACGCCCCCGCCGATCAATGCTCCCGGCACCGGCAATAACCAGCTGCGAGTCTACAACCAGGTGGGGCCGTCCCCCGGCAACGACCTGAGCTACCTGTTCGTCAACGGCATCGACTTCGGGATCGAGGTCAACTATTGAACCGGCGGCGGGGGCATCCATGCCCCCCGCCGCCTGGCCGGCCCTCCGGCCGGCGGCCGCACCTCCGGGCGGCCGTGGTCGTTCGCCGGACGGTGGGCCGCGCCTGGCCGACGAATCGTGAACGGCGTTGACCCGCGGGCTCAGCCCGTGTCAGCCGGCTTCCAGGGCCGCGATCCAATCGCCGGTCGCGCCGCGGATCGCGGCGAGCTTCTCCAGCCGGGTGACCAGCGGCTGCCAGAGCGGGGCGGCCGCGGCAACCTCGACCGGATGCGGCAGGGCTACGGGCAGCCCGGCCGAATCGACGTGGGCGAACCCGAACAGGCCGTCCATCCAAGGCAGCGTGTGGCCGTCGAGCGGCATCCCCACCACGCCCGCCACCAGGTAGCCCCGCTTGACCTGGAGCACTCTGCCGCGGATCTCGACGAGCGACCCCACCGGCACGCTCCGGCGGCACTCGAGCGACAACACCCGCCGGAGCATCAGGTTGCCCTCGGGCCCCGCGGCCCGGCAGGCGGTGGCGTAGCCGCTTTCGAGC
>JBIKXY010000331.1:0-2902 GCA_044355515.1 Pirellulales bacterium
CGAAGGCCCGCATCAGGCCGGGGAGAAACTGCCGGTCCACCAGGATCTCGATCGTCCGCCGGGTGGTGGCCTCGGTGGCGTCGAGGTCCACCGGCCGGCCGCCGCGGCGGCTGCGGTCGAGCGAGCCGGAGACCGCGAGCAGCGAATCCCGCCAGGGCTCCCAGTCGAGCCGGCGAACGACCGCCCGGCCGAAGAGCCGATTGTCGGGATCGACCGCGGCGAGGTCGTCGCGGCGGCGGCTCGACTGCCGCCAGGTCTGGCTCGCGACGATCTCGCGGTGCAGCCAGCGGAGGCTCCACCGCCCCTCGTCCACGAACCGGCGGGCCAGATCGTCGAGCAGCGGCTGGTTGGCCGGCGGCTCGCCCCGCAGGCCGAGGTCGCCCGGCGTGTCCACGAGGCCGCGGCCGAAATGGTGGGTCCAGGCCCAGTTGACGATCACCCGGGGCGTGAGCGGGTTGTCGGCCGCGACGACCGCCCGGGCCAGTTCCAGCCGGCCGCTCGAGTCGCGCGGCAGAGGCTCGCTCCCCAGGATGCCGGGCAGCCGCCGCTCCACCTTCGGCCCCGGCCGCCGCGGATCGCCACGGAGGAACACATGGCTGTCTACCGGCTCGGGGCGGTCGGCCAGCACCATCGCCCGCGGCGGACCGCCCGGGGCGGTGCCCCGGTGATTGATGAGATCAGCCATGAGCCCGCTATGCTTGCCCCGCTCGGTCTGTTTGCCGAGCGGGAGGCTGTCGTCGAGCGGCGGCACCAGCGGCGAGCCATCGGAGCCCAACGTGACCCGTAGCTGCCGGCGGTCTCCCCCTTCGTCGGCCGCCGCCGGCATTCCGCCGGCCCACTCGGGCGCCGCCTCCGCGGCGAGGCGACCGTAGAGCGCCGCCAGGTCGCCCCGGGTCTGCGGTCGCTCGGTGGCGAGCACGTCGGCCACGATCCGATTGGCCGCCGGCCCGGAATGGTCGGCGAGCCACTGCTCGATCCGGGCCGGCACGGCCTCGGCGGGGCAGTCCGCGGCTGCGCAGACATGCCACGGGCCGAGCACCGGATGGTCGGGCCCGGCCTTCGCAACCAGCCGCCGCAGCCGGTCGATCAGCAACTGCTGCAGATCGTAGCCGTCGGCCATCCGCGGCGGTCGGCCGTCGTCGCCGCGAGGGGCCGGCCAGGCCGCCTCGGAAAAATAGTCGGGGGCATGGGCCACCGCCTCGCGGACGACCCGCTCGCGAACCGCCCGCTTGTGATCATCAACAGCCCGGATCAGTTCCGCCTCTTTGGCGACAAACGCGGCGCCGGCCGGCCCCGGATCTCCCGGACCGATCTCCGGCGACTCCTCCGGCTCAAGCGTGCTGGCGAACACGCCGTGGAGGGCGTAGTAGTCGTCGATGCCCACGGGCTCATACTTGTGGTCGTGGCAGCGGGCGCAGGCCACCGTCAGTCCCATCAGCCCGCGGGTGACCACGTCGATCGCGTCGTCGATCATGTCGTGCTCGGCCATCTTCCGCCCCACCCGCAGGAAGCCGAGCGCGGCCAGGTCGGCCGGCGTCGCGGCCAGGTCACTGCCGCGGCAGCCAGGCTGGCAGTGGTCGGCCGCCAGCTGCAGGATCACGAACCGGTCGAAGGGCATGTCGGCCGCCAGGCTGGCCACCACCCAGTCGCGATAGGTCCAGGCAAAGGGAAAGCGGGGGCGAGCGACGTCTGCGCCGTCGTAGCCCGGCGTGTCGGCGTAGCGGGCGATGTCGAGCCACGTGCGGCCCCAGTGCTCCGCGTGCTCGGGGCTGGCGAGCAGCCGCTCGACGAGTTGGCGATAGGCCGCTTCCGTGGGAGCCGCGGCGAAGGCATCCACCTCGGCGGCCGGCGGCGGCAGGCCCGTAAGATCGAACCACAGCCGGCGGACGAGCGAGCGCGGCTCCGCGGGCGACGCGAGGGCCGCGCCCGCCTCGGTGAGCCCCGCGGCGATGAAGCGGTCGATCCGGCCGGGCACGCCGGACAAGACCGGCGGCTCGTGTCGCACCGGGGGCGTGAACGACCAGTGCTCGGCCCGGGCCGCGGCAATCCGGGCGGACAGTTGTTCCTTGCGATCAAGCGAGGCCGGCTGGGCCGTTCCTTCCGGCTCCTCCCACCGGGCCCCGTCGGCGATCCAGGTCTCCAGCCAGGCGATCTCGTCGGCCGAGAGCTTTTCGTCGGGCGGCATCGCGACCTCGCCGGCATGCTTGACGGCGGCGAGCAGCCGGCTTTCCGCGGCCTTGCCCGGCACCACGACCGGCCCCACGTCGCTGCCGGTCCGAAGCCCCGCCGGAGTGTCGAGCCGCAGGCCGGCTTCCGCCACCTCCGCGCCGTGGCACTCCTGGCACTTCGCGACCAACAACGGCCGGATCCGCCGCTCGAAGAGGTCGCTGGAATCGGCGCCGCCCCCGGTCGAGGTCCAGACCAGGCTCAGACCGGCCGCCAGGGCGAGGCTGCGGCCGCAGGCCGCGGCCCCTCGGCCGACGACGATCCGCGAGCGGGCTCGGGGGAAACGCATCCTGACCTCTTCGTTGGGGCGAGCAACGGGCGGTCAGTCACCCCGCTGGGGCAACCGGCCTCGGATCGAGGGCCACGGGTGAAGATCGGCGGGCAACCGCCGAATCAGCGTCTTTTGCTCATCAAACCCTAACTCCGGATCTGACCGGCTGTCAACCGCTCGGCGACCTGGCCCGCCGCACCAGCCGCCAGGCGCGGTGCGGCCGGCTGTCGCGAAAATCCTCCGGCAGCGTTCTGGCGGTGATCTCGCGGATCGTGTATCGGACGGCGAGCGGCTCCGTCGCCAGGTGAAAGCGGCGAAAGTTGGTCGAGAAGTAGACCACGCCGGCCGGCGCCAGGTTGTCGGCCACCAGCCCCAGCAACTCGGCATGGTCCCGCTCGACGTCCC
>JBIKXY010000332.1:0-2897 GCA_044355515.1 Pirellulales bacterium
GCCGAAGCGAAGCGGGCCGCCGGCGACGATGCCGGCGCGCTCGACGATTTGCGGGCGGCCAACGTGATCGTGAAGGAGACGCGGGGCCCGAATCACCCGGACGTGATCCCGATTCTCGAGGCGGCGGCTCGGATCTTCGTCGAGAGCGGTCGGATGGCCGAGGCCGAGAAGCCGCTGCTGAAGGCCCTGGCGATCTATGATCAGCTCGCGGCGTCGGGCCGCCTGCGGCAATCGGCCGACCTGGCCGTCTGCTTGCTCTTGCTCGGCAAGACCCATGTCGCCCTGGGCCGCGACGAGGCCGCGGCGGCCTGCGGCGACGGCGCCGCCGCGGCGGGCACGGCCGATTTCACCGCCGGCCGGCCGCTGATCCGCTCGGGGATCCAGGAGCTGGGCCGGGCCATCGAGATCTTCTCGGGCCTCTTGGGCGTGGATAGCGAGGTGACGCTCGCCAGTCGCCAGGAGCTGGCGGCCGCCCAGGCCGCCCTGGGCGAGGTCGACGCCGCCACCGCCCTCTTGCGGCAGGTGCTCGCCACGCTTGGCCGCGGACAGGCGGCCGATCCGCAGGTCCTGGCGGTGACCGGCGAGGTCGCCGAACTGCTCGCTGAACGCGGCTGGCTCGCCGACGCGATCATCGCGGAAAGCGAGGCTCTGGCCGCCTTCGAGTCGGCCGGCGGTGACGTCGAGTCGCGGATCCGAGCCCTGCGGTCGCTCGGCGAACTCCAGCTGGCGGCCGAGAACTTCACGCCCGCCGAGGCGACGTTGCGCCAGGCCGCCGAACTCGAGGCGACGCGGGGCGGCCCGGCCTCCGCAGGGGCGGTGCTCGGCCGGATCGACGCGCTCCGGGTGCGGGCCCGCCGGGGTGACGGCGACCCCGCCGAGTTGGACGGACTGCTGGCAGGCCTCGAGGGCCGGCCGGAGGCCGAAGCGCCGCTGGTCGCGGAGGCCCTCCGGAGCGGGTCCCAGACCGCTCTCGATTTTCAGGATCATGCCCGTGCCGCCGACCTGGCCCGGCGGGCCTGCGAGCTCGACGCTCTGGCAGGATCCGGCGCCGCCCCCCGGGCCGCCGGCTGGGCCTGCCTGGGCCGAGCGCTCTCGGCCGCGGGGGATGCGACGGCCGCGCGGGCGGCGTTCGAACTGGGCCTGCAGGAATCAACTCGAGCCGTTGGCCCCGGGCATCCGCGGACACTCCGCATGGTCGTGTCGCTGGCCGAGGCCGCCGCCGCCGGCGGCGCCGCGGATGCGGCCCGGCGGCTCCTCGCGGAAGTCGTGGGGGAGCGGTTGCCGCGGTTCGGCGAGCGGGCCGAGGAGGACATCTGTCGGGCCGTGGACGCGACCGCCCGGCTGCTTGACCGCGGGGGGGATCCCGCCGCGGGAGAAGCGTTGCGGACGGCGCTCCTGGATGCCCGCCGCCGGCAGTTCGGCGAGCGTCACCTGCACCTCGCCAGCACGCTCTTGCACCTCGCCAGCCTGCGGCAGCGGGACAAGGACCACGCGGCCGCCCTGCCGCTCTACGAGGCGGCGCTCGCCATCCTGGAGGCCGCCCACGGCCCGCAACACCCCGATGTCGCCACCGTGCTCACGCTCGTGGCGCAGTCGCAGCGGGCGGCCGATGATCCGGCCGGCGCCGAGCGGTCGCTCGCCCGGGCGCTCGGCGTGTGGGAAGGGGTCGTCGGGCCGTCGCACCCGGTCGCCCGCCAGACGGTGCGGTCGCTGGCGCTCGTGCGGCTGGCGCTCGGCAAGTCGCGGGAAGCCCTGCCGCTGATGGAGCGGCTGCTGGCGGCCTACGAGGCCGATCCGACGACCGACCCGGTCGATATCCGCCGGCTGTTGATCAAGCTGGCCGAGGTGCGGCAGGAACTGGGCGACGCCGCCGCGGCCCGGGCCCTCGTGACGCGGGCTCAGGAGCTGGAGATCGCCGCCACCGCGGTGGAGAGCCCGGAGGAGCGGGCCACGGACATCGCCGAGATCGCCCGGCTTCAGCAACTGCTGGGCGACGACTTCGGCGCGGCCGCGAACATCAGCCGCGCCCGCACGCTCGTCACCGGCGTCGAGGATCCGGCCGCGGCGCTCGCGCGGATCGAGGCCGCCGTGGCGCGGCGGACCGAACCGCGGCGGGTTCAGGCCCCGGAGCCGGGCCGGGGCCGGCCGGCCGCGCTCGATCCGGCGACCATCACGGCCGCGATCGAACGGGCGCGGGCGGCGTTTCGGGCCGGCCGCCGGGCCGAGGCTCGGGGGATCGTGACCGCGGCGCTCGTCGGCGTCGATCGCGACGGGGCCGAGCCGGCCGTGGCCGACCTGCTCTTGGCCTCCGTGGAGATGCGGGCCGCCACGCTGCAGGTGGACGGGGCCGTCGGCGATTGCGGTCAGGCGATCGCCATCCGGGCCCGTGGTCTGGGGCCCGCGCATCCGGCGACGCTGGCGGCCCGGCTCACGTTGGCGACGCTGCTCTACGCCAAGGGCAATCGGGCCGCGGCAGCCGCCGAAATCGGTGCGGTGGCGGCCAAACTGGGGGCGGCTCCGGCCGGCCCGGCCGACGCGGCCGACGTGTTCCGCGAGACGGCCCGGCGGTCGGCCCTGGTCGCGTTCGCCGCGGGTGATCGCAAGGCGACGCGGCAGCTGTTCGACTGCGTGCTGGCGGTGCCCCCGTTGCCCGACGGGCAGGCCGCCCTCGCGATGCTCGACACGCTGGGAGACCTGCTCGACTCGGGCCGTTCCCGGGCAGCCGCGGCCATCCGGCAGACGCTCCTCGACGACAAGCTGCGGAGTCTGCGGCCGGGCGACCCGGAAGTGCCGCGGTTCCTGGTTCACAAGGGCCTGCACGCCGAGCAGGCGGGCGATCCGACCGCCGCCGAGGCCGCCTATCGGGAGGCGCTCTCCCGGGACGAGGCCCTGCATGG
>JBIKXY010000114.1:0-9168 GCA_044355515.1 Pirellulales bacterium
GACTACGGCGGCCTCGAGAGCCGTGCCCTGGGCAGCGATTCCCAGCGCCGTCCGCAGGGACTCGGGCACGACACCGGCCAACCGCCCGACCCGCAGCCTGATCGAGACGACCCGGCCGCCGTCGGCCGCCCGCAGGTGGCCCGCGGCCAGATCGATCACCCGAATCGCGATCGAGAGCTCGTGCATGGCTTCACCAGGGAGTGAGCATCTATATTACATAACCGCGAGAGGAGAGACCGCGAGCCGAGAGCCGGGGCTGCCCGTGCCGTCTCGCCGAACGCTCGCTCCATGCTAGCTTCGCTTCGGCATCCTGCCTTCGCTCGCTAGCAAGGCCGGCTCCACGGCACGGGCAGCCCCTTCCCGCGAATGAGTAGCATCGTTGCAACCCCTGGAGCCAAGCTGACGTCGCACGACGTCGTCGTCGTCGGCTGCGGCAACCTGTTGCGGGGCGATGACGGGGCGGGCCCCGAGTGCGTGCGGCTGCTCGCGGAGGGGGGCCTGCCGCCGGGCGTGGTCGCGATCGACGCCGGCACGAGCGGTGCCGACGTGGTGCTCTGCATGCGCGGAGCGAACCGCGTGATCCTGATCGACGCCTGCCGCTCGGGCCGCCCGCCCGGCTCGCTGATCCCGCTCTCGGCCGCCGAGCTCGCCGAGATTCCCGCGGCCGGCCCGCTCGACATCCACGCCTTTTGCTGGATCGACGCGGTCCGACTGACCCGGGCCTTGGCCGGGCAACAGCCCGGGCCGACGATCGCCGTCTGGCTCGTGGAGGCCGCCGAGTTCGCCCCTGGGAGCGGGCTCTCGCCGCCGGTCGCGGCCGCCGTTGCCCAGCTCGCGGCCCAGCTCGCGGCCCAGATCCGCGCGTCCCAAATCCGCGCGGCCCTCGAGCCCGCGGCCCGCCAGACCACCCTCACCGGAGACTGACCGCATGTGCCTCGCCGTGCCGGGAAAGGTCGAGTCGATCCGCGACGACGACGGCACCCGCATGGGCCGGGTCAACTTCGGCGGCGTCGTCAAGGAGGTCTGCCTGGAGTATCTGCCCGCGATCGCGGTGGGCGACTACGCGCTCGTCCACGTCGGGTTCGCGATCGCGCAGATCGACGAGGCCTCGGCCCGGGAGACGCTCCGCACGTTCGCCGAGCTCGGGATCCTCGAGGAGGGGCTGGCCGAGCTGCGGGAGGGCGACGAGCCCGCGGGGCCAGCCCCCGAATCGGCACCCGCATCGGCACCAGGACCGCCCCCATGAGACACCTCGCGGAATACCGCGACGCCGACACCGCCCGGCGGCTGGCCGCCGAGATCGGCCGGATTACGACCCGCCCCTGGGCGATCATGGAGGTTTGCGGCGGCCAGACTCACTCGATCATCCGCCACGGCATCGACCAGCTCTTGCCCCCCGAGGTCGAGCTGATCCACGGCCCGGGCTGCCCGGTCTGCGTCACGCCGCTCGAGACGATCGACAGGGCCCTCGCCATCGCCCGCCGGCCCGACACGATCCTCTGCTCGTTCGGCGACATGCTCCGCGTGCCCGGCTCCCGCGAGGATCTGTTCGCCGTCAAGGCCGCCGGCGGCGACGTTCGCGTGGTCTATTCGCCGCTCGAAACCCTCACGCTCGCCCGGGCCAACCCCGACCGCGAGGTCGTGTTCCTGGCGATCGGCTTCGAGACCACGGCCCCGGCCAACGCGCTGGCCGTGAAGCTGGCCGCCGGCGCGGGGCTCCGCAACTTTTCGGCCCTCGTCTCCCACGTGCTCGTGCCGCCGGCGATCCGGGCGATCATGCTTTCAGCGGGAAACCGCGTGAACGCGTTCCTGGCGGCCGGCCATGTGTGCAGCGTGATGGGCACCTGGCAGTATCCGCCGCTGGCCAGCGAGTTCGGCGTGCCGATCGTGGTGACCGGCTTCGAGCCGCTCGACCTGCTCGAGGGGATCCGCCGCGCGGTGGTGCAGCTGGAGGCCGGCCAGCATGAACTGGAAAACGCCTACCCGCGGGTGGTCGGCGAGCGGGGCAACGAGGCCGCCCAGGCCGTGATCGCCGAGGTCTTCGCCCCGGTGGACCGGGCCTGGCGGGGGATCGGGGTGATCCCGGCGAGCGGCTGGCGGCTGGCCGACGCCTATGCCGAGTTCGACGCCGAGCGGCGGTTCGACCTGGGCGGGATCACGGCCGTCGAGTCGCCGCTCTGCCGGAGCGGCGAGGTGCTCAAGGGCGAGCTCAAGCCGAACCAGTGCCCGGCCTTCGGGAAAGAGTGCACGCCCCGGACGCCGCTGGGGGCCACGATGGTCTCGAGCGAGGGCGCCTGTGCCGCCTACTACAACGCGGGGAGGACGTGATGGAGCCACGCACGCCGCCCGACCTCGCGAGCTTCACGTGCCCGGCCGTGCTGCGGGACCGGCCGCAGATCGTGATCGGCCACGGGGGGGGCGGGGCCTTGTCTCGCGATCTCGTCGAGCAGGTCTTCCTCCCCGCCTTCGGCAATCCCGTGCTCGACCGGCTGGGCGACTCGGCCGTGCTCGACCTGCCGGGCCCGGACCTGGCCACGCGGCTGGCGGCTGGCGGCCGGCTCGCCTTCGCCACCGATTCCCACGTCGTCCGGCCGCTCGTGTTCCCCGGCGGCTCGATCGGCGAGCTCGCCATCAACGGCACGGTCAATGACCTGGCGATGAGCGGGGCCGAGCCGCTCTGGCTCTCGGCGGCGTTCATCCTGGAGGAAGGGCTCGCGATCGCCGAACTCGCGGAGATCGTGGCCCGGATGGCGGCGGCGGCGACCCGGGCTGGCGTGACGATCGTGACCGGCGACACGAAGGTGGTCGAGCGGGGCCGCGGCGACGGCCTCACGATCACGACCGCGGGCATCGGCATCGTGCCGCCGGGCATCGACCTGGGGCCGCAGCGCATGCGGCCCGGCGACGCCGTGATCGTGAGCGGCACGATCGCCGACCACGGGATGGCGATCATGAGCGTCCGCGCGGGGCTCGGATTCGAGGCGGCGATCGCGAGCGACACTGCCCCGCTCGCCGGCCTCGTGGCGACGCTGCTCGCGGCCTGCCCTGGCCTGCGGATGCTCCGCGATCCCACCCGCGGCGGCGTGGCCGCGAGCCTCAATGAGATGGCTGCCGCCGCCCGGCTCGGCATCGAGATCGACGAGCGGGCGATCCCGGTCGCTCCGCAGGTGGCGAGCGCCTGCGAGATCCTCGGCCTCGACCCGCTTCAGGTGGCGAACGAGGGCAAGCTGCTGGCGGTGGTGCCGGCCGACGCGGCCGACGCCGCGCTCGCGGCGCTCCGGTCCCACGACCTCGGCCGCCGGGCCGCGGTGCTCGGCCGGATCGTGGCCGAGCACCCCGGCCTCGTGGCGATCCGCACCGCCCTCGGCGGCAGCCGCGTCGTCCCGCTGCCGCTGGGCGAGCAGCTGCCGCGAATCTGCTGAGTCCCGCAGCGTCGGCGTGACCGATACAGCCGGCAGCTGGCTGGCCATGAATCGTGCGAGCGAACCACCGCCGGGTTGCTTCCCGGTGCCGCCGCGGGCGATAATCTAAGGTTACGCGGTCCCGCATGGGCGACGACGCGTTCTCCGTCGCCCGATTCCTTCGCGAAAGTCGCCCGTGGCCCAGATCGTCGCTGACCGAAGCGTGCCCCGCCATGGCACCCACTGGGAATACCTGCTGCCGATCGCGACGGTGCATCTGCTGGCCTGCCTGGCATTCCTGCCCTGGTGCTTCAGCTGGTCGGGGGTCGCGCTCGCCCTGACCGGCATCGTGGTGTTCGGCACGCTCGGCATCAACCTCTGCTACCACCGCCTGCTGGCCCACCGCAGCCTCAAGGTGCCTCGGGCGCTCGAACGGTCCATGGCCACGATCGCGCTTTGCTCACTCGAGGACACGCCCGCCCGCTGGGTCGCCAACCACCGGCTCCACCACGTCCACTCCGACGACGAGCTCGACCCGCACTCCCCCCGCGACGGCGTCGCCTGGTCGCATGCCGGGTGGCTGTTTCGTCGCGCTCCCGACCGCCGCACCTACGCCTTCTTCGAGAAGTATGCCCGCGACATCCTCGCCGACGACTACTACCGCTGGCTGGAACGGCATCCGCTGGCAATCCTCTGGATCTACGCGACCCATGCCGCCTGCTTCGCCGCCGCCGGGCTCGCGGTCGGACGGATCACGGGTGGCGACTGGGACCATGGACTCCAACTGGCCGCCAGCTGGCTGGTGTGGGGCGTGTATGTCCGGACGGTGCTCGTCTGGCACATCACCTGGAGCGTCAACTCGCTCACCCACCTGTTCGGCTACCGGACCTACGAGACGGGCGAGGATAGCCGCAACAACTGGCTCGTGGGACTCCTGGCGATGGGCGAGGGCTGGCACAACAACCACCACCACGACCCGGCCAGCGCCAGTGTGCAGCACCGCTGGTGGGAAATCGACGGCACCTGGTACGTGATCCTGTTCCTGGAACGGCTCGGCCTGGCGACCGACGTCATCCGCCCCCGGCACCACCGCCGGGCCGCCCGCCAGGTCTGAGCGGTTCCGCCTCCGGAACCCGGTTCCGCTGGAACCGGGTCAGAGCCGACGCCGAGTCCAGCCTGTTGCGGTCAGGGAGTGACCGGACTTCGGACCCCAGGAAACGCGGCAGTTGCCCGCGGCGGCTCCGCCGCGAATACTTGCCCGCTCGATTCCCCGCCGCCGCATGGATCGCCGCGACCCTGGAGGGCCGCCGTCCATGCCGCTGCGCATCGCCGCCCACGCGCCCGCCGTGGCACCGAACCTGGCCGACTACGGGCAGGCCTGCCTGAAGTTCACCTGGGAATCGGCCCGGGCTGGGCTCGACGGTCTACCCGGGGGCCGGGGGCTCAACATCGCTCACGAGGCCGTCGATCGGCACGCGGCCGGAGGCCGGCGGCGCCATGTCGCCCTCCGCTGCCTCTCCCGCGTGGGTTCCCGCCGCGACATCTCATACGAGGAGCTCGCCGATCTCACAAGCCGGTTCGCGAACGCCCTCGTCGCCCTGGGCGTGCAGCCGGGCGACCGGGTGTTCACGCTCACCGGACGGATCCCGGAACTGGTGGTGGCGGCCCTCGGCACGCTCAAGGCCCGGGCGATCTTCGCCCCGCTGTTCGCCGCCTTCGGGCCGGAACCGATTCTCGCCCGGGCCGCGATCGGCGGGCCGAAGGTGCTCGTCACCACGCAGTCGCTCTACCGCCGGCGGATCGAGCGGATCCGGGCCGCGTTGGCCTCCGTCGAGCACGTGATCGTCGTGCCCGACGAGCCGGCGTCGCTGCCGGCCGGCGCGCTCGACTGGCACGACCTGCTGGCCGCCGCGTCGCCCCGGTTCGAGATTCCCCCGACCGCGGCCGAGGATCCGGCCCTGCTCCACTTCACGAGCGGCACGACGGGCACGCCCAAGGGCGCGGTGCACGTCCACGAAGCGGTCGTGGCCCACCACGCGACCGGGCAGTTGGCCCTCGACCTCCATGCGGACGACGTGTTCTGGTGCACGGCCGACCCGGGCTGGGTCACCGGCACGAGCTACGGCATCCTCGCCCCGCTCGCCTGCGGGATCACGACCATCCTCGACGAGGGGGAGTTCGACGCCCGCCGCTGGTGCCGGATCCTCCAGGACGAGCGGGTCAGCGTCTGGTACACGGCCCCCACGGCCATCCGGATGATGATGCGGGCGGGCTCTGGGCTGGCCCGCGAGTTCGACACCACGCGGCTGCGGTTCGCCGCCAGCGTCGGGGAGCCGCTCAACCCGGAGGCGGTGGTCTGGGGGATCGAGGCCTTCGGGATGCCGTTTCACGACAACTGGTGGCAGACCGAGACCGGCGGGATCATGATCGCCAACGTGCCGGCGCTCGAGGTGCACCCCGGCTCGATGGGCCGGCCGCTGCCGGGCGTGGAGGCGGCGATCGTCGAGCGGACGGCCGCCGGCGGGGTGCGGATGATCGAGGAGCCTGACGCCCAGGGGGAGATCGCCCTGGCCGCCGGCTGGCCGAGCATGTTTCGGGGCTACTGGGGTGAGCCGGCCCGCTACGCCGAGTGCTTCGCCGACGGCTGGTACCTGACGGGCGACCTGGCCCGGCGGGATGCCGAGGGCTACTTCTGGTTCATCGGCCGCCGCGACGACGTGATCAAGACCTCGGGCCACCTCGTGGGCCCGTTCGAGGTGGAAAGCGTGTTGCTCGAGCATCCGGCCGT
The DNA here is from genome assembly GCA_044355515.1 of Pirellulales bacterium. Taxonomy (GTDB): domain Bacteria; phylum Planctomycetota; class Planctomycetia; order Pirellulales; family UBA1268; genus QWPN01. Next base: position 6,190 of record JBIKXY010000114.1, read on the forward strand.
GGCCGAGGCCGGCGTGATCGGCACGCCCGACCCCGAGGCGGGGGAGATCATCAAGGCCTTCGTGTCGCTGAAGGCCGACCGGCAGCCCGATGACACGCTGCTGCGGGAGCTGCTCGGCTTCGCCCGCCAGCGGCTCGGCGCAGCCGTGGCCCCAAAGCGGATCGAGTTCCTGCCCTCCCTGCCCCGCACCCGCAGCGGCAAGATCATGCGGCGGCTGTTGCGGGCCCGCGAGCTCGGCCTGCCCGAGGGCGACCTCTCCACGCTGGAGCCGTTTCCGTCATGAGCGTCGCTGCGCCCGTGAATCTGCCCGCGGCCGGCCCCGCCCTGGCCCCGGCCCACGCCCGCCGGCTCCTGGCCGACATGCTGCTGGTGCGGCGGTTCGAGGAGCGGGCGGCCGAGTGCTACATGGCCGGCTCGATCCGCGGATTCCTGCATCTGGCGATCGGAGAAGAGGCGACGATCACCGGGTGCAGCGCGGCGCTCGCGACCGAGGATCGCGTGGTGACGGCCTACCGCGAGCATGCCCACGCCCTGCTGCGGGGAATGGCCCCGGGAGCGGTGATGGCCGAGATGTTCGGCCGGTCCGGGGGCTGCTGCCGCGGCCGCGGCGGCTCGATGCACCTGGTGGACGTGGAGCGGCGGTTCTACGGGGGCTATGCGATCGTGGGGGGCGGGATGCCGCTGGCCGTGGGGCTGGCGCTCGCCGACCGGCTCGAGCAGCGGCCCCATGTGACGGCCTGTTTCTTCGGCGACGGCGCCGTGGCCGAGGGGGTGTTTCACGAGTGTCTGAATCTGGCCGCCCTCTGGCGGCTGCCGGTGCTGTTCGTCTGCGAAAACAATCTTTACGCGATGGGGACGGCACTCGACCGCCATCAGGCGCTGCCCTGGATCTACCGCAAGGGGGCCGCCTACGGGATCGAGGCCGCGATCGTGGACGGGATGGACGTGCTCGCCGTGGAGGCGGCCGCCCGGCTCGCGGTGGAGCTCGTCCGCGGCACCGGGATGCCGTTTCTGCTCGAGGCCCGCACCTACCGGTTCCGGGCCCACTCGATGTACGACGCCGAGCTCTATCGATCCAAGCAGGAGGTGGCCCGCTGGAGGGCCCGCGACCCGCTCGTGACGTTTCCGCGGCAGCTGGGCGACTGGGGGATGCTCACGCCCGAGGCGCATCGCGAGCTGGAGGCGACCGCCGCCGCCGCAGTCGAGGCGGCTGTCGCCCTTGCCGAGGCCTCGCCTCCCGAGCCGGTTGGCGACCTGTTCCGGGATCTCGTCGGAGAGCCGGCCGCGGAGGGGGCTCCATGACCTACCGCGAGGCCGTTCGGGAGGCGCTGCGGGAGGCCCTGCACGCCGACCCGCGGGTGTTTCTGCTGGGAGAAGACGTGGGCCGCTACGGCGGCGCCTACGCCTGCAGCAAGGGGCTGCTCGAGGAGTTCGGCCCCGATCGGATTCGCGACGCGCCCCTCTCCGAAAACGCCTTCGTGGGGGCGGGCATCGGTGCCGCCGTGGCCGGGCTGCGGCCGATCGTCGAGATCATGACGATCAACTTCTCGCTCTTGGCCCTCGACCAGATCGTGAACCATGCGGCGATCCTCCGGCACATGTCGGCCGGGCAGCTCACGGTGCCGCTGGTGATCCGGATGGCGACCGGGGCGGGCCGGCAGTTGGCCGCGCAGCACTCCCACAGCCTGGAGGTCTGGTTCGCCCACGTGCCCGGGCTCAAGCTGCTCGCACCGGCCACGGTCACCGACGCCCGCTTCATGCTGGCCGCGGCCCTGGCCGATCCCGACCCGGTGATCATCTGCGAGCATGCCCTGCTCTATCCCCGCGCAGGAGAGCTCACCGGGACGGCCGCCGAGTTCGACGCCTGGCGGGCGGCGGTCCGCCGCCCGGGCCGCGACCTCACGCTCGTCACCTCCAGCGGCTCGCTTCCCAAGTGTCTCGCCGCCGCCGAGACGCTGGCCGCCGACGGAATCGAGGCCGAGGTGATCGACCTCAGGTGCCTGCGGCCGCTCGATCTCGACACCGTGACCGCCTCGGTCGCGGAGACCCGCCGGCTTCTGATTGTGGACGAGGGCTGGCACACGTGCGGCCTCGCCGCGGAGATCGCCGCGGCGGTCACCGAACGGGCGTTCGCCGGGCTCGCCGCCCCGCCGGCCCGCGTCTGCACCGCCGAGGTGCCGATCCCCTACGCCCGGCAACTCGAGGAGGCGGCGCTGCCGAGCGTCGAGCGGATCGCGGCGGCGGCCGGGGGGCTCGTGCGCGGGGCGACGCCTGCCGAGGTTTTCAAGTGAGCGAGTTCCGGATGCCGTCGCTGGGGGCCGACATGGAGGCGGGCACGCTCGTTGCCTGGCACAAGTCGCCGGGCGACGAACTCCGCCGCGGAGACACGATCGCGGCGGTGGACACCGACAAGGGCGTGATCGACGTCGAGGTGTTTCATGAGGGAGTGATCGAGGAGCTCCTCGTGCAGCCGGGCACGCGGGTGCCCGTGGGCGCGCCGCTGGCGAGGATTCGCGCGGCGGAAGAGGGGCCCCCTCGCCCCGGCCCTCTCCAGGCAGAGGAGGCAAAGGAGCACACACAGCCCGCTTTGCCGCCGGTCGCGGCCGCCGCGGATCACACCGCGCGGATGCGGCGGACGATCGCCGCGGCGATGGCCCGCTCGAAGCGGGAGATCCCTCACTACTATCTCTGGACGAGCATCGACCTCGATCGGGCGCTGCGGTGGCTCGCCGGCGTCAACGCCGGGCGGCCGATCGCCCGCCGCCTCCTGCCGGGCGTATTGCTCCTGAAAGCCACGGCCCTGGCCCTCGAAGAGCTGCCGGAGTTCTCGGCGGTATGGGAAGCCGACCGCGTCGTGCTCCGCCGCCCGGCCCATGTGGGCGCGGCAATCGCGCTGCGGGGCGGCGGGCTCGTGGTTCTGGCGTTGCATGACACCGCCTCCCGCTCGCTCGACGATCTGATGGCCGGCTTGGCCGAGCT
>JBIKXY010000333.1:0-2895 GCA_044355515.1 Pirellulales bacterium
CATAATTGAGCAGCGATGTTTTCAGGTTGGCATACGCCTCCGGAATCGTCGCCAGCAGCCGGTGGGCGTTGAGCAGGTTCTGCAGGTCGCGGCAGAGGCTCGTCTTGAGCACACGGACCACCTGCACGTCCCGCCACGCCGGCTCCCGGCTCTCCTCGGGATGGTCGTCGAGCAGCCGGTCGAGCAGGCTGGGGAGGAGCTGGGTCTCGTTGCGAATCGCCTTCAACATTTTCGAATCCTACCCTCGAGTCCGGCCTTTCCGCCACGCGGGCTCGGCCGGCCCGACGGCCTCCGTGCTACAACTCGTCCCGTCCGGCAGATCTCCGAGGAACCGCCCCCGTGCCGTCCCCAACCTCTCCGTCCGCCGGCTACGTCACCGATGTCGCCTACCTGCCGGGGTACTACCCCTTCATGGCCCCGGCTCGCATGCGATATGTCGCATCGCTGCAGGGCATTCGGCCGCCCGCGCTCAGGGAGGGCTTCGATTTTCTGGAACTCGGCTGCGGCTTCGGCAGCACGCTCCTGACGCTCGCGGCGGCGAATCCGCAGGGCCGCTTCACCGGCGTCGACTTCATGCCCGTGCACACCGACCACATCGCGCGGGAGGTCGCCGCCACGGGCCTGCGCAACGTGCGGGTGCTGTGTGCCGACTTCGCGCACATGCCCGCCGATCTGCCGACGTTCGACTTCATCGCGCTGCACGGGGTGTTCAGCTGGGTCAGCCCGGAGCTGCGGGCATGCGTGCTCGAGATCATCCGCCGGCACCTCAAGCCTGACGGCATCGTCGAGGTGACCTACAACTGCATGCCCGGCTGGTCGAGCCTGCTCCCCGTCCGCACGCTGCTGCGGCACTTTGCCGGGCAGGCCCAGGGCGACAGCATCGCCCGCGTCCGCCAGGCCCTGACGATCGTCGCCGAGATGCGGAAGGCGGACATTCCCATCTTCCACGATCAGCCGCTGGCAGCCCAGCTCGTCGATCGGCTCGCGCAGGCCGACCCCCACTACGTGGCCCACGAATACCTCAACGAACACTGGACGGTGTTCGAGGCGGCGGAGGTGCTCGCAATGTTCCACGCGATCGGCCTCGGGCACGGGGGCCGTCTCCCCTATCACCACAACCACTGGGAACTCTGTGCGAAGCCGCACTTTGCCGGACAGTTCCAGGGGGCCGATCTCGCCACGGTCGAGACGCTCAAGGATCACCACGCCAATGTGATGTTCCGCTGGGATCTGTTTTCACGACGGCCGCACGAGGCGTGGACACCGCGGCAGCGGGCCGATGCGGCGCCCGATCTCTTCTTCCGCACCGCCTCGCCGCAGGCGTCGCTGCCGCACACCGTCACCTACGGCGGCGTGACGGCCGGAATCGCGGGACCGCCACACGACCGGATGCTCGAGGTCATGGGGCAATCCAGCTGGTCGCTGCCGATGCTGCTCGACGAGCCGCAGCTGGCGAATGTCACGTCGGAGACTCTGGTTGAGGCGGTGGACGCGGGCGTGGCGATGGGCCTGTTCCGCGTCGATGGCGGCCCGGTGATCGATCCGATCCCGCCGGCCGAGACGATCGCGACCGCGTCGCTGGCCGTGCCGCTGGAGTTCAACCGCCGGGCGCTCGAGCGGGAGGATCTCGCCAACGAACAGGTCGGCCTCGCGAGCCTGCGAGCCGGCGCGGGCCACGAGATCGGTGACCTGCATGCCGTGATCCTCGACGAGCTGATCACCGGCGGCCGCGGCGGCATCGAGCAGCGAATCGCCGACCGGCTCGCCCGCACGGAAAAGCATCTGCGGGAGCACACCACCGGCCGGCCGATCACCGATCCTGCCGAACGGGCGAAGGCCGTCGGTGCCATCTGCAGTGGCTTCTTCGCCACGGTCCTGCCGGAACTGGTGCGGCAGGGGATCGTGACGCTCGGCGCCGCCTCTGCCGGCCCCTGACAAGACAGGGAGCCGACTGCGGCCGCTCAGCAAGGCCGGACCTATGACGTGCCGACGGGCCGGCTTCGTCGCAGGAACCCGTCGATCAGATGTCGAAGGTCAGCGAACCGAGGGCCATCATGTCAATCTCCTCCTCGCCGGCGATCACGAACGACCGCCGGCCGACGCCCACGATCGCATCTCCATCCTCGCCCAGCCAGTCGGTCCGCCGCCCCAGCCGCGAGGCTGTATCGGTCCCCGTGAGCGTGCCGTAGACCGCCGGCAGGTGCACCTGGGCATCGAACGCGTCCTTCACCACCATCCGCACGGGTCGCCAGATGAGGTCGAGCGGCCGCTCCGGCGGCGCGAACTCGACCAACTCCACCCGCCGCATCTCGATCCAGTAATACTTGCCGGTCTGCGTGAGCACCTCGAAGACCTCCGCCGTGATGTCGTCGAGGTCGCGAAAATCCGCGAACGTCCGCTCGCCATCCTTGGCCAGCGTGAGTGTGCCGGCGAGCGCCGGCCGGGCCTTTTCGGCCTGCTCGACCAGCTTCCCCGCCTCGGCCGCCTTCCCCGCTCGCAGCAGCACGAAGGCCTCGAGCCGGTCACGAACCTGCTGGTCGGCGCCATCGAGCAGCTCGGGGACGCGGCCCTCGTCGTAGAACTGCCGCCGCGCCGCCTCGGCCCGGAGGAGATGGCGGATCGGGATGGCCGCCACCGCCGCGCGGGGCTCGACAGCGATCATGGCGTCGAACTGGGCATCCGCGCGGTCGTGCTGGCCCGCGAGGATCAACAGCTCCGCGAGCAGCCAGCGGGCCTCGAGATCCTTGGGCTTCGCCTTGACATCCGCGGTCGCGGCCTGGATCGCCTCGTCCAGATTGCCCGCCGACAGGAGTTCTCCAGCCGTTGCCATCGTTGTGCCTCTTTCTTTGGTCGCTAGCGCTTGTCGGCGCGACGCACCTGGGTGACGAGTCTGAG
>JBIKXY010000334.1:0-2871 GCA_044355515.1 Pirellulales bacterium
TGGCGACGCCCGTCCACATCCGCGGGAGGTGGTCGACATACCAGGCGGGCTGCTTGGTGACGACCAAGAGCGTGCCCCCCGGCGCGAGCGCCAGCCGCGCGGCCTCCACGAACTTCTCCGCGATCGCGAAGTCGGCATAGTAGGGCGGGTTGGCCAGCGCCAGATCCCACGCCCCGCGGTCGGGCACCCGCCCCTCGGCCTCGAGGGCCACGCTCAGGTTGGCGAGGTCGTTGAGCTCGGCGCCGAGCCGGGTGCACTCCACGGCCCGGGCCGATGAGTCGAAGGCGTGCACGATTACGGAGGGGTCGCGGGCCGCGATCCCGAGGGAGACGCAGCCCGAGCCGCAGCCGATGTCGAGCACCCGGGTCTCCGGGGCCACGTCCACGGCGTTGAGCAGGTGGCGGGCCCCGGGATCGATCCGCCGGTGGGCGAACACGCCCGGCCGCGACACCGCTTCGAGGAGCCGCTCGCGGTCGCGAAACTTGAACCGGCAGGTGAAGTCGCGAAGCTTGTGGGTTTCCCCGGTCTTCTCCACGACGTAGGCGATCGCGTCGGAGCCGTCGGCCGGCCGCACGCGGACGGTCTCGCCGGTGGCCGCCAGCTGCTCCCGCAGCCAGGTGTCGCGGGAGTTGTCCACCGCGGCCACGAGCCGGCCGCCGGCCGCGAGCCCGTGAAACGCCTGCTGCAGCAGGTCGCGGGAGAGCTCGGCCTCGCCCCCCTTCACCAAGGGCACGACGGCCAGGTCATAGGGGCCCGGTGGCAGGTCGGCGGTGCAGGGAGCCGTAAGATTCGCCGGGGACTCGTCCCACGTGGCGACCGCGGCATCCCGCTGGTGCAGGTCGAGAAACCAGGCCGTCACGCACGCTGCCGGCCTGGCCCGGGCCAGGCTCACCGCCGCCTGGCCGCGGCCGATCGTCGTGCAGGCGATCCGCTCGCCGGGCAGGCTGGCGGCCACGGCGAGCGCGTGGGCCTCGGCGGGGCGGGGGGGAAGCGGTAGGGCGGAAGCGGGCATTGCCCCGAGCATAACGCAGCGAGACGAAGGCCGCGGGGCCGGCCCCACCGGGCCTCCCCCGCGGGATCAGTCCGCCTCCGCCGGGCTGGCACCCAGGACGGACGATGGCGAATGGCGGTGGTTCATGGCAGTGCTTCTCTCGGTGCCTCGGTGACGGTCCGCGACGTTCAACGGCCGGCGTCGCCCGGATTTTCGCCGCCCGGCGGCAGGGGCTCGAGCGTGAGCGGATCCCGCAGCGGCAGGTGGGTGACCTGGCCGCCGAAAAACTCCCGCATGCTGGCCCGCTCCTCCAGATCCCCCGGCGCGATCGCCTCCCAATCGCCCACCACCAGGATCGCCATCGAGTCGGGGTCGAGGTGCTTCTGCGCCACCCGCTGGATGTCGGCCGGCGTGACCGCCTCGACCTGCTCGCGGAACGACTGCCAGAAGCCCTCCGGCCGCTTCGTCCACTCGTCGTTGACGAACACGGCGAGCATCGCCGGCTTGCTCTCGAACCGCCGGGGCAGCGTCTCGACGAGGCTCAGCCGCGCGGTCTCGAGCTCCTCCTCCGGCACCGGCTCGTCTCGGATCCGGCGGATCTCGTCCATCACGATCTTCGTGGCCAGCGCCACCGTCGCGTTCTTGCTCTCGAACCCGGCCTTGAAGTCGCCGGGATAGTCCACCCGCGGCTGATTGATCGACCGCACCGAGTAGGCGAGCCCCTCGTTGCTGCGGACCTTCTGCATCAGCCGGCTGGTGAACCCGCCGCCGCCCAGGATCTCGTTGAGCACCAAGAGCGGAATCGCGTCGGGATCGTCCCGCTTGATCGACCGCCGGCCGATCATGACCTTCCCCTGCGGAATCGGCTTGGGCACGTGATACATCCCGGGCGCGAGCGTGGCCTGGGGCGGCACCGGATCGGGCACCATCCCCCCCCGCTCCCAGCCGGCGACCGCCTTTTCCAGCGTGGCCAGCATCTCCCGCTCGTCGAAGTCGCCGGAGACCGCGATGATCGCGTTGCCGGGTCGGAACACCCGCGCGTGCATGCCCTGGAGCTGCTCCCGCGTGGTCGCCGCCACGCTCGCGGCCGTCGGCTCGGCCGCCTCGAAGTGGTCGGGCCCGAAGAGCAGCCGCTTCCATTCGCGGCCCAGGATCACGCCCGCATCGTCGTTCCGCTGGGCGAGCTGCGCCAGGCTGCGGGCCTTTGCCGTCTCGAGCCTCCCGGTGTCGAACGCCGGCCGCCTGAGCATCTCCAGGAACAGGCTCAGGCTCTCGGGCAAGTTGCTCTTCAAGCAGTTGAGCGTGGCGGTGGTGGAGGTGTCGCTCGCGGCCACGCTCACCTCGCTCGCCAGGAAGTCGAGCGTCTCGTCGACCTCCGCCGGGGCCTTCGTGGCGGTGCCCCCTTCGCGGACGAGCCGGGCGGTGAGGGCCGCCAGGCCGGGCGCGCCGGCGGGATCGAGCGAGGCTCCCCCCTTGAACGTGATCGCGAGATTGATGAGCGGAAACTCGTGGGACGGCGCGAGATACACGACCGTGCCGTCGGCGAGCACGTGGCGATGGTCGGCGGCTTTGGGGGGCACGTAGACCAGCGGCTCGAACTCGATCGCCTCCGGCCGCGCCGGCAGCGTGGCCGCCGGCTCGAGAGCCTCGACCGCCGTTGCTGCGAGGACGAGCAGCAGGCTCAGGCAACCCCAACTCGCATAGCTCGGGCTTGCCCGTGCCATCTCGCCGGACGCTCGCTGCGGGCATCCTGCCCTCCGCTCGCTCGATGCTGGCCTCGCTTCGGCATCCTGCCTGCGCTTGCCAGCAACGCCGTCTCGATCGGCACGGGCAACCCCGGGCAGTCCATGGGCGCGCACGCGGGACGCTCGCTTCGCGAG
>JBIKXY010000335.1:0-2863 GCA_044355515.1 Pirellulales bacterium
CCCGTTCGAGGGGCTCGCCCCGCGGGCCACCGTCGCGGTCAAGGCCACGGCGCCGGACGGCAGCGTCAAGGAGATTCCCTGCCTCGTGCGGATCGACACGCCGGTCGAGCTCGATCAGTTCAACGCCGGCGGGATCCTGCCCTTCGTGCTCCGGCGGCTGCTGGGCGGCTGACGAGCTGCCCAACTGACCGCGATCGCTCCGCCCGGCACGACCCCGCGGCTCGCCGTAGCCGGCACTGTCTGCCAACGCGGGCTGGCGCTCGGCAAAAAGCGGGCTCGGTGGCGTCAGCTCGCCGCGGTCGCGGTCGGCACGCTGCCACGGAAGCGCAGAAGAAAATCCGGCCGCCGCGTATAGTGCGGTCCTTCGCTTTGGAAGTCTCACCGCAGGAGGCGGACCGGTGATGATTCGCATGACACCCCCGATGACGGAACGCAGCGGGTCGCTGCCGGTCGCGGCCGACGACCGCGACCACCACGCGGCCCACACCCGCGAGGCGATCGCCCGCGTGGTGATCGGGGAGCTGGAGCGGGTGCTGCCCGCCACCAGCCGCCGGCCGCTGTCGCTGCGGTCGAGCCTGGCAGCCGCCGGGATCGACGAGACCCGGCTGGCCGACGCCATCGCCCGGCTGGAGGGCCGTTACCGGATGCGGTTTCACGAGCACTGGCTGGCGGGGATCGGCACCTGCGGCGACCTGGTGGACTGCGTGGCCGAGCGGATGTTCGACGCGGCCGACCGGGCCGGCGACTGGACCGCCGGGCGGAGCGTCGGGCCGGCCGCCGCGGCCGGGCCGACGGAATCGGGCGGGACGGTGGCCGAGATGTTTCCCGAGATCGCGGCCCTGGAGGAGCGACTGGCGGGCCTGCGGCAGGCCGGGCTCGACAACCCCTTCCGGCTGGCCAACGAAGCCGTTGCCGGCCGCCGGACCCGGATCGGCGGCCGCGAGCTGCTCGCCTTCACGAGCTTCGACTACCTCGGCCTGGCCGGCCACCCCGACGTCACCCGGGCTGCCAAGGAGGCGATCGACCGGTTCGGCACCAGCGGCTCGGCCAGCCGGATGGTGGGGGGCAACACGACCCTTCACGACGCCCTCGACCAGGAACTCGCCGATTTTCTCGGCGCGGAGCGGGCCACGGTGTTTCCCTGCGGTTATGGCACCAACGCCTCGGTCTTCGCGCATCTGTTCGGCGCGGGCGACCTGATCCTCTACGACGAGCTCTCCCACAACAGCATCGCCCGGGGAGCCGCCGCCTCGCAGGCCGCCTGCCGCAGCTTCCGCCACAACGATCACGAGCAGCTTGACGGCCTGCTCCGCGACCTGCGGGGCAAGTACCGCCGGGTCGTGGTGGCGATCGAGGGCGTCTACAGCATGGACGGCGACTATCCCGATCTGCCGCGGTTCATCGAGGTCAAGCAGCGGCACGATGCGTTGCTCTACGTGGACGAGGCCCACTCGATCGGCACGATGGGCCCGGGCGGCCGTGGGATCTGCGAGTTCTTCGGCGTCGATCCGGCCGAGGGGGATCTCTGGATGGGCACGATCAGCAAGGCGCTCGGCTCCGGCGGCGGCTACCTCGCCGGCGGCGCCCGGCTGATCGACTATCTCGGCCTGACCACGCCCGCCTTCGTGTTCTCGACCTCCTGCTCGCCCCCCAACGCGGCCGCGGCGCTCGAGGCGGTACGGGTGATCGGCCGGGAGCCGGGGCGGGTGACGCGGCTACGGGAGCGGTCGGAGCTGTTTCTCAAGCTGGCCATCGACGCCGGGCTCGACACCGGAGACAGCGGCGATACGCCCGTGATCCCGATCATCTTGGGCAGCTCGCAGCGGGCGCTGGCCGTCTCGCAGCTGCTGCTGGAGCGGGGCATCAACGCCCGGCCGATCCTCTATCCGGCCGTCCGCGAGTCGGCGGCCCGGGTGCGGTTCTTTCTCACCAGCGAGCACTCCGAAGACGACATCGTGCGGGCGGTCGAGACCCTGGCCGAGGTCGTGGCCGCCACGGCCTGACGCGGTTCTCAGGAACCACCGCCCAGCTAGGCGGCCTCGGTGGCGGGCTGCCATTCGGCCTCGGGGGGTGTGCCGAACAGCCCGTCGCGCACGAGCGTGCGCCGCGGCCGCACGATCCCGTCGGTGACCACGAGCAGGGCCGGCAGAAACACCAGCTCCGAGAGCGTGGCCGCCGCCACCGCCGCACAGGCCAAGAGGCCGAAGCCCGCGAGCACCGGCACCGAACTGGCCATCACCGCGGCGAAGCCGACGCTGAGCACCAGGCCCCCGATCACCACCGGGTTGCCCGTCTCCGCGACGGCCCGGCGGACGGCCGTCTGGATCGAGATCCCCTCCCGCCGCTGCCGCGACACCGCGGCGAGGATGTGGACGGTGTCGTCCACGGCCAGGCCCAGGCAGACGTTGAACACGATCACGCTCGCGGGATCGAGGCCGCGGCCGCTGAGCACCAGCACGGCGCCGATCACCGCCAGCGGAAACACGTTGGGCACGAGGCTGACGAGTCCGGCGAGCGGCGAGCGGAAGGCGATCGCCAGGATGCAGCCGATCACCGTCACCTCCAGGAGCAGGCTCGAGCCCAGGTCGCGGACGAGCTGGCGGATGTTGCGGGCCGAGACGACCGACATGCCCGTCAGGTCGAACCGCCAGCCGGGCCGGGCCGCTTCGAACGCGGCAAAGTCGGTGTCGATCCGGTCATAGATTCCTTCGAGCCGGCGGGAGCCGAGGTCGGAGATCCGGGCCCGCACGATCGCCATTCCGTCGGCGGGCGAGACCAGGTCGCGAAACGGCTCGGCCGGGAGCCGGTGGCGGGCCCGGGCGGGCAGGTCGGCCGTCACGCTGGCCAGCGAGACCGGCTTCGA
>JBIKXY010000336.1:0-2860 GCA_044355515.1 Pirellulales bacterium
CTGGGAGCAGGAGACCGGGAGTTTGGCGGCGGTGACCGTGGCTTCGACGGCGCAGGCCGCGGAATCGACGGTCGCGATCTGGGAGCAGCTGGTGTGGATCGTGGCTTCGACGGAGCGGGCCGCGACTTCGGCGCCGGCCACTTCCCCGGCGCCGGCGAGGTCTCGCGGGCCGACTTCCAGCGAATCGCCGACCGCGGCCTGCCGGGCGTCGGGATCGGCGGCGCGGCGGTGCGGCCCTATTCGGGCGCGGCGCTCGTCAATCGCGGCACGATCATCCGCAACAACTTCTATGGCGGCGGCTGGTACGGCGGCCGCGGCTGGTATGGCGCGCACTTCGGCGCCTGGTGGCCCGGCGGCTGGTGGGGCGGCTTCGGCTGGGGCATGGCCGCGGGCCTGGCCTGGGGCGATCTGGCCGGGTGGGGCGGCTACGCGGCGGCCCCCGTCGCCTACAACTACGGTTCCACGGTCTGCTATCAGGACGACGGCGTCTACGTGCAGGGGGAGCGGGTCGGCTCGGCCGAGGAGTATGCCCAGCAGGCCTCAGTTCTCGCCGGACAGGGGGCCGCGGCGACGCCGGCCGACGACGACCAGTGGCGGCCGCTCGGTGTGTATGCCCTGGCGCGGGCCGAGGAGACCACCCCCAGCACCTTCATGAGCCTCGCGATCGACAAAACCGGCCTGCTGCGGGGCACCTACTACGACGCCGTCTCCGACACCACGACCAACATGGCGGGCAAGGTGGACAAGCAGACCCAGAAGGCGGCCTGGACGATCGGCGACAAGAAGACGCCCGTCTACGAGGCGGGCCTGGCGAACCTGACGAAGCCGCAGACGACGATCCTCGTCCACCGCGACGGCGGCAAAGTGGAGCAGATGCTGCTTGTGCGGGTGGACGACAAGGCCGGCGGGGGATCGGCCGCCGCCAAGCCTCCGGCTGCCGGCGATGCTGCCGCGCCGGCAACGCCGTGAGCCGGCGGGCGGGATTCCCGGGAAAAACGGTGCCTGGCACCGAATCTGGCGAAGCTAGGTAGTTTCGCGATTCTGCCTGCGCGGCCTGCCTGGCTGTCGCATCGTTGATTCCAGCCCCAGGTTGGCAGCGGTTTCACTCGCCCATTTGTCGTCTCCGTAGGGGCAGCCACGCTGGGTGCACCGGCGCATGCAATCCTCCTCGGCAAGGTTTTGTGGGGTGTTCACCCATGCGAGCCACTCGGGCCGGCGCGTGGCCCCCGAGTCACCGCTTGGCCAGTTTGAGATGGGAATCCGGATCGAGGACGAGGTTTGCCCCAAACTCGACCACCTCCAGGCTTCAGCGCTTTGCACCAGGTTGGCCCGCAGGGGGTTACGCTCGACATAGCGAACCACCGTGAGGAAGTGATGGTCGGTCTGCACGGGAAACGCCTTGAACCGACCTTGATAGAGCGGGCCCAGCCCCACTTCGTCGTAGCGTCGCTTCCAGCGCAAAGCGTGCAAACTGGCGAGATGATGCACGAACGAAGTGACCTCTCCGTCCCTCTCCGGCCAGAGCACCATGTGCCAATGGTTGGGCATGATGCAAAAGCTGCAAATCCGCATCGGCCGCGTTCGAAGTGTTTCCAGCGCGTCGGCCAGGAATGCCTCATAGTCGCGGGAGTTGTGGAACAGGGTCCGCCGGTTCACGCCCCGATTCAGGACGTGAAACACCATTCCACCAAGCAAGCAGCGACGCGGCCGAGGCATGCACGCATGTATACTTCCGCGTCGACCGCCCTTCAAGCGGGCTTGCCCAGATTGCCCAGATTCGGTGCCAGGCACCTTTTTTTCGGTAGACTCGGCAGGGGACGCGGCGGTCGATGGCCGACCGGCCCCCTCCCCTCACCAGGCGGCACGGCATGCGGCCCAGGCATCTTTCACTGTGGCTTGGAGTTGCGAGCCTCGTCATCGCCGGCTGCGGCCGGCCCGTGCCGCCGCTGGTCGAACTGCCGCCGCCGCAGGTCCGCGTGGCCAAGCCCGTGGCCCGCGAGGTGACCGAGTTCGCCGTCTTCACCGGCAACGCGGCGGCCGTCGAGGAGGTCGATCTCCGGGCCCGCGTCTCGGGCTTCGTGACGAAGATCCACTTTGCCGACGGCGAGCGGGTGCGCCAGGGACAGCCGCTGTTCACGATCGACGAGCGGCCTTACCAGATCGCCCGCGACCAAGCAGTGGCCGAGCTGGACAAGCAGGCGGCAGAGCTGGCCGAGTTTGAGCGGGAGATTGCCCGCACCGCGCCGCTCGTCGCCAAAAACGTGGTCACCCGCGAGCAGTACGAGATCCTGGTCGCCAAGCGGGACATGTCGAAGGCGATGCTGGAGAAGGCCCGGGCGGCGCTCGCCAAGGCGCGGCTCGACCTCGAGTTTTGCACGCTCTCGAGCCCGCTCGACGGGCGGATCTCGGCCCGCAACGTCAGCCCCGGCGACCTCGTCACGGCCGACGCGACGGGCAGCCGACCGCTGGTGACCTTGGTGACGACGAAGCCCATCCACGTCTACTTCGAAGCCGACGAACGGGCGGTGCTTCGGTCGCGGGCCCGGGCCCAGGCGGCGCGGGTCGAGCAGGAGCGAGATGGCGGGGAGCCCGTGCCCTGGCGGAGCATCCGCGAACTCGCGATCCCCGTCGAGGTGGCGCTCGTCGCCGACGAGGGCTTCCCCAGGCAGGGCCTGCTCGACTTCGTGGATGTGGCGGCCGCGGCCACGACCGGCACGATCCGCTGCCGCGCGGAACTCGCCAACGCCGACGAGCTCGTGCTTCCGGGGATGTTCGTGCGGGTGCGGCTGCCCGCCGGTGATCCCCAGCCGGCCGTGCTCGTGCCGGAGCGGGCGATCGGCCTCGACCAGGGCCGTCGCTA
>JBIKXY010000337.1:0-2856 GCA_044355515.1 Pirellulales bacterium
CAGAACGTGCGGGCGAGTGTCACCGAGAGCCTGCTGGGCGACATGTATGAGCAGGACGGCAACACCGTGCCGTTCCGCACCGAAGTGTTCGACGCCTTCCAGAGCGGCAATGCCTTCCTGACGCAGCGCGACGACAACGGGGCGGTGACGACGGCGGCCTTCAGCGCCGCACCTGTCGAGGTAGACAACGACGCCGACGGCCAGGCCGACGGCGGCTGGCTCCAGAACGTGCTGCCCCCGCTGACGTCGCCCCGGGGGGGCACCCTCAGCTTTCAGGTGTCGTATCTGGTGCTGGACCTCGACGGCCGGATCAATGTCAACACCCACGGCGACCCCGCACCGCTCGCCCCCGTCGGCCCGGCCTCGATCGACGCCTCGAGCCTGCCTCCCTTCGCCAACGGCCGCTGGACGCTGCTCCACAACGGGGGCCAGCCGACCCCGCCGGCCGATGACGCGAATATTCGCCGGCGGCCGCCGGTGATCGGCAAGAGCGTGTCGGGGCGGGGCGGGAGCGCCGCCGATCTCAGGCTCGATCGGGAGGCCTCGCGGCCGGCCACGCTTGCGGGACTGGCCACGCAGAATCCCTTCACGCCCGGCGAGCTCGAGCGGGTGCTGCGGCCCTTCGACGCCGACTGGGCCACCCTGCCCCCCCGGCTGGCCGCCCTGCTCGTCGATCTCGACGGCTCGGCCCGCCGGCTGGTCACCACCGACAGCTGGGACGTCACCTGGAAGGTCGGGCCGGCCGCGCCGGCCGCCGGCGGCACTCCCGAGCGGCGGTTCGACCTCACCTCGATTCCGGGCAGCAAGGCCGGGTTTGCGACCGCGCTGTTCAACGCCATCAGTCCGGCCGCGCTGGCCGGCAACAACCTGGCGACCGCCCAGTGGGTGGCCAACGTCACCGAGTTTCGTGCCGCCCTGTCCGGTGACGCGTCCGCCCCCCTGCCGCTCACGATCGGGGGGCACACCGTGACCGGCATCAGGCCGGCCGACCTCGGGGCCGCGGGCGCCGCTTGGACCGGCACCGGCGGCTTTCTCAGCAGCGGCGAACTGGCGGGCATTCCTCGAGGCAGCAAGGCGGAGATCGATGCCATCCTGGCCGCGCTGGTCCCGGTCCAGCTTGTCTCGCTGGTCACGAGCCACCCGGCCATCCTCGAGGCGGTCATGGTGCCCTCCCGGTTCACGGCCACGATCGCGGTCAATGGGGACCGCGAGCCGGGTCGCGTCAACCTCAACACCTGCAGCGACGCGACCTGGGGCGTGGTCTGCGGCCCCAGCTTCCCCGCTCGGCCGGCCGGCCGGCTGGAGCGGCTGTGGGACGCCCTCGCACTGGCGTTTCGCCTGACTCCCGCGGGGGGGCCCTATCCGGCCCACGATGTCCGGACGTTCGATCGCGACCTCGCCAACCGGCTGGCTGCGGTGACCACCGTCCGCTCGCACGTGTTCGCCGTCTGGATCACGCTCGAGGTGAGCGATTCCTCCCCCACGGCCGACTCGCCCTCCTGTCACCGCCTGTTTGCGATCGTCGATCGTTCGATTCCGGTCGAGTACTTCCAAGGCGAAAATCGCAACGTCCGCCAGACGATCCGCGTCAAGCGTTTCCTCGATTGAAAGCACCTCCCGCCATGCCCCTGTCCAGTCCTGATCCCGGGCCACCGTTCGGTCCGCCGCCGCCTGGCCGCGCGGGGGCCAGCCTCGTCGAATTGCTCACGGCCGCGGCGTTGAGCCTCGTGGTGATGGGGGCGGTGGCCTCGCTGTTCAGCGTGTTCGCCCGGAGCGTTTCCGAAGGGCAGGCGACCGTGGAGCTCCACGCCCGGATGCGCAACGCCGCCTGGCGGCTTCGCCAGGACCTCGTCGGCCTCACCTGCGTTCCCGCCCCGCGGGTGAGAGTGGAGGCCAACTCAGGCTACTTCCACGTGATCGAGGGCCCGAGCGCCACCTCCGCTCTGCCCGCCGTTCTGATCGGCGACATTGACGACGTGCTGGCCCTCACCACCTCGAGCCCGGGCAGCCCGTTCACCGGCCGGCTGGCGGGCGCCCGGGGCTTCGAGTCACGCACGGCCGAGGTGGTCTGGTTCTGCGAGGCCTCGGGCCAGCAGCATCGCGGGCAGACGCTCTACAACCTCCACCGCCGGCAGCTGCTCGTGGCCGCGACCCCCGACGCCGGCAGCTTCGCCGCCGACGTGTTCGCGGCCCGCGGCGACAGCGATCTTTCCTACTCGGCCGACGCATCGACGCCCGAGGGCCCGCACGCCAACAGCCTCGGCGACCTTTCCAAGCAGGCCAACCGGTTCCTGACGGCGGCCGGGGCCAACCGCAAGCTCACGGGGGCCCGGGAGGGGGAGGACGTGATCCTGGGCCAGGTGATCGCTTTCGACGTCCGAATCTCCGGCGGGGGCACGCCCGCCGACGTGACCTTCGAAACCAGGGAAAATGGGGGCGCTACGGCGGCCCCGAGAGAGGGCGTCGAGGTCCGGATCCGCTGCGTCGATCCCGCCACCGACCAGGTGCGGGAGCTCAAGGTGGTGCATTCCTTCGGGGCGAGCTAATATGACCGGCGGGGTTACGGCGAACCGAAACGGGAGCTCCTGACATGGTCCGGCGGAGAAACGCGTTCACGCTCGTGGAGCTGCTGGTGGTGATCACGATCATCGCCATGCTGATGGCCCTGCTGCTGCCGGCGGTCCAGGCGGCCCGCGAGGCCGGCCGGAGGACGGCCTGCGCCAGCAACCTGCATTCGCTCGCGCTGGCGGCGCTTCAGACCGAAGGCCTGCAGGGCTTCATTCCGGGATGGCGAAACACGCTCGGCACCCACGTCGTCTCCTGGCCGGTCATGCTGCTGCCCTTCATGGAGCGCAA
>JBIKXY010000338.1:0-2854 GCA_044355515.1 Pirellulales bacterium
ATCCGCCCTGAGGAAGTCCAGGACGCGAGGAATCGAGTAGGGGTTCAATCCCTTTCAGATCGCCCGAAAGGGCCGGTCGCGGGGTTTTGTGGACCGTTCCACAGATTTTCCCCGCCGATCGTGTCGGGTTTTCGAGGGCTGGCTGGGAGGCCAGGCCGCAGTCTTCATGCATCACGGAGGGCGAGGAGTTTCCATGTCGAAACGCAGGCGATCGCGGGGTCGATCCGGTGGCTACGGCGGTCAGGGGGGGGCTCCGGGCATGCCGGGGCAGGGCCAGCAGGGCGGCTACGGCGGCAGGCGCCGCGGTCGCTTTCGGCGTGGTGGCGGCGGGCCGCCGGCGGCGGGCGCCGGCGCCGTGGGCATGGACAGCGAGGGGATGCGGCCACCGGAGCCCGAACCGGAGGTGACCGAGAACGGGGAGCCGATCCCGCTCGAGCCTGGCAATGGCGTGCTCGAGATGCACCCCAATGGCTACGGGTTCCTCCGCAGCCCGGAGAACAACTACGCCCGCGAGCGGACCGACCCGTTCGTGCCGGCCCAGATGATCGAGCGTTACCGGCTCCGCGAAGGCGTGTATCTCAAGGCGCTCGTGCAACCGGGCCGCCGGCAGCAGGGGCCGCGGGTGCGGGAGATCGAGCAGGTCGAGGGCATGCCGCCCGACGACTACGCGAACGTCAAGACTTTCGACCAGCTGACGCCGATCAACCCGGAGACCTGGCTGCGGCTCGAAACCGGGCAGCAGCCGATCACCACGCGGGTGATGGATCTGCTCACGCCCCTGGGGAAGGGGCAGCGGGCGCTGATCGTGGCGCCGCCGCGAACCGGCAAGACCGTGCTGCTGCAGCAGGTTTCCCAGGCGATCTCGCAGAATCACCCCGAGCTGAGCCTCGTGATGCTGCTCGTCGACGAGCGGCCCGAGGAAGTGACCGACATGCGGCGGAGCGTCAAGGGAGACGTGCTCGCCAGCAGCCTCGACTGCGACGTCGAGAGCCACGTCCGGCTTTCTCAGCTGGTGATCGAGCGGTGCAAGCGGATGGCCGAGTCGGGCAAGGACGTGTTCCTGCTGATGGACTCCATCACCCGCATGGCCCGAGCCTTCAACAAGTGGGTGGGCAACACCGGCCGCACCATGTCGGGCGGCGTCGATATCAAGGCGCTCGACATTCCCAAGAAGCTGTTCGCCACCGCCCGGGTGTTCGAGGAGGGGGGCTCGCTCACGATCGTGGCCACGGCCCTGGTGGACACCGGCAGCCGGATGGACGAGCTGATCTTTCAGGAGTTCAAGGGCACGGGCAACATGGAACTCGTGCTCGATCGGAAGCTGGCCGACCGCCGCGTCTGGCCCGCGATCGACATCTCGCAGTCGGGCACCCGGCGCGAGGAGAAGCTGCTCGATCCCAACACGCTGCATGCGGTCAACATGCTCCGGCGCACGCTCTCGAGCATGCATCACGTCGATGCGATGGAGCAGCTCACGAAGCAACTGGCGAAGTTCAAGAGCAACCGCGAGTTCATCACGCTGATCGCCAGCTCGCGTGACGACTGAGCGGGTTCAGCGGCGGGCGGTGGCCGCGTCGAGACGACTGAGCCAGTAGGCGTATTGCGGATCACCGCAGCGAAACGAAAACACCGCGTCGGGCAGGCGGGAACCCCCCTGGCCCTCGGATTGCACCCGTACCACGATGGCGCCGTCGGCCCGCTTTTCGACCGTCAGCCGCTCGTCAGGGATCTGGGTCGGCTCAGCTCTGGTGGCCATCGACAAGCGACTCGAGGGTGCGTTGGGCCGCCGCGTCTCCACCGATCGCCTTGGCTTGGCCACAGTATGCCACCTCGCGCCGATGAGTACCAGTCGGCAGCCGGTTGGTGGAGCGTCGTCGCGGCCGACCGGCTGTGCCGGTAGTCTGGCCGCCGCTTTGACACCCGACAAAAGCCGCGGCTATGCTTTGGGGTTTGTCAGGGAACCGCCGCCGGGGAGTTCATTGCGTCATGATGCCGTACGCGTCGCTGGCGGACGATTTTTACGTCAACATGAACCTGGCCACGGAGATGGAACTTCCCGCATCCCGGGAGACGGTTCTTCAGTACTTCGAGCAGTTGCAGCGCCGCTATCCGACGATGCGGAAGTTCTACTGCCGCGACAAGCGGGATTTCGTGCTCGAAGAGGACAAGGACCAGGGGCGGTATCGCTGGGCGGCGGTCGAGGCCCGGCGGCTCTGCTCGGGCCAGGTGAACCCCGGCTCGCTCGAGGAGGCGGTCGCCCAGCATCGGCTCGTGCTCGACATGGCGCCCGCCTATCTGTCCGTCAGCCCGCTTGACTGCGAGGCGCTCGACGTGCTGTTCGGTTTCGACTTTGCCTTCCGTGGCAACCACAACGCGCTGGTGGCCGAGGCGTTGGGGGTGCCGCCGGCCTTCGAGCGATTTGCCGACGTGCCGGGGGCCAAGGTGATCAACTGCGAGCCCTCGCTCACGCTGGCGATGGACGAAGACTGCCGCACCCAGGTGCGGATCGGGATGGAAACCCGCACCAATGCGTTTCAGGTTCGGACGGGCGAGTTCAACGAGGAACAGCTGAGCGTCTACGTGACCGCGCGGCAATACGGCAGCCTCGATCACGACACGACCTACGTCGATGCCCTTGATCGCCTCGCTCGGCTGGCGCGGGAGGTGATCGATGCCTGCGTGGTGGAGCAGATTCTCCGCCCCCTGGCGCGGACCATCGCCCTCAAATAGCGGCCGCGGGCGGGGCGAGTTCTCAGCGCCCCTTGCCCCCGTCGCTCCGGCCGGATCGGGTCCGAGCCGCGAGATTGCCCGCGATCACGATGCCAATCGCCTCCACCCAGCTCGGCACGTCGAG
>JBIKXY010000339.1:0-2850 GCA_044355515.1 Pirellulales bacterium
TTCGTCGCCCGCTCCGCCGCCCGAGTCCGGCTCGCCAGGCTCGCGTTCGTGCTCCTTGGCCTGGTGCCCGCCGCCGGACTGGTGGCCTGGGCCATGCACCGCCGCAGCGACGCCCATCGGGCCGCGATCGAGCGTCGTTGGCAGGAGGCGGTCGGCCTGCCGTTGACTGTCGGCCGGGTCGAGCATCCACGGCCGGGCGTGATCCGCGGCCGGGATTGCGTCCTGCCGGCCGGGGAGGGCCGCCCGGCCATCATGCTCCCGCTGGTCGAGGTCGAGTCTTCCGCCGACGAGGATCGGATCCGGATCAGCCGCTTCGCCTGCGACGCGACCGCCGCGGCCCACTTGGCCATCCTCGGTCGCGCGTGGCTGGCCGACGAGGTCCGGTTTCGCCGCACCTGCCTGATCGATGTGGCCGAGTTCTCGTGGGCCGGCGTCTCGCCGCCGTCCGACCCGCCTGGTTCGTCCGCGGAAAGCCTGCGGGTCGAGTGCGTGGTCCGCGCCGATGGCCGGGCGATGCGGATCGTGCGCCGGGGCCGAGCGGATGACGAACTGCGGATCGTCCGCGGAACGGCTGCCGCTCCGGAGCCGGGTGCCGCCGGGGCCACCCAGGCTTTCACGATCACGGCCGCCTGGAGCGAGCCCGTGCCGCTCGCCGTGCTGGCGGTGGCGAGCGGTGCCGGGCCGCCGGCCGCGGCGGCCTGCGGATCGGCCACGGTCACCGGCACGCTCGAGGCCACGCGAACCGCCGCCGGCTGGTCAGGCTCGGCCCGCGGATGCATTGCCGACATCGACCTGGCGGCGGCCGCCGCGGCCGTCGGCGGCCGGGCCTCGGGAACCGCCGCGATCGACGTGACCCGGCTCGCCTGGAGCGGTGACCGCGTCTGCGACGCGCTGTTCGAATGCGTTGCCGGCGCCGGCAGCCTCGACGGCCGGCTCTTCGACCGGATCGTGCTGGCCCTCGGCGCCCGCCCGGGGCCCGCGGCCGTGCCGCTTCCGCCTGGGGGCGACCGCAGGTTCGATGCCGCTGCCTGCCTCGTGGGGGTCGGCCCGCACGGCGTGCAGTTCTCGCCGACGCCGCGGCTGCCGTCCGGCCTCGCCGCATCGCGGGGGGCCGCCTTGCTCGTTCCCGCGGCGGCCCCCGTGCCCGGCGACCGCATCGCCTGGATGCTGTCTGCGCCCGGGACCACCTATGGCCCGGCGATCGGGCCAGGATCATGGCTGATCTCGGTGCTGCCCGAACCCTCCCCCCAGTCGAGCGACTCGGGCCGCCAGTTTTGACCGAATCTTGACGAGCGGCGGACCTGATTCTGACCCCACTCCACTGATCGGAGCGGAGAGTTCCTGAGAGATTATCAGGTCGAATCCCAGTGACCTGGACGGGACATCCGGGTCTGGAAGCCCCAGGAGCCGCACCGATGACGCCCCCTCCCGCCACGCTCGCTGCACCCCGCGCTCGCGAAACCGGGGCCGACGCTCCTTCAGTAGCGGCCGAACGAGCGGCGTGCGGCCCGTGCGCTGCCGCCCCGACCGAACTCGGCGACGAGGGCGCGAGCCGGTTCGCCCAGCTCGACTGGCCGACCACAATCTGGATCGGCGGCATCCATCTGGCTGCCCTCGCAGCGCCGTTCTATTTCACCTGGTCGGGCCTGGCGATCTGCCTGTTTCTCTACTGGGTGACCGGCGGGCTCGGTGTCTGCCTGGGCTATCACCGGCTGCTCACGCACGGCAGTTTCAAGACCTCCGCGCCGATGAAGTTCATCTTCGGGCTCTTGGGCGGCATCTCGGGCGAGGGCTCGGCGCTCGTTTGGGTCTCCAACCACCGCAAGCACCATGCGTTTAGCGATCAGGAGGGCGACCCCCACTCCCCGCGGGACGGAGGCCTCTGGTCCCACATGCTGTGGCTGTTTCCACATCATTCGGCCAGCGAGGTCGCCACGCGGGTGCACCGCTGGGCGCCGGATCTCGAGCGGGATCGGGGCATTCGTTTCCTCCATCAGACGTTCCTGCTGTGGCACTTCCTGATCGGTGCGGCGCTGCTGGGCGCGGGCTGGTCGCTGGGAGGCCGCGACGTCGGCATCTCCTGGCTGCTCTGGGGGCTCGCCGTGCGGATGGTGATCGTGTTTCACATCACCTGGTTCGTGAACTCGGCGACCCACATCTGGGGCTACCGCAACTACGACACCACCGACGACTCGCGAAACCTGTGGTGGGTGGGCCTGCTGGCCTTCGGCGAGGGCTGGCACAACAACCATCACGCCCACCAGCGAATGGCCGCTCACGGTCACAAGTGGTGGGAGTTCGACCCGACTTACTGGGTGATCCTGGGCCTCGAACGGCTCGGCTTGGCCTGGGATGTCGTGCACGTGCCGCATGCGACCCGCCACAGTCGGGAGCCGGCGGCCGAGGCCCCGGTGTCGGCCTGATCGCGGGGCCGTCCACCTCACTCCAAAGGGGCTGTTGCATTTCCAGCCCGTCCGTGTAGACTTCGCCCAACCTCGATTCGAAGCAATCAATGCCGCTCGTTGTGGGCGGTGAGACGTGTGATGTCGCTGACGAAAGAACGCAAGCAAGAGCTGATCGGTGCCCATCGGCGCGGAACCGCCGACACCGGGTCTGCGGAGATCCAAATCGCCCTCCTGACGGGCCGGATCACGCAACTCACCGACCATTTCAAGAAGCACAGCAAGGACTTCGCCAGCCGGCGGGGCCTGCTGGCGATGGTGAGTCGCCGTCGCCGGCTGCTTGACTATCTCAAGCGGGTCGCCCCGCAGCGGTATCTCGACATCATCCAGAAACTCGAGATCCGCAAGTAGGATCCCGGCCGCCTCGTGCGGCGGATGGCGTTGATTG
>JBIKXY010000341.1:0-2843 GCA_044355515.1 Pirellulales bacterium
TGGAAACCGACCGGCAACCCCGGCCGTGCACGAGCGTGAATCCCACCACCCGAAGTATAGTCGTCGGCGGACGGCCGCACCCGCCTGGAGGATCCTCCAATACCCGGCCCGGAACGCCGGAGATAGGATCGGAGGGTCGGGCGACCGGCCCCCGGCCGCCGTTCCCGGCTTGGTTCCGGACGTTCCCCCGAAAGGATCGCCATCATGCCCCGCCGCCGCAACTTCCTGATCGGCCTTGCCGCAGCCGCCTGCCTCGGCGGCGGCCCGGACCCGGCCCGCGCGGAGCCGCAGGCCGCCCCGATCCCGCCGGAGGCGGCCGTGCCGCGGGAGAAGATCCACGGCCTGCGGGTCGGCTACCACAACTTCGGCCGCCGGCGGCCGCCCGGCGTGCCCGGGATCGACTCGATGGAGATCGCGCAGGCGTTCGTGAACCAGACGCCCGCCGATGTCACGCTCACCCTGAACACGCGGCATCTCGATTTTCCCGCCGGCGAAGCGGGCACGATTCCCGCGGCCGGCAAAAGCCTGCGGGAGTTTCTGCTGCCCGCCGGTGCGGCCGAGGGCGGGCCCGAACTGGAGACGAAGATGAGCTCCCGCAACATCTTCGTCTTCGAGGGCTTTGTCGAGGTGAAGCAGCCGGGCGTCTACGAGCTCCGCGGGCGGTGCGACGACGCCGTCGAGATCACGATCGGCGACGTGGTGGTGCTGAGCGTCGAGTCGGGCGGGATGTACGGGCCGCTCCACGAGCCCTACCTCGGCCGGGTGGAGTTTGCCGCGGCCGGCTTCTACCCCGTGCGGGTGCTGTTTTGGGACAAGCATGGCGACGCGGGGATCGAGCTCTACTCCACGCTCGACGAGTCGGGAGAGGCCCGCGAGATCGGCCCGGGGCGGGAGTTGCACCTGCTCCCCTTCGCGGTCGAGGTCCGGTGAGCGGGCGGGCGTCGATCCGGCGGTCGTTCGGCCGCCGGGCCATGCTCGGCCTGGCCCTCTGGCTGGCGGGGCATCCGGGGCGGGCCGCCGAGCCGGCGCCCGCGATCCCGACGGCGCCCGCGATCCCGACGGTGCCGATCCGATACACCCTGCCGATTGCCGGCAAGGTGGCGCTCGTGATCGACGACGACCGGGGGCGGCGGATCCGCCATCTGCTGGCCGAGGCCGACCGCCCGGCCGGCGAGCATCTCGAGCCCTGGGACGGCCGCGACGACCAGGGGCGGCTCGTGCCGCCGGGCATGTACGCCGTTTCCGGGGCGGTCACGCCGCCGCTCGGGCTCGCCTACCAGTTCACCCTCTACAACGCCGGAAATCCCACGCCCTGGTGGCGAAACGTCGACAACGGCAACCCGCTGCGGGAAAAGGGGGGCTGGCTGGGCGACCACGCCCCGCCCGGCGACATCGCGACGATCGGCGACCAGGTGTTCATCGCCTCCGATCCCGTCGAGCACGGCAACAGCCTCAACGCGATCGACCTCGACGGAAAGCAGGCCTGGGCGACCCGCTGGCTGGGCCTGACCGGGGCCCGACTGGTGGCCAGCGACGGCCGCTGGATCCACGTGGCGGGGGAGGGGGCCTGGGCCGGCAAGAACTTCAAGCTGTTCGTGATCAGCCCGCGGTCGTTCGAAATCCGGGAACTGACCGGCTTCAACTACGACAAGCCGGTCGCCGGCCGGGGGGCCGGCTCGGCCGGTCTGGCGGCTCACGCCAAGCGGGTGGCAGTGGCGTTCGACGGGCCGCTGGCCGACGGGCTGGCGAGCAGCTTCACGGCCGCCGATCTCGACCCCGCGCACACCACGCTCAACGGGCTCACCGCCGCCACCGCGGCCGGCATCCTCCGGGCCGCCGAGCCGAAGCAGCCCTGGGTGGCCTGGCCGCTGCCGGATCGTGAGCGGACGGCGTTGCGGATCGCCTGGCGCGAGCCGCGCGGGGTGGGCGCCGTCATCTCGCCGCACCGCCTGGAGGTGGCCACGCTCGCGGCCGGGGCGCCGTTCCCTGGCGACCTCTCGGACGACGCCCAGTGGGAGCCGCTCGAAGGGCCTGCGGAGCCGGGGGCCGTCAACGTCTTCACGGCGCCGGGCGGGCGGACCACGCGGTCCCTGCGGGTGCGGGTGCTCGACGCGGTCGCCCCCCGAGACTGGAGCAAACCGTTTTCAGCGCCGGCCGCGTCAGCCGCCGCGGCCCCCGAGGTTTTCACCGGGCTGCAGGTGCTCGCCCTGCCGGTGCGGGGGCTGGCCCCCGCCGGCAAAGCGAGCGTTTCCGCCGGCGAACTGTTCGCCGACGGCGGCTGGGAGAACGTGCAGCCGGCCGAGATCACGGCCGAGCATCCGGCCACCTACACGCTCGAGTTTCCCGAGCCGGTGACGGCGCGGGGGCTGGTCGTCCGTGATCCGGTCTTCCGGGCCGCCGAGGTCGAGATCCGAGACCGGCCCGGCGCCGCCTGGACCCGCGTGGGGAGGCTCGAGCCTGCGCTCCCGTGGCGACGGGCCTACACGACCGTGGCCCAAGACTTCCATCGCGACCGGCCGATCGCCGCCCTCCGGCTGGTGGTCACGCGGCCGGCGACGACCGAGAACGCCGACCTCGCGAAGCGGACCGGCGGCAAGGCCAACGCCTGCGGGCTGGGGGGCCTCCGGCTGCTCGGCGCGATGCCCGGCGATCCGCCGCTGCCGCCGGCGCTCGGCCAGCGGATCTCGCTCTACGCGCTCGAAGACGGCCGCCTGCTCCGCGACATCCCCCTGGCCCATCCCGGCCCGCTCGAGTTCGATGGCGGCGGGCGGCTGCTCGCGGTGAGCGACGGACAGGTCGTGCGGGTGCCGCTGGAGGAGGGCTTCCCGGAGCCGGTGATCAGC
>JBIKXY010000340.1:0-2843 GCA_044355515.1 Pirellulales bacterium
CACGCGGCTCGCTTCCGTCGTGGGCTTAGCCACCGCCGACGCCGCGCACAACGCGGCTCCACCGCCTGGCGTCGGCGAGATCGCCCCCCGCCCCCCTGCCCTCGCGGCCCTGCCCCGGATGTCTCGCGACTTCTGCTGATCACCGCCCGGCCGCGCCTGCCCACGTCGCCCAGGCGCCTGCCTGATCGCCCGGAAGACCACCGGCCGTTGGACGCGGCCGGCTGGTCTCGTACAACCACTCCCATGTCCTTCACCCCCCCCGTCACCACCACCAACCTGCCGCTCGGCGAACCCCTTCGCGGCAAGGTGCGAGACTGCTACCGCTTCGCGGCGGCCGCCTTCGGCGACGCGGTCTTGATCGTGAGTACCGATCGGATCAGCGCCTTCGACTGGATCCTGCCCACGCCGATCCCCGACAAGGGCCGGGTGCTCACGGCGCTCTCCGAGTTTTGGTTCGACCTTCTCGCCCAGGGCCCGCGGCCGATCGCCCACCATCTGCTCACGACCGACGTCGACGCGATGGGCCTGCCCGCGGAGATCGATCGCGAGCCGCTTCGCGGCCGCACGATGCTCGTCAAGCGGGCGGAGGTAATCCCCTTCGAGTGCGTCGTCCGCGGCTGGCTGGCCGGCTCCGGCCTGGCCGAATATCGGCAGCACGGCACCGTCTGCGGCGTGCCACTGCCCGCGGGCCTCCGCCCGGGCGACCGGCTGCCCGAGCCGATCTTCACGCCCGCCACCAAGGCGGTGAGCGGCCACGACGAGAACGTCTCCTTCGAGGTGATGGCCGCAGCGGTGGGCGACGAGCTGGCCGCCACGCTCCGCGACAACAGCCTCGATGTCTACGCCCGGGGCGCAGCCCACGCGGCCGCCCGCGGCATCGTGCTGGCCGACACGAAACTGGAGTGGGGCCGGCTCCCCGACGGCTCGCTGATCCTGGTGGACGAGGTGCTCACGCCCGACAGCTCGCGGTTTTGGCCCGCAGCCGACGCGGGGCAAGGCCACGTGCCCGACTCGTTCGACAAGCAGTTCGTCCGCGACTGGCTCGAGGCGAGCGGCTGGGACAAGGCGAGCCCGCCGCCGCCGCTCCCCGCCGACATCGTGGCCAGGACGCGAGGCAAATACCTCGAGGCCTGCCGGCTGATCGCCGGCCGCCTGCCCGAGGCCCTGGGCTGACGCTTTTCCCCGCCGCTTCCGGCCTAGGGCCGAACGTTGGGGGAAACTACACTCGGGAACTCAAGCACACCCCGTCCCTCTATCGGCTCGCCTCACCCATGCTCCGCTACTGGACCGCCGGCGAATCCCACGGCCCCGCGCTGGTCGCCCTTGTTGACGGGTTTCCCGCCGGACTGGCGGTGAACAAGGCCGCGATCGATGCCGAGCTCGGCCGCCGCCAAGGGGGCTACGGCCGCGGCGGCCGGCAGCGGATCGAGACCGACACGGTCACGTTTCTCTCCGGCCTCTGGAAGGGAGTCACGCTCGGCAGCCCACTGGCCCTCGAGGTGATCAACCGCGACGCCAAACTCGAGCGGCTGGAGGAAGTGGATCGGCCGCGGCCCGGCCACGTGGACCTGGCCGGCGCGATCAAGCACTCCGGCGGTGTCAGGGCCGTGCTCGAGCGGGCCAGTGCCCGCGAGACGGCGGCCCGGGTCGCGGCCGGAGCCCTCGCCCGCCAACTGCTGGCGGTGTTCGGCATCGAGGTGGCCGGCTGGGTGTCTGAGCTCGGCGGGATCGCGCTCGGCGATCGCGCAGGCTCGCTCGCCGAGTTCCGCGGCCTGCGGGACTCGAGCAGCATCTACTCGCTCCATCCCGAACGGGACGGCGAGGTGACCGCCCTGATCGACAAGGTTGGCAAGGAGGGCGACACGCTCGGCGGCGTCGTCGAGGCCCGCGTCACGGGGCTGCCCATCGGCCTCGGCACGCACGCCCAGTGGGACCGCAAGCTCGACGGGTTGCTCGCCCAGGCCGTGATGGCGGTGCAGGCGATCAAGGGGGTCGAGATCGGGATGGGCTTCGAGGCGGCCCGGCGCCGCGGCTCGGAGGTGCACGACCCGATCGGCTATGACGCCGCCGCCGCGGCCGGCCCGACCCAAGGCTTCACCCGGCCCACCAACAACGCGGGCGGCCTGGAAGGGGGCACCACCAATGGCCAGCCGCTGGTCGTCCGCGCCGCGATGAAGCCGATCAGCACGCTGCGAAAGCCCCTGGCGAGCGTCAACCTCGCGACCAAGCAGCCCGAGGAGGCCGCCTACGAGCGGAGCGACGTCTGCGCGGTCAGCGCTTGCAGCGTGATCGTGGAAAACGTCGTCGCCTTCACGGTCGCGCAGGCGCTCGTGGACAAGTTCGGCGGCGACAGCATCGCCGAGATGGAGGCCCGCTGGAGCCAGTATCACGACCTGGCTCGGAGCCGCTGAGGCCGGCTCGCGACCGAGAAAACGCTCGAGGAACAAGGATGTTCGTCGCCCGCTCCGCCGCCCGAGTCCGGCTCGCCAGGCTCGCGTTCGTGCTCCTTGGCCTGGTGCCCGCCGCCGGACTGGTGGCCTGGGCCATGCACCGCCGCAGCGACGCCCATCGGGCCGCGGTCGAGCGCCGTTGGCAGGAGGCGGTCGGCCTGCCGTTGACTGTCGGCCGGGTCGAGCATCCACGGCCGGGCGTGATCCGCGGCCGGGATTGCGTCCTGCCGGCCGGGGAGGGCCGCCCGGCCATCATGCTCCCGCTGGTCGAGGTCGAGTCTTCCGCCGACGAGGATCGGATCCGGATCAGCCGCTTCGCCTGCGACGCGACCGCCGTGGCCCACTTGGCCACCCTCGGCCGCGCGTGGCTGGCCGACGAGGTCCGGTTTCGCC
>JBIKXY010000397.1:0-2837 GCA_044355515.1 Pirellulales bacterium
AACAATGATTAACTTATCGGTAGAGTTGAAACTACCTTAGGTGCTTTGATGGGTGCTCGTAATCAAGCTTCTATATTAAATTTAAAAGATAAAAAACAGCATCAAACTGGAAAACTGATAGTTCGGTGTTAAAAGGTAGAAACGACAAATGGTATAAATTTAATATTATTTTAGCTCAATTAGTAATGAAATGGAGAGCTCTTAAACTGATGAACACTGATTCATTCTTTGATTTTTGGGATAAAAGTGATCCTTATCTTAAATTTATGAAGATTAGGCAAGATAATACTTATATTTGTGTTGCCCAAACTTAAGTAATTCAAAACAATTTAAATCCTTCATGGAAATAAATACGAATTCCATTAGGAAAGCTAGTAACTTAAAGTAAACGTCGGTTCAAGTATTATTTAATATTTATATAAGAGTATAAGTATGGGATTAGGAAGATGATATTTCTAAACACCAATTTATTGGTTAGAAATTTATTGAAGTGGCAGATATTTTAAATAAAAATAAACCAATAGAGTTTGATTTAATTAATAAAAAACATAAAAATCCAGGAAAACTAGTTTTATAATCACTAACTCAAATTATTGTCCCTTCATTTGTCGATTATCTTCGAGGTAATTTACAACTCAATCTCATCACTGCTATAGATTTTACAGGTTCGAATGGTTATTCACAAAATCCCCAATCTTTACACTATCTTCATCCAAACCTATTTAATCAATATCAAAATGCTATGAAATCAATATGGAGTGTATTGGAGCATTATGATTACGATAAAAGAATCCCTTCTTTTGCTTTTGGTGCCATACCTAGATTTTCAAGTTTAAATCAAAAAAAAGTAAATCACTGCTTTCCATTAAGTGGAGACTAGAATGTAATTGAGGCGGTTGGTTTTGATCATTTTATGCAACTTTATATTAATGCTCTCCGAAATGTTTAATTTAATGGTCCTACATACTTTGCTCCTCTTATTCGAGAATCATTTAAATTAGCTTAAACATGTAAAAGTCAAGGTTCTAATGTATATCAAGTGTTATTAATATTAACCGATGGTTAAATCCATGATATGCAATAAACTGTTGATTTAATTGTTTCTGGAAGTCTGCTGCCAATTTCTATTATTATAGTTGGGGTAGGAAATGCAAATTTCGATAATATGGAGACTTTAGACGGAGATAATGGACTTTATGATTCTAAGAATCAAAAAGCAAAGAGAGATTTAGTTCAATTTGTACCATATAGAAGTTTTGAAAATAATCCAATTGCTTTGACTCAATAAGTTTTAAAATAATTGCCTGATCAAATTGTACAATATATGCAGATGATTGGGAAGATGCCAGTGACTCCTCAAGTGGTGGATATTAATAATATTATTCGAAATAGTAGTAATATTCAAAATAATTTAATAAAAAAAATTAATTAGTCGACTGTGAGTTAAAAGAGTATAAAACGTAAATGATGAATATATATGATTTATTAAATTTGAATATGAGTGGGATAAGTAAGGATATGGGAAAATTATAAATGAAATAGAATGAATATTGAACCATTGTGTTTACCTATTTTTAATGATGCAAAGGAATGTTTATTCCAGAGCGACAGCAGTGTTTACAATTGCAAATAATAGATAAATGAATTGGTTTATTGTAACGAAGACCCAAAATAATATAAAGGATTTCTGAATGGATCTACAAAGAAGCAGAAGGAAAGAAAGGTTTATGATTTTAATAAAAACCTTGGGAAATATGATAAGTACAATTGAAATGATAAGGATGGATATAAAAGAATAACTAAAATGAATATAAATAAAAGATTTTGAGTATAAATTAAGGAAATATATTCCTATTTATTTTATCGATTAATTTATAATTTTATGATCAGTCTGGTTTGTATATCAAAAATATTTTCCTAATACTCAAAGACCACATTACTTTTAATCAAATAATTGATATAAAAATTAAGATCATTATCTTTCTCCCTCTTATTAATTATTCCATATTTTTCTATCTTTTATAACAACACTATCAATATCTCTCAATTAAATCTCATTTTATACATTATTTTATTTTAAGCTTTATAAAATAATTCTCAATCAATATCTCCATTCATGAGATATTAGTTTAGGTATGAATAAATAAGTTTCCATGCTTCAAGTTATAATGGTAAGATTTTATCAATGGAGAATACTTTGTAATAGAATATAATAATAGATTAAAAGAAGACCGACCAAGAATTAGATATAAGAATGGGACATTTCAGCAATTCACTTATACTTTAATGATGATCTATCTGTGAAAGGATTTAAATATTAGAATATGTTTTTAAAGATAATTTAAAAATTTTTAAGTATTAAATTATGATTTATCATAGCTAATGACATCAAGATATATATAATATTTATATTTATATTTATATATATATATCTTGATAAAATGGAAGTATAAACTGGATTTAAAGTCTAAATCTTTCTAAATGCCCGTAATCTTAAAGATCTTGATTTCTTTTCAAAGTCAGATCCGTACGTCAAAGTCTTTTTTAAAAAAGATACTACCTCAAATCTTCAATTTATAGGAAAAACTTAGACCATACTAAATGATTTAAATCCGAATTGGATTAAGTCTTTTTAATTGAATTATATATTTGAGACTGAACAAAAAATAGTTTTTGAAGTTATGGATTAAGATTAAAAAAACAATGATTAACTTATCGGTAGAGTTGAAACTACCTTAGGTGCTTTGATGGGTGCTCGTAATCAAGCTTCTATATTAAATTTAAAAGATAAAAAACAGAATCAAACTGGAAAACTGATAATTAAGTGTTAAAAGGTA
>JBIKXY010000115.1:0-8980 GCA_044355515.1 Pirellulales bacterium
CCGCCCCTCGGAGAGCCCCACCAGATCCAGCGGCCGGCCGTCGATCTCGAGCAGGATCTTGCCCTGCTCGATCCGGCCGGGCGAGGCCACGAGCCCGAGTACGCTCATCGCCGTCACGCTCTTGCCGCAGCCGCTTTCCCCCACGAGCCCGACCGCCCCGCCCCGCGGAATCGCGAGCGACACCCCGTCCACCGCCGGCACCCGGCCGGCCGGCGTGTGGAACGCGGTCACGAGGTCGCGGATCTCGAGCAGGGGCACTAGTGGTCTTTCCAGGAGTTCCATGGCGTCGAGGGGTAGCCCGTGCCAATCGAGCGGCGTTGGAAACTGGTTTCACGCCCGGCGGGCCATCCCTGGCCCCGGCGGGCTTGGCGGCCCTCCGGCCGCCGGCCGCACTTCCAGGCGGCCGTGTTCGTGCCCGCAGTGGTAATCAGCGATCCACACGGCGCATCACAGGATCGCGAGGGGTAGCCCGTGCCAATCGAGCGGCGTTGGAAACCGAGCGCAGGCAGGATGCCGAAGCGAGGTTTCCATCGAGCGACCGAAGGGCAGGCGGGCACCGATCCGCCGCAGGCGGATTGGTCGCGTAGGGAGCGTCCGGCGAGATGGCACGGGCTACCCCGGTACACCTGCGTCGATTCTCCGAACCCAGAGCCGACGAGCATCATTTCCGCGCCTCCCGGAGCCGCGGGTCGGTGGCCTGCTGCAGCCCCTCGCCCACGAGGTTGAAGGCCAGCACCGTGAGGAAGATCGCCAAACCAGGAAAGAACACCAGCCACCACATCTTGAGGTTCGAGCGGGCGTCGTTGAGCAGCGAGCCCCAGCTGGCCGACGGCGGCGGCTGGCCGAAGCCGAGGAACGAGAGGCCGCTCTCGGTCAGGATCGCCGCGGCGATTCCGAAGGTGATCGGCACCATCACCGGGGCCAGGGCGTTGGGGAGCACGTGGCGGAGGATGATCCGGCCGGGGCCGGCGCCCACCGCCCGGGCGGCGGTGACGAACTCCGCCGACTTGAGCCTGAGGAACTCCCCGCGCATCAGCCGCGAGATGCCCGTCCAGCCGGTGAGTCCCAGCACGGCCATCATCTTCCAGATCGTGGGCTTCTCCACGATCGCGAGCAGGGCCAGGATCAGGACGAGCGTGGGCACGCACATCACCACCTCGGTCGCCC
This sequence comes from Pirellulales bacterium, assembly GCA_044355515.1. Taxonomy (GTDB): domain Bacteria; phylum Planctomycetota; class Planctomycetia; order Pirellulales; family UBA1268; genus QWPN01. The sequence goes on from JBIKXY010000115.1 coordinate 1,168, forward strand.
GGCTCACGAGCGCGTCGACCCAGCCGCCGAAGTAGCCGGCCAACGCCCCCACGGTGATCCCGATCGTGGCCGCGATCCCCATCGAGACGAAGCCCACGAGCAGGGCCACGAGCGTGCCGTGGACCATCTTCGCGAACACGTCCACGCCCGCCTGGGTGGTGCCGAACAGGTTGCGGCGGCTGGGTCGCCCCTCGTCGCGGGCCGGGTTGCCCGGCAGCCCCGGCCACTCGTCGGCCCGCACCGCCCGGTAGGGGTCCTGGAACACCAGCGGCCACACGGCCCAGCTCTCGGGGTCCTTGGCGCGAAGGTTCCGCGGATACTCGCCGCGAAACCTGTCGGCCGCGAACACCACCGGCTCCCAGGTCCGGTTGTAGTAGGCCAGGCAGGGGAAATAGACCCGCCCCTTGTAGCGGCAGACGACGGGCTTGGTGCCGGCGATCGCGGGCGCGAGCACCGCGATCGCTCCGAGCAGGCCCACGAACACGAGCGCTGCAAGCGAGAGCGGCATCCGTCGGTAGCGGCTCCAGGCCTCGGCCCAGAAGCCGCGGGGAGGCGTGGGTGTCGGGGCGGCGACCGTCATTCCATGCTCACCCGCGGGTCCACCCAGGCGTAGAGGATGTCGGCCAGCAACTGGCCGGCGAGCGTAAGCAGGCTGAAGAGCAGCGTCAGCCCCATGATCGTGGGATAGTCCCGCTCCCGCAGACTCTCGAAAAACAGCCGGCCCATGCCCGGCCAGGTGAAGATTTGCTCCACGATCACCGAGCCGCCGAGCAGGGCCGGCAGCGACAGGCCCAGGAGCGTGACCAGCGGGATCAGCGTGTTGCGGAAGGCGTGGTGCACGAGCACCCGCAGCGGACCGGCGCCCTTGGCCCGCGCGGTGCGGATGTAGTCTTGGCGGAGCACCTCCTGGAGGTTCGTGTTGATGAACCGCGAATACCAGGCCAGGCTGACGTAGGTCATGCAGACCAGGGGCAGGATCGCATGCCGGGCCACGTCGGCCAGCCAGGCGGCGGTGGAGGCGTGGGGCAGGCCGCTGGTCATCCCAAACAGCGGCAGCTCCCAGGGCGTCCCCTCGGACCAGACCGAGAACACGAGCTGGAGGGCCAGCGCCGCCACGAACGTGGGCACCGAGTAGAGCATGTAGAGCAGGAGGCTCACGCCCCGCTCGTCGGGAGAGCCGCTGCGGGCGGCGGCGTAGAGACCCAGCGGGATCGAGAGGGCCCAGGTGATCAAGAGGCTCCCGGCCGAAAGGGCGAGCGTGGGCCCGATCCGCTCGCCGATCAGCTGCGTGACCGGCGCCTTGCGGGAGATGCTCCGCCCGAGGTCGCCCTTGAGCACGTTGCCCAGCCAGACGAAGTAGGCCTCGTGCCAGGGCTTGTCGAGGCCGTAGGCGGCCTTCATCCGCTCGAGGTCGGCGGGGTTGAGCCGGCGGCTGGGATCGGTCTGGGCGACGGCCGCCGTCAGCGGCGTGCCGGGGATCGAGCGGATCAGCCCGTAGACCACGAACGAGATCAGGACGAGCGTCACCAGCCCCAGCGCCAGCCGACGCAGGAGATGGTGGATCATGGCACGGGCGTCCAGAGGCTGCCGAAGCCGGGGGAGTAGTGGAAGGGGCCGCGGGGGCTGAAGACGTAGCCGCGGAGGTCCTTCGAGAAGCCATGAAAACTGTTCCGCCAGTAGAGCCAGGTGGAGGGCTGGTCTTCCCAGAGCAGCTCCTGAATCCGGGCGTATTTCTCGGCCCGCTTGGCCCGATCGACCTCCGTGCGGCCCTCCACGAACAGCCGATCGACCTCGGGATTGGAATAGCTGCCGAAGTTGCGGCCCTCGCCGCTGGCCCAGATGTTGGCGGAGGTGTCGGGGTCGGCGCCGGCCCCCCAGCCGCCGAACGCCGCGTCGAACTTCTTCTCGAGCAGCAACTGCTGGAGGACGGTGAACTCCGTCGGCTTGACGTTCACGCGCACCCCGATCCGCTCCAGGCTCTGCTGCAGGAGCGTGCAGATCTCCTGGGCGATCGGCGTCTGATTGCAGAGGATCGTGAACTCGAAGGGCACGCTCGCCCCGTCGATCTCCCGGTCGCGGATCCCGTCGTTGTCGCGGTCGATCCAGCCGGCCTCGTCGAGCAGGGCCTCGGCCCGGTCGAGGTCCTGCCGGTAGGGCTCGAGGGGCTTCTTCGTGGCCATCCAGGCCGAGGGATGGAAGATCCCCGTGCAGGGCGTGTAAAGCCCGTGGCAGATCGTGCCCAGCATCCGCTCGTGGTCGAAGGCGTGGCCCATCGCCCGGCGGACGCGGCGATCGGAGAAAAAGGGGCTCTTCGTGTTCCACCCGAAGTGGAAGGAGACCCACTCCGGGGCCGTGGCCTTGGTGTTCTTGGCGTAGAAATCCTCGCCCCCGGTCTGCGTGGTCCACTGCTCGGGCGTGAGGGCCAGCTCGTCGATCTCCCCCTTTTTGAGCGCGAGCAGCGCCGTGTTGGGATCCTCGAGGATCCGGAACCGGACCTCGGCGAAGAAGGGCTTGTCGCGGACCTGCCTGCCCCCCACGGTGTGCCAGCTCGCGCGGGCCGCGAGCACGATCTCCTGGCCGCGGACCCGCTTGACGATCTCGTAGGGGCCGCCGCAGACCGGCTTGGCCTCGAGCGCGACATGCCGGGGGCTGTCCTTGAGGGTGGGATCCTGCTCCCAGGTCTCGCCGTAGACGTGCCGGGGGATGACCGGAAAGTTGATGTTCCAGACGTTGGTGGCCAGCGGCTCCTTGTGGAAGTAGACGAGCGTCCGGTCGTCGTAGGCATGGACGCCGCGGAGTTGGTCGGTGCCGCTGCGGACGGCCGGCACGGGCACCCGCTCGTCCATGATCAGCCGGTAGCTGAAGGCCACGTCGTGGGCCGTGATCGGCTCTCCATCGCTCCAGACGAGGTCGTCCCGGAGCACCAGCTTGTCGAGCATGCCGTCCACGCTCGTCTGCCAGGTCGCGACCGTCTCGGCGGCGGCGAAGGGCTCGAGATGACGGTCGAAGGAAAACAGCCCGAAGCTGGTCAGCCCCAGCACGTCGCTCTCGGCCACGGAGCTCTGCAGGACCAGATTGGTGCTGCTGAGATCGACCAACAGATGGCGGTCGATCCGGGCGGCATAGTCGGCTTCGCCGGCGGCCGGCAGCCGGCCCAGGCCGGAGAGGATCCTGGCGTTGTTCTCGGCCGAGTCGTTCCTGAGGGCCAGCGCCTCGGCCGCGGTCGCGAGCGCCGGCTCCTGCTCGAGTTCCTTGGCCAGTTCGGCGAGCGCGTCGCGGACGGGCCGGTCGATCCACTTCGTGTCGCGGTCGAGGGCCTCGAGCGGCGGCGGGGCGAAGGGGGCCGCGGGGGGCGGCTGGGCGGCGGCATCCTCGGGGGGCGGTGCGGGCTGCGGGGCCGTCGGGGGCTTCTCCGGGCCGGGCTGCGTGAGCACCGGCTCGGGCTTGGGCGCGGGCTGCTTGTCCTTGGAGCCGCAGCCGGCCGCGGCCAGCGGGATGAGCCAGGCCGCGAGGCACCAGGCCAGGCCGCGGGAAAACCGCACCGGCCCGGAGATCGACGAACAGCGGGCCGACAGCGTCAAAACTGGCTCTCCAAAGCCGCGCGAAAACCGCGCGAGATCCCCGCGCAACCGCGAAAACCGCGATGCTACGGCGATCGCCGCGGCCGGGTCAACCGCGGGGCGTCAGCCGGGGAACCGGTGGCCGAGCTTCTCCCGCTTGGTGGCCAGATACTTCTCGTTGTGCTCGTTGACCGGGGGCAGGATCGGCACCTGGTCCACCACCTCCAGGTCGAAGCCGCCGTAGATGAAGGCGTCGGTCTTCTTGGGGTTGTTGGTCAAGAGCCGCACCTTCGAGAGCCCGAGATCCTTGAGCAGCTGGATCCCGATGCAATAGTCGCGGGCGTCGGCCTTGTAGCCGAGGGCCAGGTTGGCCTCGACCGTGTCGAGCCCAGTGTCCTGGAGGGCGTAGGCCTTGATCTTTTCCATCAGCCCGATCCCGCGGCCCTCTTGCGGCAGGTAGACGAGCACGCCCGTGCCCTCGCGGCCGATCATGTCGAGGGCCATCTGGAGCTGGTCGCCGCAGTCGCACCGCAGGCTGTCGAGCAGGTCGCCGGTGAAGCAGGAGGAGTGGAGCCGGACCAGCGGCGCGGCCACCTTCGCAGGATCGCCCATCACGAGCACGATCGGCTGCTGGGTCTCGAACTTCACACCGTACCCGATGATCCGAAACCGACCGTACTTGGTGGGCAGCTCGGCCTCGGCGATCCGCTCGACGAGCTTCTCGCGGGCCCGCCGCTGCCGGATCAGCTCCTCGATCGAGATGATCTCGAGGGAGTGTTCAGCGGCCAGGGCGAAGAGCGTCTCGCGGTTGGCGCGGTTGCCCTCGGCGTCGAGGATCTCGCAAAGGACGCCCGCCGGCGGCCGCCCGGCCAGCCGGGCCAGGTCCATGGCGGCCTCGGTGTGGCCGGCCCGCCGGAGCACGCCCCCCTCCTTGGCCACCAAGGGAAAGAGATGGCCGGGGCGGACGAAGTCGGCGGGCTTGCTTTCGGGGTCGAGGATCGCCGCGATCGCGGTGGCCCGTTCGGCGGCGGTGATCCCGGTGCGGGCGGTCTTGTGGTCCACGGGTACCGTGAAGGCGGTGCCCAGGGGCGTGGAGTTGGTCGGGCACATCATCGGTAGCTCGAGCCGCCGGGCCACGTCGGGCAGGATCGAGAGGCAGACCTGGCCGCGGCCCTGGGAGATCATGAAGTTCACGATTCCCGGCGTGGCGGCGTCGGCCGCAGAGACGAAATCCCCCTCGTTCTCCCGGTCCTCGGCATCGACGACGATCACCACCTCGCCGCGGGCGATTGCCGCCACGGCGGCGTCGATCGATGAGAAGCGGGATGACATCGGTGGGGGAAAGGGGCTGCCAGCCCGGGCTGGGCCGCGGATTCCGCGGAACAGGAAAGGTGGGCCAACGTCTCTCTATTGTAGGTGGTCGGCCGATCCTGGTCAGCCGCCGGGCCGGCCAGCCTCCCAGATTGCCCCTCAGCGCCAATGTCTATAGCATGGATCCATGCAAAAGATTCAGATTCTGTTTCCGGATCCGGTGATGGACAGGCTCCGGGCCGTGGCCCGGCAGCAGGACCGTCCGGTGAGCGAACTGGTACGGCGGGCCGTGGATCGGCTGCTGGAACAGCTTCCGGCCCTGCCGCCGCCGCAGCCGGCCCGGTTCCCGACGTTTCACGGTGGGGGCGTCCGCGTGGCCGCCGAGCAGCTGCGGGACGTGCTGCACGGCGTCGGCGACGAGGCTCGCCCGGCGGAGGGCTCCGCCGGCCGCCGGGCTCCGCGGCGGAATCGCTGACATGAAGAGCCTCGACACGAACATCCTGCTCTACGCCGCCGACGAGGATTGTCGCGAGCATGCGGCCGCGATCGGGCTCGTGAACGAGGCCCTGCGTGCGCCGGCGGACTGGCTCTTGTCCGACCAGGTTCTCCTCGAGCTGTACGCCGGCCTGCGGCATCCGGCCATCTTCGCCAAGCCGCTGTCGGGGCCGGAGGCTGCCCGCCGGGTAGCCTTTCTCCGCGACCAGTCGGGGTTTTCGTTTTGCTGCTACGAGCCGCGGTCATGGCCGATGATCCAGGCCGGGCTGTCCGCGGCCGGGTTTCCGCGGCGGCGGACCTACGACCTGGTGCTGGCGGTGACGCTCCGGAGCAACGGGGTGGACGAGTTTTACACCCGCAACGTCAAGGATTTTCGCGACGCCGGCTTCGCCCGGCTCGTCAATCCGATCGATTGACCCCTTGGCCCCCGCGGGACTGAAGCAGCTCCCGAATCCCCGGCACCCCTCCTGACAGGCGACCCCGCCCATGCTCGACCGCGAGGAATACATCGAGCAGGCCTACCTGTTTCGCTCGTTCGGGGAGCGGATCGCGGCCGGGATCGCAGCCCAGGAGGCGCTGGCCGCGATCGGCCAGGAAGTGCTCGCCACCTCCAAGCTGCCGCTGGCGATCGGCTACCTGGTGGGCGAGCTCAAGCTCGTGGGCACGCTCTCGACGGCGCTCGCCCGGCTGCCCCACTACTTCACCCCCTTCCAGACCTTCGTGATGGCCCGGGCGGAGGAGGAGGGGGGGCGGTTCGACATCCGCACGGCGCTGGCGATGCTCGAGCGGGAGGCGGCCTACCGAGCCGAGGGGGCCACGCCGCAGGGGCTGTTCTTCTATCGCTTCGAATGCCTGTCGCGAAACCGGCTCGACTACGGCCGGGGCCTGGCGGCCGCTGCCGCCGACGACATCTTCGACGCCGACTGGCAGGCCTGGATCACCACCGTGGGCCGGCAGGTGGGGCTGATCGACCTGGCCGACCTGGTGTTTGTCCGCAGCCCCGAGTATTGGCGGCTCGAGAAGCGGGAGGCGCTGCTGGCCGGCCGCCCGGAGCCCGCCCCCGACCGGCCGATCCTGTTCGGCGAGAAGGAGGGGCGGATCGCCCGGGCCAACCGGGGCAAGGATCCGCAGTTTTTCTTCGCGGCCCTCCAGCGGCAGTTGGGCTACCCGGCCGTGCCCCGGGTCAAGGCCGCCGCGCCGGCCGCCGAGTCGCCCGCGGCCTTGGCCCGGCGGCTCGAGCGGCTGGAGATGCGGGTGAAGCTCCTCGAGGAGGAGGGCCGGGGCGGGATCGACCTCTCCCGGTTCGATCCCAAGAACTTCCTCGGCGGCCCGGCCGAGTAGCGAGCCGGTGCGGCTGCGGTTGGTCCGCGAGGCGTGGCGTCTTTACCTTTGGCACACGATGACCACAAACTCCGCTGTGCTCCGCGCCGACCTGGCGGCCATCGCGGCGGCGGCGGTGGCCGCCGTGAGGCCCGAACACCTGTTGGCGACGCGGCTATCGGTCGCCGCGGAGGGCCTCCTGCTCGACGGCCGGCCGCTGGCTCCGCTGCCCGCCGCCGGCGGCCCGGGCCGGATCGCGGTCGTGGGGGGCGGCAAGGCCGCGGCGGGCCTGGCGGCCGGGCTCGGGGAGGTGCTCGCGGCCGGCGGGATCGCCGGCGACAGGCTCGTCGGCCTCGTCAGCGTGCCTGAGGGAGCCGGCTGCGAGCTGGCCGGCATCGAGGTTCGCGAGACGAGGCCCCCTGCCGAAAACCTGCCCACGCCCGCGGCGGTGGCGGCGACGCGGGAGATGCTCGCACTGTTCTCGACGCTCGGGCCCCAGGACCTGGCCGTGGCGCTGGTGAGCGGCGGCGGCTCGGCGCTCCTGGCGGCACCGCGGGCCGGGGTGTCACTCGAGGAGAAGATCGCACTCACGCGGTTTCTCTCGGCCGCCGGCGCCGGGATCACCGAGCTCAACCTCGTCCGCCAGGCGACGAGCGACGTCAAGGGGGGCGGCCTGGCCCGGGCCTGCACGGCCGGCCGGCTCGTCGTGCTCGTGCTCTCCGACGTGATCGGCGACCTGCTCGAGTTCATCGCCTCGGGGCCGTGCATGCCCCCGGCCGCGACCGCGGCCGCGGCGGTCGCCGTGCTGGAACGGTTTGGCGGCACCGAAGCGGCGCCGCGGGTGACGGCCCTGCTCCGGGCCGAGGCCGCGAGCGCGGATACCACCGCCGCAGCCGGCGGCTGGGCAACGGGAGCCGGGATGACGGCTGGAACTGGCCCGGCGGCTCGAGCGGGATCGTGGACGACGCCCCGCGGCTGCCGCGTGGAGCACGTGCTGGTTGGAACCAACGCCACCGCCGTCACGGCGGCCGCCCGCGTCGCCGAGCGGCTTGGCTACGAGGTCACGGTGCGGCCGGCCGCTTCGGCCGCGCAGGAGACCGCCGACGAGGTGGGCCGCCGGCTGTTCC
>JBIKXY010000342.1:0-2829 GCA_044355515.1 Pirellulales bacterium
TGATCGGGCTGCACTTCTACCTCGAGGGCATGAGCCATCTGCGGGATCCCGAGTGGTCGAGCGCCGGCTTCCGCAAGGCGGCCGTCGGGCCCCTGGCCCCCACTTACCGGGCGCTGCTGCCGGAGACGGGCGACTGGTCGGGCACGCTCGGCGCCGCCGACCGGCGGCCGGCCGCCGAGGCGATCGCGGCCTGGGAGAACAGTGTGGCGGAGGGCTGGGAAACGCGGCTCCGAGACCGGCTGCGGGTTGTGCCGCTGCCGGAGGACGCGCTCGCGGCGTCCCAGGCCGCGCTCGAGGCCTCGCGAAAGGAACTCTCCGGCTGGCTGGGTGGCCTGGCGCCCGATCTCAACGACTACCGCCTGGAACTGGCCCGCCTGGCCGAGATGGAGGCCAGCAGGGCGGCCGCCGAGGTGCCCTTTGAGCGGGAGCGGGTCGCCAAGAAGCGGCGGGAACTCTCGGCCAAGGCCGCAGCCTGGATGGCCGAGGCGGCGGCGATGGGCCGACGGCTCGAGGCCGACTGGGATGCCGGCCTCGCGCCGGCGGACCGCGACAAGCTCGCCGCCGTCGCCCCCAAGACGGCACTCTGGAAAGGCGACCGGTTTGTGAGCTGGTCGCTGGCCACGATCGGCGCCTGCCTGGTGCTCGGGCTGTTCGTGAAGTTCAACGCCGTGGGCGGGGCGTTGTTCCTGGCGAGCGTCGTGGCCTCGCAGCCGTTCTGGGTGCCCGGCGCCCAGGCCACGTATGACCAGTGGGTGGAGCTGGCCGCCTTGCTCGCCATCGCCGCCCTGCCGACCGGAGGCTGGAGCGGCCTCGATTACTTCCTCCAGCCCTGGCTTTCCGCCCGCTGCCCGCTGGCGGCCTGCCGCGGCCGGGCGGCATCCCGCGGCCACTGACACAGACTTCCCTTCCCGAGGTGACCCGATGAACCTGTCCGAGCAACAGAAGCAGATCGGCAAGGACAACTTCTCCGACGCCGTGAGCATCACCCGGCGCGACTTCCTGGCCGGCGTGACCGCGGGCGTGGCGGCCGGGGCGGGCCTGGGCTCGCTCTACTTCGGCTACGGCAAGAGCGTGGGTGATCCGCTCCGCGTGGGCGTGATCGGCACCGGCGACGAGGGGAGCGTCTTGCTCGGGGCCCACAATCCCAACTACCTGAACGTCGTGGCGATCGCCGACATCCGCCCCTACAACCGGTTTCGCGCCTTTCACGGCGACGCCTCGAGCCCCAGCGCCCTGGCGGCTCGCCCCGGCCTGATGGCGAAGTATGGCTGGACGAGCGAAGACGCGGCCCGCAAGCAGGTCAAGGTCTACGAGGGCTACGAGGAGCTGCTGGCCGATCCCAACGTGGAGGCGGTGGTGATCGCGCTGCCGCTGCATCTGCATGCCCCGGCCGCGATCAAGGCGATGCGGGCCGGCAAGCACGTGCTCACCGAAAAACTGATGGGCCACAGCATCCACGAATGCAAGGAGATGGGCCGCATCTCCCGCGAGACCGGCAAGATCCTGGCCACCGGCCACCAGCGGCACTACAGCATCCTCTACGACAACGCCGTCCACACGATCGGCACCGCCCGGCTGATCGGCGACCTGCACTCGATCCGGGCCCAGTGGCACCGCGGCAACCTGCCCGGCAAGGATTCCTGGAAGCCCCCGATGCCGGGCGATGAGAAGCTCGTCAAACAGCTCGCCGGGTGGAACAAGTCGCTCGACAAGGCCAAGCCGGCGGAGATCGACGCCCTCCGGAAACGGATCGCCCAGGCCGAGGCCCAGCTGCTCGACGCCGACGTGGACGCGGCGAACCATGGCTACACCTCGATGACGCTTCCGGACGGCTCGACCCGGACCCCGCTCGAGGAGCTGATCCGCTGGCGGCTCTGGCAGCGGACGGGAGGGGGCCTGATGGCGGAGCTCGGCAGCCACCAGCTCGACGCGGCTGGGATCTTCGTCTCGGCCATGCACGGCAAGGGCAAGAAAGTGAAGCCGCTGACCGTGACGGCCGTGGGCAACCGGAGCCTGTTTCCGGCCGACCGGGAGATCGACGACCACGTCTACTGCATGTACGAGTATCCCGCCCCGGGCTACTTCGACGAGCAAGGCCAGGTGGCCGATCCCAACAAGAAGATCGTGGTCACCTACTCCTCGATCAACGGCAACGGGTTCGGCGGCTACGGCGAGGTGGTGATGGGCACCGCCGGCACGCTGATCCTGGAGCAGGAGCAGGAGGTGATGATCTACAAGGACGCCGCCCGCGACACCCGGGTGACGGTGGCCAGCGGCAAGGACGGCACGCCCACCCTCGACACCACCGAGAGCGGGGCCGGCCCGGCCAAGGCGAGCGGCGGCGGCGGCGGCGACGGCCCTCCCTCCCGCGGCTACACCGAGGAGATGGAGCACTGGGCCTGGTGCATCCGCAACCCCGCGCCCGAGAACCAGCCCCGCTGCAAGCCGGAGGTGGCGATCGCCGACGCGGTGATCGCGCTGGTGAGCAACATCGCGCTGGCCAATCCCACGACCCAGCCGCGAATCGAGTTCAAGGACGAGTGGTTCGACATCGCGAGCGATGAGACGCCGGAGGGCGTGGTGCCCGACGTGGGCCGCGACCTCTACAAGGCCTGAGCAGGGGTGCGCCGCGGGGCGAAAGGGGGACAGTCCCCTGCGGGGACAGTCCCCGGTGCTGCGGGCTCAGAAGCCCGGCGCGTACCAGCCGTCTCGCGCGTGCCAGCGACGGCCGCCGGAGTGCACCACGAGGCTCGGCTCGTCGCCGTGCCACTCCCAGCGCTGGCCCGTGGCCGCGTCGAATACGCTCGACACGCAGGGCGTGGGGCCGAG
>JBIKXY010000343.1:0-2826 GCA_044355515.1 Pirellulales bacterium
CGCGCTGAGCTAGCGGCGGGAGTTGAACCCGCAACCTGCTGATTACAAATCAGCTGCTCTGCCAGTTGAGCTACGCTAGCGGCCGGTCGAAACCGCGAAACGTTGGAGTGTACGGATTCGCATACCCCATGCAAGCCAAGTCGTTTTTTCCTGCTTTTTCCCGGCACCACCGGGCTGAAATGGCCTCGCAGCCGCCGGCCGCGGTCAGGCGAAAACCAGCTCGACCATCGAGAAATCGTCGTGGAAGTCCGCCCGCCCGGACAGTTGCCGGATCCTCCCGAGCAGGGCCTCCATTGGCGGCTCCGGCCCGCCCCCTCCGCCAGCGAGCGTGGCGACGAACTCGGCAAACGGCCACATCGAGCCGTCGATCCGGCTGATCTCGAAGGCCCCGTCGCTGTAGAGATAGAGCCTCCCGTCGGGGGGCACGTGCACCTCGCCCGTCGGAAACTCGAGCCCCTCCACGGCCCCGATCAGGGGGCCTTCTGAATCGAGGAGCCGCCGCTCGCCCCCCGGCGACACGAGCAACGCCGGCGGATGGCCGCCCCCGGCCCACCGCAGCCGCCGAGCGGGCCGGTCGAAGACCCCGTACCAGGCCGTGAAGAACATGTCGTTGTGCCGCTCCATCGGGAAGGCCCGATTGAGGGCTGACAGCACCGCCGCCGGGTCGCGAAAGTCGGCCTGGGGAAGCGCCTCGCTGCGGATCGCGCTCAAGGCCGACACCGAGAGCAGCGCCGCCCCCACCCCGTGGCCGCAGACGTCGAGCAGATAGATGGCGAAGTGATCGGGGTCGAGATCGTGGTAGCCGAAAGCGTCGCCGCCGAGCGAGGCCGAGGGGATGAACCGCCAGTCGGCCCGGACGGTCCCGGCGGTGAGCGGCGGCGGCAGGAGCGAGCGGACGTAGTGGGCGGCCGTGGCCAGATCGTTGGCGAGCACCTGCCGGCTCTGCTGGAGCGCGGTGAAGGCTTCGTTCCGCTCGACGAGCGCCACGTAGCCGCGGGAGTGGTACCGCACCCGGGCGACGAGCTCGAGCCGGTCGGGCAGCTTCACGATGTAGTCGTTGGCCCCGAGGGCGAAGGCCTCGGCCTTCACGGCCGGCTCCTCCTTGGTGGAGAGCACGATCACCGGCACGTCCCGAAGCCGCTCGTCGGCCCGGTACCGCCGCACGAGCTCCAGGCCGTCGAGCTCGGGCATCACGAGATCCTGGAGGATCACGGTCGGCCCCACCTCGGCCGCCTTCTCCAGGGCCGCCGGCGCGTCCTTGCAGTAGTGGAAGGCGATTCCCTCCTCGCCGGCGAGCATCCGGCGCACCGCCTCGCCGATGATCGGCTGGTCGTCAACGAGCAGCACGGTCGTGCCGCGGGAGGCGGGGGTGGCAGGAATGGCCATGGCCCGCCAAGGCTACCAGAGGAAGAAGGGGGCAGGAGCACTGGTGTTCGGCACACCTTGCCATGGAAGCCCCCCCCAAAGCGAGCCTGAGGGATGACACGATCCACCGCGTTCGGCGTTGGGCCGCTGGGGCTGTCTTGCTTGGGAGAGCCCTCATCCGACCGGCATAATCGCTGCAACCGGCATCGACGGCGGCAACTCGCGGCCTTCGGTTCGCTTGATCCCGTTGAGCCGGCAGGCGGGGGAACTAGCGTCGGCATGAGGTCGCAAGACGACCCTTCGGGAACGGCCTGATTGGCCGCCCCGGACTATCTGTTATGCCCCTTTCTCGCCAGGAACCTTCGTCATGAATCGCGTTCGTCTGCTCGTGCTCCCCGCCCTTCTCGCCCTGACCCTGCTGACCTCTGGCCGGGAGTGCCGGGCCCAGGAGGGGCTATTCGCCCGGCTCAACAAGTCGCTCGTGCCGACCATGCCCGGCCTGCCCACGGCCAGCCCGCTGGGGCTGATCGCGCCGCGGCTCAGCAATGCCGTCTCGATCTTCCAGCTCGGCGGGCTGGGATCCCAGGCTGGCCGGCTGGCTGCCCTCGGGGTGCTCTCCCCGCGGATCAGCCCGGTGGTGGGCATGCTTCGGGCGCCGGCGCTGACCCCCCAGGCGCGGCGGATGTATGGCCTCACGATCCTCTCGCCGCGGGCCACGGCCGTGGTGGGCATGCTCCGCGGCGCCCGCACCGCCGCCGCCGGCGGGATTCGCGGGCTCGCTGGTGGAGCTCGCTAAGGACGTCCGACGGCGAACGCTGGGCGGGGCCGCGATCGGGCGTCGCGGCCCCGCCAGATCGCCCCCCAGGTCACTTCGTCGCCTTCTTCGGCCGGCAGGCAGGCGGGGTGGCCAGCGAGAACACGATCACCTCCTCGCCGGTGATCGTCGAAATGTCGTGGTGCACGCTCACCATTTCCACGCCCGTCGCCCCGCGGACGATCTCCTCGAGCCGCGGCCGGCCCGTGGCCACCATGTGGGAGCGAATCTGCTTGAGCAATGCCCGGCCGTTGTCGCCGTTGGTGTGGCCGAGGACAAAGCCATTGCCGGCCCCGGCCTCCGCGGCCGGGCCGCCGTTGCCGGCGGGCCCGGGCCGCGGGGAAATCAGCTGCCGCTCGGCCGGCGTGAGCACCCCTTGGAGTCGCACGACCAACAGCGTGCCGACCAGGTGGGCATGGATGTCACGCGGGCCGCGGCCGATGAACTCCTGCTGAAACCTGGAGATGCCGTCGCAGACGGCCGCCTCGATCTCGCCCTGCGATTTCATCGTGGTCTCCACCGGGGTTTCAGCCGCCGCTCTGGCGGCGGCCCTCCAGCCGAGCCAGCGCCGCGGCCAGGGGCTGCCCCCCGGCGACGCCGTCCCCGTTCCCACGGCCGTCCCCGTTCCCACGGCCGTCCCCGTTCCC
>JBIKXY010000344.1:0-2823 GCA_044355515.1 Pirellulales bacterium
CCGACGGCGACGGTCGTGTTGGCACCCTGGTTGAACACGGCCGTGCCCGAGGATCCGAGCGTCATGTCGGTGCCCACGGTCATCTGCGTGTTGTCGGCCAGATTGAACGTGCCGAGAGCCCGGTTGGCGGCACTTGCGTCCGAGGACCAGCCCACCGTCACGCTGCCGGGCACGGCCAGCGGGGCCGACGGGTTTGAGTAGGTGAAGTCGCCACGGGCGGCGATGCCGTAGGCCACCCGCAACTCCGAGGCCCCGCCCGTAAACGCGAGCGTGCCCGTCGTCGGCACGGTGTAAGACGTGCTGCCCGCGTTGCCTTGCTGGCCGCCCACCGTCAGGTTGCCGGCGACGCTCACCGACGAATTCGCCCCCTGCGTGAGCACGCCGTCGCCGATCTGGCCGATCCGGAGGTCGCCGCCGACCGTCATCCGCGTGTTGTCGGCCAGCGTGAACGTGCCGAGAGCCCAGTTGCCGGCGTTGGAGTTCGTGGACAAGCCGACCTCCACGTTGCCGGGCACGGCCAGCGGGGCCGACGGGTTTGAGTAGGTGAAGTCGCCACGGGCGGCGATGCCGTAGGCCACCCGCAATTCCGAGGCCCCGCCCGTGAACGCGAGCGTGCCCGTCGTCGGCACGGTGTAGGAACTGGTGCCAGCCGCGGCACCAACATCCCCGCCGATCGTCGCGTTGCCCGCGACGCTGACTGCCGAATTCGCCCCCTGATTGAGCGTGCCGACGCCGCTCTGACCCAGCAACAGTTCCCCGCCGATCGTGGCGGTCTGCCCGGCAGCCAGATTGAACGTGCCCGTTCCATAATCAGTATTGGTTGAAAACCCGATAACCAGCGACGAACCGGTGACAAACGGGCCGTTCGCATTGAACACGCCGGTGCCAGTGAAAACCCCCACATAAATCCCGCGGGTGACGTCGAGCGTGGAGCCGGCCGCCTGATTGAAGGTGCCCGACCCCCGACGGCCGACCGTCAACGAGCCAGACACGGTCAACGAGCCGCCGGACTCCAGATTCAGCGTGCCCACGGACCGTTCCGTGTTGTTGCTCGACCACCCGACATAGAGGTCCGTGCCCGTGGTAACCGTGCCACCCAGATTGAGCACGCCGGAGCCACCGAGAGCACCCACATAGATCTCGCGGGTGACGTTGAGCGTGGAGCCGGCCGCCTGATTGACCGTGCCCGAGCCCCGGTAGCCGATGAACATCGAACCGGAGGACGTCACCAGGCCTCCGCTTTGAAGATTCAGAATGCCAGACGAGGGAAAACTAGCATTGGTCGACAACCCGACATACATACTCGTGCCGCTGGTCAGCGTGCCGCTCGTCGTCAGCACGCCGGTGCCGTCATAACTGCCCACGTAGATCTCGCGGGTGACGTTGAACGTGGAATTGGCCGCCTGGTTGAGCGTGCCCGAGCCTCTATTGCCGATCTCCAGCGAGCCGGACACGGTCACCCGGCCACCGCTTTGGAGCGTGAACAGGCCGGCGGCGTTATTGAATGAACCGCTGTTCGACCAGCCTACATACAGGCTCGTGCCGGTCGTCAGCGTGCCGCTCGTGGTGAAAAAACCGGTGCCGTTCTCGCGGCCGACTAACATGGCCTGCGTGACGCTGAGCGTCGAGTTGGCCGCCTGGGTGAAGGATCCCGTGCCGCTCGCAGTGGCTACCGACCCAAATCCGAGATTGAGCGACCCCGTCACGGTCATCGCCCCGCCGCTGTTGAGCGTCACCTCGCCCGTGCCCACGCCGTTGGCGATATTGGAATACCCGATCCAGGCATTCGAACCGGTGTTCAGCGTGCCATCGATGATCGCCGCGCCAGACTGGCTGGTGGCCGTTGTCGCGAAGCCAACGTGGAAGCCGCGGATCGCGGCAGTCGAGCCGGTCTGGACCGTCACGGTGTTGCCCGAGTTGATCAGCGCCGTGCCGGTGTTCAAGGGCACGACGGCCGGGCTCCAGTTGTTGGGATCGTGCCAGACGCCGGTGGTGACGTTGAAGGTGTAGTTCTGGGCGTGCGCCCGGCCGGCGGCCAAGATCGCTGCGACCGCCAGCACCACGCGAACCAGCGCGGCCCCGCGGGCACGCTCCGGAGATCCATACTCCGCCGCTCTGGAGCCCACGGCTCGGATCGCAGCAAGCACTCGTCTGGTTGAGGTCATGGGTCGCTCGCCTCCCCGGGAAACTTCAGGCCTGCTGAAGCACGTCCAGTAAACATCGCTCCGTGACGATCCGTGTTTGGAGCGGTGGCCAGTGCCCCCCCGCCCTCGACATCCAGATGCTAGCAGATGCCCCCCAATCCTGCAAGCCTCCGGATCCTGCGGTGGCAGGATCCGCTTTTGCCCCCGGGAAAAGCCGCCAATCGGCCTCCCCGGGGGCCTCACCCGGGCGGCCGGAACGGGGCAGAGCCCCCGCGAGGCCGCAGCCCCCGCAGCCGGGCGTTAGGCTCCGAGTATGCTGGGCGGCAGCGGGGAGGCTCGGCCCCCCGAGCCCAAGGCCTCGCCCCGGAGCCCCGCGCCGGCCCCGCCCTGCCAGATGCTGCCGCTTCTCATCATCGCCGTCGCGATCGCCGCGCTCGTCCTGCTCGTCGGCGCAACGAAGATGCACCCGTTTCTGGCTTTTGTCTTGGTCTCGGCCGGGGCCGCCCTGGCCTTCGGCATGCCCCTGGAAACCATCCCCGGGGCGATTCGCAAGGGGATGGGAGACATCCTCGGGTCGCTGGTGGTGGTGATCGTGACCGGCGCCATGCTCGGCAAGCTCGTCGTGGAGAGCGGCGCCGCACAGCGGATCGCCGACACGCTGGTGGCCGCGTGCGGCGAG
>JBIKXY010000116.1:0-8935 GCA_044355515.1 Pirellulales bacterium
AACGCCCTGGTGGACGAGTGCGGCGTGGACCAGCTCCACGCCTGCGGCGGCTTCGCCCGCTGTACCACCTGCCGTGTGGAGTTCCTGGCCGGCGAGCCGGCCGCGATCACGAAGGCCGAGCAGGCCGTGCTGGCGGCCAAGGGGCTCGCCGGCACGGCCGGCCTGCGGCTCTCCTGCCAGATCGCCTGCGACGCCGACATGACCGTGAAGGCGATCAGCCGCCTGGCCGGCTCCGGCCGCGCCGACGCGGGCAAGCGGCCCGCCGACCAGATCGAGCCGCCGCCCGAGTGGGCGTGAGCGGGTGGCGCAGTCAGGCGGTCACGGTGGCACCGGGAGGCTGCCCGCATTGGTTCGCCGGCGGTGACATGCTCGGAACCTTCGGACTTTGCGAGTACTTACACCATAGGTGTGGCCACGTGCGTGCTACGCAAAGCTCCTCGGTTCCTGCGCGTGCCCCCGACCGGCTCCTCAGCATCCGAGTGACCGCCGGCAATGCCAGCCCGAGCATCAAGTGTCATGCATCCGCCCAGGGGCAGCACCGGCGGGCCCCCGTCAGCATGCCCCGTGCCCTGAAGACGCGGAATCGGCTGCGGGGGGTTGCCGGTACCCCGGAGCCGGCGTTGCTGGCAAGCGCAGGCAGGATGCCGGAAGCGCATGCGGGATAGTAGCGCAGCCAGCATCGAGCGAGCGAAGGGCAGGATGCCCGTAGCGAGCGTCCGGGCGACGGGGACCGGCAACCCCGAGCCTGCGCTACCCACGACTCCCCGCCGCGAGCAGTGGCATCAGGAAGCGGGCAGACTCGCGGGCGGTCTCGAGCCAGCGGTGGGCCTGCCGGGGAAGTTCCACGTGCAGGCCGCCCGAGTAGCCGCCCGCGGCCAGGGCAGCGAGCAGCGGGGCGAACTCGACGTCGCCTGTGCCCAGCGGCAGGTGCTCGTGGCGGCAGGCGAGCATGTCGTCGATGTGCACGTTGCCGATCCGCGGGATCCAGGGCTCGATCAGGCGGGCGGCCGGCCGCTCGCCGAGGCATTCGAGATGGCCGGTGTCGATCGTGAGCCCGAGGCCCGGCGGGCGGCCGAGCCGCTCGAGGACCGCGGCGGCCCGGGCCACCGTGTCGATTACCATGCCCGGCTCCGGCTCGAGGCCCACCGCGACGCCCCGGGCGGTGGCATGGTCGAGAATCGGTTCGAGCGCCGCCACGACCCGCGCCTGGAGCGTCGCCTCGGCGGCGGCGTCGCGGCCCACGCCGCTCCAGAGCGAGACACAGCCGGCGCCGAGTTCCGCCGCGATGTCGATCGCCCGCTTGGTGAAATCGACCCGGCGGTCGCGGGCCGCCCGCTCGGCCGACACGAGCGTGGGCTCGTGCTTGACGAGCGGATCGAGCAGGTGCCGGGCGCCCGTCTCGATCACGCAGCCGAGGCCGTGGGCCGCGAGCGCCTGCCGCCAGGCGGCCAGCTCCGCCCTGAGCCCTGGGGCGAAGGGATCGAGCAGATGCCGGTCGGGCGTGATCGCGAGCGACCGGTAGCCGAGGTCGGCGAGCAGCGGCACCGCTTCGAGCGGGGCGACGTCGCCGATGCTGTTGGTGCTGAAGCCCAGACGCATGGAACCGCGGCGGCCGAGGGTCAGGTGGGGGGGACCAGCCGCTTCCAGAGCAGGAACCAGACGAGCAGGCAGAGCACGACGATCGCCCACCGCTCGCCGCAGCGGGCCAGCACGAGCACGGCGTCGAGCGTGATGATCGACATGATCGCGTTGCCGATGGCGAGGCCCACGCGGGCCGGCGCGGGATCGATGGCGGCCAGCCCCGCCCGCAGCAGGATCGAGCTGGCGATCAGGCTCCAGAGCATGAGCCAGGTAGAGGCGGGCATCCGCAGGCCGCCGGCCAGCTGGATGGCCTCCTGCCCGGAGAGCCAGACGAGGCCCGAGGCCACGATGAGCCCGCAGAGCATCACGAGCGTGGCCCCGGCGAGCAGGCCGGTGCGGCTCCGGCCCGCCTCGTCGCGGGCATAGAGCGTGATCCCGGCCACGTACACGCCCATGCCCGCCGGGACGAGCCATTCGGCCGGCTGCGTCGGCCCGCCCGCGGTCGTCATGCCCATCAGCCAGGCCAGCGCCCGGCAGATGCCCATGACCAGCGGCCCGGCGGGCGTGCCCTTGGCGAACCGGTCGTAGCCCCAGACGGCCGCGGCCAGGATTCCGCCGACGACGGCCGGCCAGGGAGATGCCGCGGCGACGGCCGTGGCCACGGACAGGGCCACGCCCCCGACCAGGAGCGCCGCGCCGACGGTCGCCGCGCTGCCCACCGAGACGGCCCCGCTGGGCAGCGGTCGCTCGGGCCGCTCCTCGCGGTCGAGTTCCAGATCACAGACATCGTTGAGCACCATCCCGGCGGCATAGAGCACGACGGCGGCCGCGACGGCCAGCACGCAGGCCACCGGCGGCCAGCCGACCTCCTCGAGGCCCGACACGATCAGGTAGCCGGCCAGCGGGTCGGCGGCTGCGGTCGCGAGGTTGGGAACGCGGACCAGCCGCAGCCAGGCGAGCATCAGGCCAGCTCCACACCGGCGGCCGCCGCCACGGCCAGGAGGTGGGCCCGGGCCGCCCGGGCCGCGTCGTCGGGGCGATCGCGGTAGGGATAGAGCTCGACGGTCACCCAGGTGTCGGGGGTGTGGGTGGCGATGGCCGTGAGGACCGCCGCGAAGTCGATCGCCCCCTCTCCGGGCACGAGGTGATGGTGGACCCGCGTGGCGGCGATGTCCTCGACGTGATAGTGCTTCGTGTGGCCCACGAGCCGGGGCACCCAAGCGGCCGGGTCGTCAGCGACGCAGTAGGCATGCCCCACGTCGAAGTTGAGGCCGAGCGCCGGGTGGTTCACCCGCGCCGCGAACTCCAGATACTGCTCGAACGTTTCGATCAGGAGCCCGGGCTCGGGCTCCACCAGCAGCATCACGTCGCAGGCCGCCGCCACGTCGAGGACGGGCATGAGCTCCTCGTAGAAGATCGCCTCGGCCTCCCGCCGCGACTGCCCCGGCGCGAGCTCGCCGCCCGGCTCGGTCGAGATCGACCTGGCCCCCAGTTCCGCGGCCAGCCGCAGGGCCCGCTTGGTGTGCTCGCGGCGGATCGCCCGGTAGTGCGGGTCAGGGTCGGTCCAGCCGGGATGCCAGTAGGGCTGCCGGGGATCGGCCACGGCGTTCATCATGAAGGCGTTGATGTTGGAGATCGTGAGGCCGTGCTCCCGCACCGCCCGGCGGATCCCTTCCTTCTGCACCTCCAGGAGCCCGGCCGGCCAGGCGTGGGGCACGTCGGCCAAGAGCTCGATCCCGCGGTAGCCCGCCCCGGCGATCCGCGCCACGGCCTCCGCGACCGGCACGTCGAGGTAGGCATTGGAACTGAAGGCGAGGCGAAGCGGCATGCTGAGGATTCCGAAGGAAACCTCCGAGTTTACCACGGGCCGACGCGATCACACCCCTGGCGATGCGGGCTCGGGGCCAGGCCCATGCCATCTCGCCGGGCGCTCCCTTCAGGCATCCTGCCTTCCGGTCGCTCCATGCTGGCTTGCTTCGGCATCCTGCCTGCGCTTCGCCAGCAAGGCCGTCTCGATTGGCATGGGCCTGGCCCCTCGCAGTCCATCGGTACGCGATCAGGAACGACCGTTGTCGCTGCCGAAAGGAGTCGCGGGCATCTTGCCCGCCGCTCCGAGCGGAATCCCCCTCACGGCCAGAGCACGAGCATGTCGTCCACCCAGGCGGGACGGAGCGGGAGCCGCTCGAGCTCGGTGTAATACATCGCCGAGGGATCGATCCGTCGCTCCTCCATCAGGGCGATGTGCCGGGCGATCGGCGGCCACACGAGCAGCCGCGGGAACAGGCCGCACCAGACGGCGGCGACCAGCACGCCCCCCGCGACGAGCCGAACCAGCGGCCGCGACGGTGAGATCGAGCGGCTCATGGCTCCACCGCCTTCCGAAACAGCCAGCCGAAGGTGAGGCTCGCCATCGCGAGCGTGAGGGCGAGGTTCAGGGCCTGACCCGCGAGGTAGAGCGCGACGGGGCGGCCGCTGGCAAGGAGCGGGGCGAGTTCGCGGAAGTTGGTCTGCAGGCCCATGCAGACGAAGCCCGTGCAGAACAGCCAGCCGCGGAGCTTGGCCGTGAACCCGGTCGTGGCACCCTCGACCCAGAGCGCCTGCTCGGGGCCCTGCGAGTGCAGCCACGAGCAGACGAGCGACGCGGCCAGGAACCCGAGGATGAACCGGGGAAACCGCCGCCAGGCCTCGCCGGCGAGCGTGCCGCGGGGGCCGCCCGGGTCGCGGTCGATCCAGCCCGCCCAGGAGGCCGCCACCGCGAAGGCGATCAAGCCGATCATCGAGTTCTGGATCATCTTCACGGTGGCAGCCACCTCGCCGGCCTCCTTGCCGAGCGACTCGCCGGCTGCCACGACGGCGCCGGTGGCGTCGATCGTGCCGCCGATCCAGGCGCCCCCCACGAGCGGGTCGAGCCCCATGGCCCTGATCAGCGGCGGCATGGCGACCATCATGATCACCGTGAAGAACAGCGACAGGCCGATCACGAGCGAGATCTCCTCCTTCTTGGCCCGGCAAGCGGCCCCGGTCGCGATCGCCGCCGACACGCCGCAGACCGACATGTCGGCCGAGAGGGTCATGCACAGCGGCCGCGAGGGGATCTTGAGCACGTGAACACCGAACAGATACGTCGCCACGAGCACGACCGGCGTCACGATCCAGGCGGTCATGAGGCCGGGCAGGCCGAGGGCCAGAAGGCGGCTCACGAGCACCTCCGCTCCGAAGATCACGAGGCCCGTCTTGATGAAGAACTCGCCGACGAGCGCCGGGGCGAGCCAGCGGGGCACGCCGGCGGCGTTGCCGACGAACAGGCCGACCGCAAGCGCCCAGAGCGGATACTCGAGGTTGTAGTACTTGACGAGCTTCTGGCTCGCGAGCACATAGGCCAGACAGGCCAGCACGGCGAGCAGGCAGCCGCCCGCGAGAAACCGCCGCAGGCTGCCGCCCGTGAGCAGCGTGCCCAGGCCGCCCGCGAGCACGACCCAGCCCATGCCCAGCAGGATCGGCGCGATCGCGAGCCCACCGCTCTTGTCTTGGAAGGCGACTGCCGGCCGGTCGGTCCAGGTGCCGGGCGTGCCGACCGTGGCGGCCAGCGGCGTCGGCCAGCCCTTGGAATAGCGGTCGCGGCTCCCGGGCTCCTCGGCCGGCCGTGCGGCCCAGGTGACGGCCAGCGCCAGGATCACCGCCGCCAGCCCGATCACCACCGCCGCCACGTCTTCGTGAAGTCCCCGCCGCATCCGAATCGCTCCTCTTGGTCACACCACAGATACCCGCTGGGACGCGGCCGTGAACAGACGAAGTCGTGGGTGACGCGGCTCGGGGGCTAACTACTAGCGCTGCGGTAGCGGGCCAGCGACCTTTGGAACACCCAGCGGGAGACGACGAGGGCGGCGACGGCCGCCGCGACCATGCCGGCCACCGGCCACCAGGCCGCGCCCGAGAACGGCTGGGCGATCACCCTGGCCGGGACGTTGACCACCAGCAGGATCGGGATCACGAAGGTGCAGACGGCGCGGAGCGGGCCGCCCCAGGGGCCGGCGTAGATCTCGGCCGGATAGCGGGAGAAGTTGGTGAGGTAAAACCAGAAGTCGTAGAGGCTCTGGTTGCGGCCCATGTGGATCGTGGCGGCGGCGAGCATGATCACGAAAGCATAGAGGATCGCCACGCCACAGAGGATCAACAGCGGATAGACGAGCCAGGCGATCGGCGGCGGGGGCGACTCGAATCGCGACACCGCCCAGGCAAGCAGCACGAGGCCCACGATCCCGTTGGCCAGCGCCGAGAAGTCCACCCGGTGCAGCGAGAGCAGAAACTGGGCGTCGAGCGGCTTGACGAGCACGCCGTCGAGCCCGCCGGTACGCACCATCTCGGTGAGCTCCTCCGCGCTCGGCATGAAGAACGCCTGCACGATCGAGTTGATGATCAGGCCCGTGGCCACGAAGGCGAAGAATGGCTCCCGCGTCCAGCCCGTGCCCTTGCCGATCTCCGGCGTGAACGTGAACACCAGCAGGTAGAAGGCCAGGTTCATCGACATCCAGCCGAGGCTCGTCAGGCACTCGAGCAGGAAGTTGGCCCGGAAGGTCATGTCGCGGATCAGGCAGGCCCGGGCGAAGGTGCCGAGGATCGCGAGGTAGCGGGTCATCTCAGCCCCCGAAGCCGCTGTAGCGCCACGTGCCCCGGGCCCAGGCGACCCGGCAGGCGATGATCATCGTGATGACCCAGGCCGCCTCGATGGCCAGCAGCCGCACGAGTTCGGCGCCCCGCACCTTGCCCAGCCAGACCGCGGCCGGAAAGTAGGCCGTGAACTGGAACGGCAGCCAGGCCACGACGTCGGCCAGGCTCGTGCCGGGGATGCCCGCGGGGATCCCGGCCAGCATGTCGATCGGGAACATGTGGCCCGAGAGCAGGTATTGCACGAGCATGTAGCCGAACACGATGCTCGAGACCTCCATGAACCAGAAGCCGAGCATCCCCAGCGTGGCCTCCATGAAGAAGCCGAGCAGGAACGAGAGCAGCAGCGACACCAGGAAGGCGGCGATCGTGAGGGGATCCGGGGCCGGCGGAAAGAAGCCGCGGCAGAGGAAGAACACGGCCGCGAAGGGCAGGATGGCCACGGCGTAGTAGACGAGTTTGTGGGCCACCCGCGAGGCGAGGAGGAACGAGACGTAGTCCACCGGCTGCACGAGAAACTTCTTGATCGAGCCGTCGCGGATGCTCCGGGCCACGCCGCTGGCCAGGCCCGGCATGCTGGAGAAGGCCCGGGAGACCATCGTCAGGAGGTAGTAGGCGACGATGTCGTTGCGGGAGTAGCCGGCGATGTCGCCCCGGGTCGTGGCCGAAAACACGGCCGTCCAGAGGAACACCTGGGTCACGATCGGCAGAAACCGCATCAGCGTGCCGAGGGCGAAGTCGCCCCGGTACACGAGCCGCTCCTCGATCGAGATTCTGAGCATCGTGCCCCAGATGCGAAGCGGGGTGAGCAGGCCGGCGGCGGTGGCCGGCGAGGATCCCGACTGGCTCATCGGCCGACCTCCGCGGCCGCGACCGGGGTCGCCGCCCCCCTGCCCTGCCGGAAGAGCTCGGCCACGATCTCCTCGAGCGGCACGTCCTCGACCGAGACGTCCCGCACCCCCTCCCCCTGGAGCAGCGCGGGCAGGGCGTCGGCGATCCGGCTGCGGTCGATCCGGAGGATCACCCGCGGCCCGCGGACTTGGGCTGAGAAGCCGAGCCGCTCGATGGCGGCCCGGTCGGGCTCCTCGTCGAAGTCGAGCGTCACGATCTTGTGGGTGGTGAACCGGTCCACGATCCGGGCGAGCGAGCCGTCGTAGAGGATCTCGCCGCCGGTGATCACCACCAGCCGCTCGCAAAGCGCGGCCACGTCCTTCATGTAGTGGGTGGTCAGGATCACCGTCATCCGCCGCTCGCTCTGGACGTGCCGGAGAAAGGTGTGGATCGTGTGCTGGGCCACCACGTCGAGCCCGATCGTGGGCTCGTCGAGAAACAGCACCTCCGGCTCGTGCAACAGCGCCGCCACGAGCTCGAGCTTCATCCGCTCGCCGAGCGACAGCTCCCGCACCGGCTGGAGGATGAGCCGGCGGACGCCCAGGAGATCGACGAGTTCGTCGCGGGTGCGGGCGAAGCGGGCCGGGTCGATCCGGTAGATCTCCTGGTGGAGCCGGAAGCTCTCGGCGGCCGGCAGGTCCCACCACAGTTGGTTCCGCTGGCCCATCACGAGCGCGAACCGGCGGCGAAAGTCGTCGGCCCGCTCCCAGGGCACGTGGCCGAGCACGCTTGCTGCGCCCCGGCTGGGCGTGATGATCCCCGAGAGCAGCTTCAAGAGCGTGGTCTTGCCGGCGCCGTTGGGGCCAAGGAGGGCCACGAACTCCCCCCGCTCGATCACGAGATCGACGCCCCGCAGCGCCTCGACCAGCCGGCTCGTCCGGCGAAACAACGCCTTCACGCTCGCCGTCAGGCCCTCGGGCTTGTCGAACACCCGGTATTCCTTGGCCAGGCCCGTCACCTGGATCACGGGCCCGGCATCACAGGCGGCGGCTTCGGCGTCGTGCATGACGTGAGTATAGGCCGGAGCCCGGTCCGGCGGCGGTTTCCGCACGCTGCTCTTCGACATCCACCGCCTCGCGTGGAGCGACGAGCTGTCCGGGCTTTCCGACGTGCCATTGGCCGGGCTATCTTTGCCGTCATGCCCGGGACCGCTCCTTATCCGCCCCGCGATGAGCACGAGGAGTTTGCCAACACGCTCACGCACGCCGCCGGGGTGGTGCTCAGCGTGGCCGGCGCGGTCGCCTTGCTGTCAAGCCGTACCCACTGGACCGTCGCGGTGGCCTGCGGTCTGTACGCCCTCACGCTCGTGGCGACGTACGCGGCGTCCGCCCTCTCCCACGGCGTGCAGAGGCCCGATTGGAAGCATCTGCTCAGCGTCTGGGACCAGGGCGTGATTTTTCTGCTCATCGTCGGCACGTACACCCCGTTTCTCGTGGCGTACCTCCCCGCGGCATGGACCATGCCCGTGCTCGTGCTGCTGTGGGGAGCGGCACTTCTTGGCTTCGCCTCGAAGGTGCTTGTGAAGCATCGCATCGATCACACGTTCTCTCCGCTCCCGTATGTGGCGCTCGGCTGGCTGCCGGCGATGATTCTCACCCCGTTCGTGCCGCTGGCATGCCTTGCGTGGATGGCCCTCGGGGGCGTGCTCTACACCGTGGGCGTGATCTTTCTGGTGCTCGATCACCGGGTGCGATACTTCCACGCCGCCTGGCATCTGTTTGTGCTGGGAGGCAGCAGCTGCCACTACTTCGCGATTCTCTCCTTCGTCGTGCTGCCGCGCGGGATCGCGTAGGCGGGC
>JBIKXY010000117.1:0-8913 GCA_044355515.1 Pirellulales bacterium
GACGTTATCGCGGGCCCGTTGTTCGAACGGCGGCTTACTGCTTGGGCTGGGAACCTGCGCGTCGGCCTGACGCCCGCGGCGTGGAAGGACGCTGCCGCGAGCCCGAGATCCGTCCGATTTTTCGATTTCTCGATGGAAACCTCCGCACCGTGAACGAACCGCTCGCGATCGTGGGCATGGCCTGCCGTCTCCCCGGAGCCGACGGCCTGGAAGCCTTCTGGAACCTCGTCGTCGCAGGCCGCACCGCCTGGGGCAGGCTGCCGGAGTCGCGGCTCCCGCGCGACCTCTACTTCCATCCCGAGAAGAGCCGGCTCGGCAAGAGCTATTCCGAACTGGGGGCCGTCGTCTCCGACCGGCCGGTCGATCCCGCCGTCTGCCCGATCACGCCCGAGATGCTCGAGCGGTTCGACGCGGCGCATGCCATCTTCCTGGAGGTCGCCTCGCTCGCCTGCCGCAACGCCGGGCTCGACCCCTTCGCGATGCCGGCCGACCGCCGGACGGGCGTGTATGTGGGCCACACCGGCGGCAGCACGCGGATCGGCGACATCGTCTACGCGACCGGGATCGACGAGACGGCCCGGTATCTCTCCGATGTCGAGGTGGCCCGCCAGCTGCTCGGTCCCGAGACGGCCGCCGTCGCCGACGAGGTCACCGCCGCGGTCCGCCGCCGCTATGGCGGCCGCGAGCCTGGCTGCAAGCTCGACCTGGGCGCCCTGGCGGCCGCCAAGATCGTGCAGCAGGCACTCAAGCTCGACGGCCCCTACCTGGTGGTGGACGCCGCCTGCGCCTCCTCGCTCCAGGCGATGGCGATCGGCGCCCGGGCCGTGCTCGAGGGCAGCATCGATCAGGCGATCGTGGGCGGGGCCTCCTACTGCAAGTCGGACAGCCTGGTGCTCTTCTCCGCCGCCCAGTCGGTGAGCAACGCGGGCTCCTGCCCGTTCGGCCAGCATGCCGACGGCCTGGTAACGGCCGAGGGCTACGTGGCTCTCGTGATCAAGAAACTCTCCCGGGCGATCGCCGATGGCGACCGGATCCGGGCGGTGATCCGCGGCCTGGGCGTGGCCAGCGACGGCAAGGGGAAGAGCCTCTGGGCGCCGCGGCAGGAGGGGCAGGTGCTGGCCGTCGAGCGGGCCTATCCCGACCAGGCCGACATCTCCCGCATCGAATACATCGAGGCCCATGCCACCAGCACCCAGGTGGGCGACGCGACGGAACTCGCCGCGCTCTCGCGGCTGATGGGCCGCCACCTGCCGGCCGGACGGCAGATCCCGATCGGCAGCGTGAAGGCCAACATCGGCCACACGCTCGAGACTGCCGGGATCGCCAGCCTCGTGAAGGTGGTGCTGGCGATGGAGCACGGCCTGATCCCGCCGGGCACGACTGCGAAGGAGCTCAACGAGGAGTTCGACTGGGCCGGCGGGCCCTTCCACGTGCCGGCCGCGCCGCTCGCCTGGCCGGCGCACGCCGACGGCTCGCCCCGCTGCGCCGCGGTCAACGCCTTCGGGATCGGCGGGCTCAACGTCCACGTGTCGCTCGCCGAGCACGTGCCCGCCGCTGCCGGCCGGCAGCCGGCGGCCTCGCGGTCGGCCGATCCCGACGCCGAGGCGATCGCGATCGTGGGGGCGGGCTGCGTGCTGCCCGGCGCCGTCACGCTCGAGTCCTTCTTCGACCTCCTCGATCGGGGCGACACGGCGATCGGCCCGGTGCCCGCCGACCGCTGGGACGCGACCCGGGCCCTCGACCGCTCCGGCCCGCGCACCTGGCACACCACCAGCGATATCGGCGGCTTCATTCGCGACTTCGCCTATGACTGGCGGCGGCACAAGGTGCCGCCGAAGCAGATCGCCGCGGCCAACCCGCTCCAGTTCATGCTGCTGGAGGCGGCCGACGCCGCCATCAAGGATGCCGGCGGTCCGGAACGCCTCGACCGGATGCGGACCGGCGTCGTGGTGGGCACGCTGTTCGGCGGCGACTTCGCCAACCAGCTGCAGATGGGGCTGCGGCTGCCCGAGACGCGAACCTACCTCGAGACGGCCCTCCGCCGCCGCGGCCTGGCGGCCGCCGACGTCGAGCGGATCATCGAGGCCTACGAGAAACGGCTCCTGGAGAAGCTGCCGGCGCTCGTGGACGAGACGGGCAGCTTCACGAGCAGCACGCTCGCCAGCCGGCTCACCAAGACCTTCGACCTGATGGGCGGAGCGCTGGCCCTCGACGCGGGCGACTGCTCGAGCCTGGCGGCCTTGGCGGCGGCCGTGGACATGCTCCGGCAGGGCACCTGCGACGCGGTGCTGTGCGCCGCCGGCGAGCGGTGCATGGACCTGATGGCCTTCGAAGGCCGGTCGCTGGGCGGCTTCCTTTCGGACCGGCCGGTGTCGGTGCTCGACGGCCGCACCTCGGGGGGCGACGTCGCCGGCGAGGGAGCCGCGGTCTTCGTGCTCAAGCGGCTGGCCGACGCGCGGGCCGCGGGCCACACGATCCGGGGCGTGATCCGGGGCGTGCGGGTGGTCGCCGCCCGCACGCGTGACGAGGCCTTGGAGCGGGCGGTGGCTGCGGCCAGCGAGGCGGCGGCGGTCCCGCCCGCGGCGATCACCGCCATCGAGGTCGCGGCGGCCGGCGGTCACAAACAGACCGGCCGCGAGTTGCGACTGCTTGCCCAGCGGTCTGCCCCGGAGCGTCGGCCCGTGGCAGGCTCGCTCGACGGGCTCGTCGGTCACTTGGGGGCGGCAGCCGGCGCCGCCGCGCTCCTCAAGCTCTCCCGCGCACTGGCCACCGGTAGCATGCCCGGCACGGCGGCGCTGACCGCGGGCAACACCACGACGGCGGGGCTTCATGCCGCAGCCGCACCGTTGGCCATTCCGCCGGTCGCCGGATCGGACTTCCGGGCCGGCAGTGTCACGGTCGTCCAGGACGAGCAGGCCGGGCACGTCGTGCTTGACAACGGCCAGCCCGTGCCGACCGCGGCCCCAGCGGGCCGCATCGTCGCTCCCGCCGCGGCCGGTGAACGGTCGCGGCCGATGCCGGCGCGTGTCGAGCCTGCCGCGGCCGGTCGGCCGCTCGTGGCCGCGATTTTCCCGGGCCAGGGCTCGCAATACACCGACATGTTCCGCGGGCTCGTCGCCGAGGTGCCGGCGGCGGCCGAGGTGCTGCGGCGACTCGACGCCGAGGCTCGCGCGGCCCGCTGCGAGACGCTTGCCGAGATCGCCTGGCGGCCCGACAACGGGCTGGGCACGCGGATCTGGGACACCCAGTGGGGGATGTACCTGGGCGACCTGTTCGCCTGGGGCGTGCTCGAGGAGTTCGGGTTCGCCCCCGACTATCTGGCGAGCCACAGCTTCGGTGAGTTTCCGGCGCTCGCCGCGGCCGGGGCCTGGAGCATGGCCGACGGCATCAAGGCCACCCGGGCCCGCGCGGAGGCCGTCGAGCGGCACGGCCCGCGGAACGGCGCCATGCTCTCGGTGATCGCCGACGCCGCGACCGTCGCGGCCGCGATCGAGCCCTTCGCCGGCCAGGCGTGGGTCTGCGCGGCCAACGCCCCGGAGCAATACGTCGTCGGCGGCACGGCCCGGATCGTCGATGCGATCGAGGTCCTGCTCGAGTCCCGCCGGGTGAAGACGAAGCGGCTGGCCGTCCCGAGCCCGTTCCACACACCGCTGCTCCAGGCGGCGGCCGACGAGCTCGCCGCCGCGCTGCGAGCGTTGCCGATCCGGGCGCCGCGGACGCCGCTCCTCAGCAGCACGACCCTGCGGCAGCTGGAGCGGCCGGCCGACGTGCTCGAGAGCCTGGTGCGGCAGATGACCGAGACGGTCCGCTGGATCGACGTCGTGAATCGGCTCTACGACGCGGGCGTGCGGACGTTCGTCGAGGTCGGCCCGTCGGGCGTGCTCAGCGGCCTGGCCCGCCGGATCGTCGCAGGGCGGCCGGACACCACGTTCCTGCAGTTCGATCAGCGGGGCCGATCGCCCCGCGAGCACCTCGAGCGGCTGCGCGACCAGCTCGCCGCCGTGGGCTGCCTGCGGGCCGCGGCGCCGGCTGCCGCGGCGAGCCCCGCTCCGGTCCCCGCCCGCTCCGGCAGCGTGGTCTCCTTCGATGCCACGGCCCGACGGCGGGCCCGGAATCGTTCGGCCGCAGGCGGCGAGCAGCCGGCCGCGCCGGCAGGGCGGCCGCTGTCATCGGCCGCCGCAGCCGGCACCACCGGCAATGGTCAGGGAACCGGCCACGGCCGCGACCATGGAGACACCACCGGCAACGGCCACGGTGCCGCGAACGGCTCCGGCAACGGCCAGCCGCCCGCGGCCAAGCCGGCGCAGACCGCGACGGCGGTCGTGAACCGGCTGGCTGCGATCGCGAAGCCTGTGGCGATCGTCGCCACGGCGGCGACCGCGACAGCCACAACCCCGGCCGCCGCCGCGGAGGTCGAGAAGTTCCTGATCGAGTTCGTGGTCGAGCAGACGGGCTACCCGGCCGAGATCGTCGAGCTCGATGCCGACCTCGAGGCCGACCTCGGGATCGACAGCATCCGCAAGGCGCAGCTGTTCGGCGAAGTGGGGCAGCGATACGGGCTCCAGGCCGAGGATGGCGTGTCGCTCGATGACTTCCCCACGCTCCGCTCGCTGATCGCCTACCTGCTGCCGCGGATCGGGGCCGGGAGCCCCGGCCCGGCCGCTGCCACGGTCGGCGCCGTCGTCTCCAACGGCCGGGCCAACGGCCAGCATGGGCACACGAACGGCCACGCCAACGGCCACGCCAACGGGCACGCCAACGGGCACGCCAACGGGCACGCCAACGGGCACGCCAACGGGCACGCCAACGGGCAGCATGACGTCGCGCGGCAGCCGGCCGCCGCCGCGAGCGGCGGCTCGGCAGCCGCCCCCTCCGCCCTGGCCGGCGAGCTGGAGCGGTTCCTGGTCGAGTTCGTGGTCGAGCAGACGGGCTACCCGGCGGAGATCGTGGAACTCGACGCCGATCTGGAGGCCGATCTCGGGATCGACAGCATTCGTAAGGCCCAGCTGTTCGGCGAGGTGGGGCAGCGGTATGGCCTCCAGGCCGAAGACGGCGTGTCGCTCGACGACTTCCCCACGCTCCGCTCGCTGATCGGGTATCTGGTGCCGCGGCTGGCCGGTGGCGGCGTGGCCGCCCCGGCGGCGTCGCCGAGCCCGAAGTCTTCTCCCGGGCCGCGGAGTGCCTCGCCGAGTCCGGTGGCGGTCAGTGCGTCGGCACCGGCACCGGCTCCCGCGTTGGCGCCGGCTCCCGCACCGGCCGCGCTCGCCGGTGAGCTGGAGCGGTTCCTGGTCGAGTTCGTGGTCGAGCAGACGGGCTATCCGGCGGAGATCGTGGAACTCGACGCCGATCTGGAGGCCGACCTTGGGATCGACAGCATTCGTAAGGCCCAGCTGTTCGGCGAGGTGGGGCAGCGGTATGGCCTGCAGGCCGAAGACGGCGTGTCGCTCGACGACTTCCCCACGCTCCGCTCGCTGATCGAATACCTCGTCGTGCGGATCGGCGGATCGGCCGACCCGGCCCCCGGTGACGCGCCTCGCGGCGGCCCGCCCGCCGCCGGCGGTGACCATCCGGCCCGGCTGGGAATCGGCCGCGAGCAGGCCGCGGCGGTTCGCGGCTGGGCCCGGCAGGTGGCCGCCGCCGTGCCGGTGGCCTCGGCGGTGGCCGTCGAGCCGGCCCTGGCCGCGGAACTCGCCGCGATTGCGACGGCGGCCCACGTGGATGAGGCGATCGTGCGGGCGGCCGCCGCAGCTCCCGCCGCCGCGGTCGGCGGCTGCGATCTGGTGCTCGTGACTCCGGCGGCGGTGACCGATGGCGTGGCCGGGTTGCTGGCCTGCTTCGGCCGGCATGCCGACCTGGCCGTGAACGCCTTCGAGCGCGACGGCCTCGCCGGGACGCTCGTCTCGGCGACCGGCCTGCCGGGGGCGGTGCTCGGTTGGAACGACGCCGGGATCGTGGCCTTCGTCGCCCTCGGGGCGGCCACCGACTCGCCCCCGGGCGAGTTCGTCGAGCGGATCGTGACCAGTTGTCGGTCGCTTGCCGATACCGAGCGGCTGCTGGTGGCCGCGGCGCACCGCCCGCGGGGGCTGGTCGTGGCCGCGGCGGAAGGCGGGATCCAAATCGATGCCAGCGGTTCGGTCGAGCCGGCCGGAGCGAGCATCCGCCGGGCGGAGCGGATGGGGCCGCTCGTGCGGGTGGCGCTCGGCGATGGCGACTCCTCGGCCTCGGCCGCGATCGCGCGGCTGATCGGCCGTGAGCCGGCGGCCTGCGACACGCTCTCGGCCGCCTGCCCCTGGCTGGCCGTCGGCGGCGGTGCCACCGAGGCCGTGACCAGCGGCGGCCCCTGGGGCCGCGACTGGGCCGGTCGCTGCGGCGGACTGGGAGCGACCTGGCTGGCGAGGCCGGCTGCCAAGCCCGGGCAACCGGCGGGCGTTGCCCAGGACGGCTCCCAGGGTGCGGACCGAACGGCCGATGAAGCGGCCATCACGCGTCGGTACGAGCTCAAGCTCGTCGAACTCGGGGCCGCCGTGGCGGCGCGGTCGCTCGCCGGCGAGCGGGTGGCCGTGCTCGGCACCGGTCCGCTCGCCGTCGCGCTCGAGCGGCAGCTCGCCGCCTCGGGCGCGATGCCCGTGTCGATCGAGGAGGCGGCGGTGGCCGACCCGGAGGCGGCCGCGTTCACCCTCGCCCGCGCCGAAGTGGCCGGCCCCGTGCGGCATCTCGTCGTGGTGGCGGCCCGCGGCCAGGCTGCACGCGAGGCGGTCACGGCGGCATTCGTCGCCTGCCAGAAGTGGATCGCCGCCCGCACGCGGGCCGGCGACGTCGCGGCCTCCACGCTCACGGCCGTCTGCGATCTCGGCGGCGGATTCGGCCTGGCCGGCACGATCGGCGAGCCCACCAGCGGCGGGCTGGCCGGACTGTTCAAGGGGCTGGCGCGCGAGTTTCCCGAGCTGCGGGTGCGGGTCGTCGACACGGCGGCCGCGGTGCCGGCGGCCGAGACCGCTGCGGCCGTGATCGCCGAGCTGACGGCTGGCGACGGCCCGGTCGAAGTCGGGCTCGTCGCCGGTCGACGGGTGACCGTCACCGCGGTCGAGCGGACCGCCGCGCCGCCGGTCGGAAGCCTTCCGGCCCTGGCCCGCGGCGCGTGCTGGCTCGTGACCGGTGGCGCGCGGGGGGTGAC
Source organism: Pirellulales bacterium (assembly GCA_044355515.1). Lineage (GTDB taxonomy): Bacteria > Planctomycetota > Planctomycetia > Pirellulales > UBA1268 > QWPN01. The sequence continues at coordinate 7,175 of JBIKXY010000117.1, forward strand.
GGCGGCCTGTGCCCGCGAGCTCGGTCGGCGGCACGGCGTGTCGCTGGTGCTCGTCGGCTCGACGAAGCCCGTGGCGGTGGAGCCGGGCTGGCTCGAGCTTTCCGAGGCCGCGCACCGCGACCTCAAGAGCAAGGTCATGCTCGAGGCCAAGCGGCGGGGTGACGAGCCGCGGCAGGCGTGGGCCGCGATCGAGAAGTCGATCGAGATCGCCCGCTCGCTCGCGGCACTCGCGGCCGCGGGAGTCGCCGCCCGCTACGAGGCCTGCGACCTGGCCGACGCCGCGGCCGTCCGCGGCCTGGTGGCCCGGGTGGCCCGCGACCTGGGGCCGATCCGTGGCATCGTCCACGGGGCGGGCTGGGAGTCGGCCTGCCGGTTCGAGAAGAAGACGCCCGAGTCGCTCGCCCGAACCGTCGGCCCCAAGTGCGCGGGCCTCGAGCACCTGCTGGCCGCTGTCGATGGCCGGTCGCTCGAGATGCTCGCGGCCTTCGGTTCGACGAGCGGTCGGCTCGGCGGCCACGGCCAGGCCGACTACTCGCTGGCCAACGACATGCTGGCCAAGCTCGTCGCCGCCGCGCGGCAGCGGCGGCCCGGCCTGCGGGCCGCGACCTTCCACTGGCACGCCTGGGACGAGGTGGGCATGGCGAGCCGGCCTGAGAGCCGGTTCGTGCTCGAGCAGTTCGGCCTCGAGTTCATGCCGCTCGCCGAGGGCGTGGGCCGGTTCATGGCCGAGGTCGAAGCGGGCCTGCCGGTGGCCGAGGTGCTCGTGACCGAGCCGGCGATGATCGCCCACGCCGGCGGAGCGGCCGGCCCTGCCGCCGGTGCGGGACCAGCCCCGGCCGACGCTCCGGCGGCCGGGACGCAGGCCGAAGCATTGCCGGCCAACGCCGGCAGCCTCGTGGAGCGGGTCAGCCGCCGCGACGGTGTGACGGCGGTGAGCTTTCTCCTCGACCCGCTCGCCGACCGGTTCCTCGTCGATCATCTTCAATACGGCCGGCCGCTGCTGCCGGCGGTGATGGGGGCGGAGCTCGTCGCCCAGGCGGCGATCGCCGCCGGCCTGGCCGAGCACGTGGGGGAGATCCGCGAGTTCGTCGTTGAGCGGCCTTGCAGCTTCCCGACCGACGCGGCCCGCGAACTGCGGGTGGACGTCTCCGCCGGCGGTGAGGCCCGCGGGTTCGCCGCCGTGCTCGGGCCCGACGGGCAGCCGACCGGCGCCGAGCGGCCGCACTTCCGCGGCCTGGCGATCGGCGGCCCGGTCGCGGCGTTCGTCGCCGAGGTGGGAGAGCCGCCGTTCCCCTTCAACCCGATGGTGTATCAGGAGGCGGCGCCGCTGCGACATGGCCCCTCGTTCCGCACGCTCGACGGCCTGTTCCTCGATCGCAACGGCGGCTGGGGCCGGCTCACGGCGCCCCGCGGCGACGGGGTGGCGGCGCCCCGCGGCAGCCGCGGCTGGACGGTTCCCGTGGCCCTGCTCGACGGGGTGATCGTGGGCTGCGCGGTGTTCTCCTACATCCTCTGCGGCCGCCGCGTCGAGATTCCGGTGCGGTTCGACCGGCTGCGGATCGCAGCCCTGCCGCAGCCTGGCGAGGCCTGCTTCGCCCGGATGCTGTTCCGCACCCAGGACATCCGCGAGACGGTCTACGACATCGTGGTGGCCGGGGCCGATGGCCGGCCGCTCTTGGCTCTCGACGGGCTCCACCTGGCGGTCATGGCGGCGGAACGGAGTCCACCGGCATGAGCCT
>JBIKXY010000345.1:0-2807 GCA_044355515.1 Pirellulales bacterium
CGATCACGCTCGCCACGAGGGCGTCGCTCGCCGCCAACAGCCGCCGCCAGGTGGAAAGCAGGGAAGCCCTCGTGCAAACCGTGCAGGAGGGGCTGGGGGCGATCCGCGATGTGCTCCTCGATCATTCGCAGCCCTATTATCTCGCGCGCTATCGCGACGCCGACTGGACGGTCCGCCAGCTGCGGGCCCGGGCCGAGCTGCTGGGCGGGTTTCCGCGGTTCGTGATCGAGGCGGCGGGCATGGCCGGCGTGGCGGCGCTGGCCTACGTGCTCGTGAAGGGGCAGGGGGGCATCGCGGCGGCGCTGCCGGTGCTCGGAGCCCTCGCCCTCGGCGCCCAGCGGCTCCTGCCTGCGCTCCAGCAGACCTACCTGTCGTATTCCCAGCTGCAAAACCACGTGGCGGGCTTCCAGACGGTGCTCGATCTCCTCGACCAGCCGGCCCCCGAGGCCGACCGGCCCCGCGCGGCTCCCGCGGCCTTTACCGCGTCGATCGCGCTCGACCGCTGCTCGTTCCGTTATCAGCCCGATCTGCCGCTCGTGCTGGCCGACGTGTCGCTCGAGATCCGCCGCGGCGAGCGGGTGGCCCTCGTGGGGCCCACTGGCAGCGGCAAGAGCACGCTCGCCGACATCCTGATGGGCCTGCTCGGCCCCACGAGCGGCCGGCTATTGATCGACGGCCGCGAGGTCTTGCCCGAGGCCTGGCAGGCCAATATCGCGCATGTGCCGCAGAGTATTTTTCTCGCCGACACGTCGATCGCCGAAAACATCGCGCTCGGCATCCCGGCGCGGGAGGTGGATCACGGGCGGCTCGAAGCGGCGGCCCGGCAGGCGCAGATCGCGGGCTTCATCGACTCGCTGCCCCGGGGCTATGCGACGACTGTCGGCGAACGGGGCGTGCGGCTCTCCGGCGGCCAGCGGCAGCGGATCGGCATCGCGCGGGCGCTCTACAAGCAGGCTCCAGTGCTCGTCTTCGACGAGGCGACAAGCGCCCTCGACGACGCCACGGAAAAAGCCCTGATGGACACGCTCGCCGGTCTTTCCCGCGACCTCACGATCATCATGATCGCTCACCGGCTCTCGACCACGGCCTATTGCGACCGCGTGATCACCGTCGCGGCCGGGTCGCTCGCGGAAGCGGCGAGGTCGCAGGCAGCCCTGCACAATGGGCACGATTCTTGAAGCAAGACGGGCTTGTCACGAGGCTCGAAGCGACGCTGCCGTTGCTGGAAACGCCCGCAACACCTGCGCATCCATCGTCATGAGTTTTACGCCCAGCGTGTCAGCCAGCGCGACAAACTCGCAATCGTAGGCCGAGCAGCCGCTCTGTGCCGCCAACTCGAGAACGACGCGTGAATCAACGTCGCATTCTCCGCCGGCGAGCAGCCGCTCGGCCTCCATCTGAAGATCGATGGCTGCCGGGAGGCTGATCGTGCCGCGCCGGACATAGCCTGCAAGAATGTTGCGAAACTCGCTTCGCCACAGCCAAGGTGCCGCCCATTCAGGATCGCGTTCCAGCAAAGCCTCTGCCTTCGTGGTGAAAACCCCGGGAAGGTAGAGGTACGCGATGACGTTGGTATCGACGACGATCACGCCCGGCCCTGCCGCTTGAAGTCGTCGATGTCCCTCGCGCGGAATCCTGCCTTGGGCAGCGTGGCCCGAAGCGCCCGAGCTGCCGCGAGTCGTTCGCCCGCTGCCACCCGTCGCGGGAGGAGCACCGCCTCGAGGCACACGATCGCCTCGCTGTTCAAACTGCGTCGATGTGCCTCGGCCGCAGCCTTCAGCCTCCGGTAAACCTCGTCAGGAATGTTTTTCAGGGTGAGGTTCATGGGCACTTCCAAGGGGCGAATCTGCGCGACGACGATACCATTATGGTGTCGTAACGGTTCTTGTCGAGGACTCATGCGATGCGGGTCCCTCAGTGGGCCAAAATGCTGATCCCGGGCAGCCCCGCGAAGCCGCGATCAAATGCGATCACCGTGGAAGTGCCGTGCCACTGCATGGCGGCTCCATGGACCGCGTCGCGGAATCGGCTCCCGTGCCCGGGGTGATCCGCGATCACCACGGCGGTTGTCATTTTCTCTTTTCCCGCGACGGCCCCGTGCAACTCATCCCTCGCGGGGCCTGGTTTCTCTCACGCCTCACCCCGCCTGGCGGTTGATCCGCAGGATGCCCGCGGGGAGGGCCAGCCAGCCGCCGGCCTCCTCGATCATGCCGTGGGTCTCGGCCGCGGCCCGGTAGCCAAAGAACAATACTCGCACGTCGTCGCAGCCGAGCCGCGACCGCACCCGGTCTACGCGACCGAAGAAGTCGCGGACTTCCGTCTGCGAGATGCTGGTCTTCACCTCGCAGACCACCACCGCCGGCCGGCCGGCGATGCTGCCCCGCACCACCACGTCAATCTCCTCCGTTCTCCCGCCGTCGGTAAACGTCTCGGGAAACACCGACTCGGTCTTGAAGCCGCAGTGCATCTCCAACAGCCGCGGGATCTTGTCGAGGGCGTAGGCTTCGAGGCCCATGCCGACGGAGAGCGAGAGCCCGCCGAGCTGCTTGCGGACGTCGGCAAACGAGGCGTCCATCTTCTTTTCGAAAGAGTCGTGCTTCTGCTCCAGCCGGTCGGTCTTCTGCTCGAGCCGGTCGTAGCCTTCGCGCATCTCCGTCCGCACGCTCGTGAACTGCTCTTCAGTCCGCACCATAAACCGCTCAAACGTCCGTTGCATCGACTGCTGCGACTCGGCCAGTGCATCCATCCGCACGGCAAGGCGATCCATCCGACTTTCCGTCTGCTTCTGGGCGCCAGCGAGTTCCTCC
>JBIKXY010000118.1:0-8892 GCA_044355515.1 Pirellulales bacterium
CCGGCAAGAGCACGACGGGGTTGATGCTTCCCATCTCGACCCAGATCACCTTCCCGGCCGCGCTCGCGGCCGCGAACAGCTTTCGGCCGGCCGCCTCGCTGCCGGTAAAGCCCGTCGCGCCCACCCGCGGGTCGGCCACGAGCTTTTCGCCGTCGGCAGTGTCGAGGCCGTGGAGGAGCTGCACGGTGGCCGGAGGCAGGCCGGTCTCGCGGATCGCCGCGAGGGCCTCCTCGGCCGCGAGCTTGGAGACGGTCGGATGACCGGGGTGGGCCTTGGCGATTACGGGGTTGCCGGCGGCGATCGCCGCGGCCATGTCGCCCCCGGTCACGCAGCCGTAGGCCAGCGGGAAGTTGGCCGGGGGAAAGACCACGATCGGGCCGATCCCGAAACAGGCGGCGCGGATGTTTTTGGCGGTGTCGAGCATCGCCATCCGCCAGGATTGTTCGCGGGCACTTGCCGCAGCCTGCCGCAGCTGGTCGAGCGTGCGGGGCAGTTCCACGTCGGCCAGCCGCGGCGTCGCCGCCAGGCCCGTCTCGGCGTGCGCGGCGGCGACGAGCTCCGCGCCGCGGGCCTCGAGCCGCACGGCAAAGCGTTCCAGGAAGGTGGCGAGTCGTTTGGCTGGGAGCTGCGCCAACTCTGCGGCGGCGACCACGGCCGCGTCGAGCACTTCATCGCAATCGGCCCACGAGCTGACCGGCCAGACGGCCTCGCGCGGCGTGGCCGCCGTGGGGTCGAACGCCTGGAACGTCGCCCGGGCGGCGGCGGGCCGCCAGCGGCCGGCGACGAGGATGTGTTCCGGGGCGGGCATGCGGATTTCCGAGGTTTTCCGGGGATGGTACCATCGCCCCCATGAAGGATCTCCCGCTGACAGCCGCCCCGGCACCGACGGTGCGACTGTGGGTGATGATGGTGCTCGAGTTCGCGATCTGGGGCGCCTGGCTGCCCCTGATCTGGGGCTACATGGGCAAGGACGGCCTCGCGTTCACCGAGCCGCAGATCGCCTGGGTGGGAAGCTGCTTCGCGATCGCCTCGATCGTGGGCATCTTTTTTTCCAGCCAGTTCGCCGATCGAGCCTTCGCCGCCGAGCGGTTCATGGCCTTCAGCCATCTCGTGGGGGGGCTGGCGATCCTGGGCCTGTACTGGGCCCGCGAGATCGCCGCCGCGACTGGCCTGGGGGTGTTTCCCGTCTTCTTCGGGCTGATGCTCGTCCACTCGCTCCTGTACGTGCCCACGATCTCGGTCTCCAACTCGATCGCCTTCACCCACATGAAGGACGCGCAACAGGAGTTCGGCCTGGTCCGCATGGGGGGCACGATCGGCTGGATTCTGGCGGCCTGGCCGCTGTACTTCGTGCTCCAGGGCAAGGAGGGGGCGGAGGCCGTGGCCGCGAGCCGCAACATCTTCCTGGTCGCCGGCGTCAGCTCGCTCGCCTTGGCCGCCTACAGCCTGTCGCTGCCGCACACGCCTCCGAAGCGGGCGGCGGCCGGGGACGGCCTGGCCTGGCTCAAGGCCGCGAGGTTTCTCTCGCATCCTTATCTGTTGGTGCTGTTCGTGGTCACGTTCATCGACGCCGTGATCCACAACGGCTACTTCGTGATGGCGGGCGACTTTCTCAAGAGCAAGACGGTCGGCATCAAGCCGGAGTGGATCATGCCGGTGATGAGCATCGGGCAGGTCGCCGAGATCGCGACCATGGCGGTCTTGGGAGGCGTGCTCGCCCGGCTGGGCTGGAAGACGACGATGATCCTCGGGATCCTCGGCCACGCCGCCCGGTTCGCGGTCTTCGCCCTCCTGCCCCAGAACCAGGCCGTGATCATCGCCGTGCAGGTGCTGCACGGCATCTGCTATGCCTTCTTCTTCGCCACGCTCTACATCTTCATCGACGCCGCGTTTCCCAAGGACGTACGGAGCACCGCCCAGAGCCTGTTCAACCTGCTGGTGCTGGGGCTGGGCGACCTGGCCGCCAAGTGGCTCTTCATCCCGCTCCAGGGCCGGCTCACCGACGACGACGTTGTCGATTACAGGACGCTGTTTCTCGTGCCCGCCTTCCTGGCGCTGGCCGCCGCCGGCCTGTTGGCGGTCGCCTTTTGGCCGCCGAAATCGCTGGCCACCGCGGCCGAGACCGAGGACGACCCCGAGACCGAGCCGCAGCTGGTGACCTGACCGGCTCGCTCCCCCCAGGGCCCAGCTTCCGCATGCGGCACGCCCCGATCGATCCCGAACTGTTCGCCGCCAATCGCCGGCGGCTGGTGCCGCTGCTGCCTCCCAAGGCCGTCGCGATCGTGCACGCGGCCGACATCCTCCCGACCACGGGGGACGGCACGCTCAAACTCCACCCGGCGAGCGACCTGTTTTGGCTGGCGGGGATCGAGCAGGAGGAGAGCGTGCTTCTGCTCTGCCCCCAGGCAAGCGACCCGGCGGCTCGTGAGCTGCTCTTCGTGCGGCAGCCCAACGAGCGGCTCGCGACCTGGGAGGGGGAGAAGCTCACGAAGGAGAAGGCCCGGGCGATCTCCGGAATCGCCACGGTTCGCTGGCTCACCGAGCTACCTGGCGCCCTGCACGCGCTTCTGTGCGAGAGCGAGAGCGTGTGGCTCAACGCCAACGAGCACGAGCGGGCGGCGTACGAGGTCGAAGACCGCGACCTGCGGATGGCCCGCCGGCTGATCGCGAAGTATCCGCTCCATCGCTTCGAGCGGCTCGCGCCCCTCCTGCGCCGGCTGCGGGCCGTCAAAAGCCCGGCCGAGGTGGCCCTCATCAAGCGGGCCGTCGACATCACCGACGCCGGCCTGCGGCGACTGCTCGCGGCCCTCGAGCCGGGCGTGATGGAGTACGAGCTCGAGGCGGAACTGCTCCGCGAGTTCACCCGCCGGCGGGCCCGGATGGCCTACGAGCCGATCATCGGCTCTGGGCACAATGCCTGCGTGCTGCACTACCTCGACAACAATGCCGAGTGCCGCGCGGGGGACCTCGTGCTCGTGGACGTGGGTGCCTCCTATGCCAACTACTCCGCCGACCTGACGCGAACCTATCCCGTCAGCGGCCGGTTCACCGAGCGGCAGCGGGCCGTCTACGAGGCGGTGCTCCGGGTGCTCGAGTCGTCGATCGCCCGCTGCGTGCCGGGCGTGAGCCTCCGCGACTGGAAGCGGGCCGCGCAGGTTCAAATGGCCGGCGAGCTCGTGGGCCTGGGGCTGATCACGGCCGACGAGGCCGCGAAAGACACGCCCGAGGAGCCGGCCTGCAAGAAGTATTTCATGCACGGCCTCGGCCATTCGCTGGGCCTGGGCGTGCACGACATCGCCCCGGTGGACGGGCCGCTCGAACCCGGCTGGGTGATCACGGTCGAGCCGGGGATCTACATCCCCGAGGAAAACCTGGCCGTGCGGCTGGAAAACGACGTGCTCGTCACGGAACAGGGGCCGGTCGATCTCTGTAGCCAAGTGCCGATTCAGCCCGACGAGATCGAGCGGCTGCTCGCCCGCGGCGAGTAGTTTTCGGGTAGAGTGTCTCGTCCCGAAGCCGCCCGGCCGCCCAGGCCCGGCCGGATGCCCAGGAGCCAGCGATGCGCACCCTCGCCACGATCGTCGTCCTCGCCCTGTCCCTTCTCACCCCGGAGTTCCTCATGGCCGCCGACGTCCCCCACCCCGCCCTACCCGAGGGCGCCGGCCCGATCGACGCCGACGCCCCGAAGGAGTTCTCCACCACCCCGTCGGGCCTCAAGTACCGGGTCCTCCGCAAGGGGGCCGGCGGCAAGCCGAAGGCGACCAACACCGTCGAGGTCAACTACCACGGCTGGCTCGACGGCGGGAAGGTCTTCGACAGCTCCTACCAGCGGGGCGAGTCAATCGAGTTTCCGCTCAACGGCGTGATTCCCGGCTGGACCGAGGGCATGCAGCTCGTCGGCGAGGAGGGCATGATCGAGCTCGAGATCCCGAGCAACTTGGGCTACGGCGCCCGCGGCACGCCCGGCGGCCCGATCCCCCCCAACGCCACGCTCCACTTCCTGGTCGAGCTCATCGACGTGAAGTAGCCGCCTGGGCGGCGATCACGCCCTCCTCGTCGGTCGGGATCACCCAGGCGGCCACGCGGCTGGCTGGCCTGCTGATTCGCGGGCCGTGCGCCGCGTTGGCGGCGGCGTCGAGCTCGAGGCCGAGCCAGCCGAGCTTGGCGGCGATCCGCGCGCGGATCGCGGGGGCGTGCGCGCCGATGCCGGCGGTGAACACGAGGGCGTCCAGGCCTCCCAGGGCCGCCGCCAGCGACGCCGTCTCCCGCGCCGCCCGCTCGCAGAAGAGTTCCACCGCCTCGGCGGCCCGCGGATCGTCCGACGCAAGCAAGGCCCGCATGTCGCCGCTGATCTCGGAGACCCCCAGCAGGCCCGACTCACGAGTGAGCATCGTCTCGACCGCGGCGGCCGACAGCCCCGCGCGGAGCACCAGATGCAGCACCGCGCCGGGGTCGATGCTGCCGCTCCGCGTGGCCATCACGAGGCCGTCCAAGGGCGTGAAGCCCATCGTGGTGGCGATGCTTCGGCCCCGCTGCACGCCGCACAGGCTCGCACCGGCCCCCAGGTGGGCGATCACCGCCCGCTCTGGGATGCCGCCTGCCACCTCCGGGAGCCGGGCGACGACCGACTCGTACGAGAGCCCGTGGAACCCGTAGCGGCGGACGCCGCGGTCGTGCCACTCCCGCGGGATCGCCAGCCGGGTCGCCACCGGCGGGCAAGTGTGGTGAAAGGCGGTGTCGAAGCAGGCCACCTGCATCGCCTCCGGCAGGGCCGCGGCGGCCGCGCGAATCCCGGCCAGGTTCTGCGGCTGATGCAAGGGCGCGAGCGGCTCCAGGGCCGCCAGTTCTCCGAGCACCTCCGGCGTCACGACCACGGGCCGCTCGAACCGGCCGCCGCCGTGAACCACGCGATGGCCCACCGCCGCGATCGGCCCCCCGGCGAGGACCATGGCCCGCTCGAGCACGAGCACGAGCGCGGCATCCCAGGCGGCCGGGGCTGGCCGGGGCAGTTCCGCCACCCGGCGGTCGCCGACGCCATCGACCGTGAGCACGAGCGCGTCGTCCCGCAGGTCGGCATGCACCCGGGCGAGCCGCGCGGGCCGGGGCCCGGCTCCCTCGTACAGTCCGCACTTGATGCTGCTCGATCCGGCATTGAGGACGAGCAGGTGGTTGCGCCCGTCGCCGCCAGGACTCATGGCGCCGCCGCCGGAGGAGCGTTGGCGAAGATCACCGCCACCGCACAGGACAACACCCGCGAGGCGAGCGAGTCGGCTCGGCTCGAGAGGATCACCGGCACCCGCGCCCCGAGCACGATCCCGCCGGCGGTGGCCCCGGAGAAGTGGCCGAACTGCTTGGCGAGGATGTTGCCGCTCTCGAGATCGGGGGCCACGAGGATGTCGGCCCGGCCGGCCACCTCGGAGGCGATCCCCTTGGTGCGGGCCGCCTCCAGGGAGACGGCGTTGTCGAAGGCCAAGGGGCCGTCGAGCAGGCCGCCGGTGATCTGCCCCCGGTCGGCCATCTTGCAGAGCGCCGCCGCGTCGAGCGTGGAGCGGAGCTTCGAGGTCACCGTCTCGACCGCCGAAAGGATCGCGACCCGCGGCCGGGCGACCCCCAGGGCGCAGGCCAGATCGATCGCATTCTGGACGATGTCGGCCTTCTCCTCGAGGCGGGGATCGATGTTGACCGCGCCGTCGGTCACGAACAAGAGCCGGTCGTAGCCCGGCACCTGGAGCACGAACACGTGGCTGATCCGCCGGGCGGTCCTGAGGCCCGTGTCGCGGCTCACGACCTCGGCCAATAACTCATCGGTGTGGAGGCTGCCCTTCATGATCGCGCGGACCTCGCCCCGGCGGACAAGCTCCACTGCCCGGGCGGCGGCGGCATGGCTGTGGGGCACCGGATCGATCGGCAGGCCGGCCAGGTCGAGCCCAGCCTCGGCCGCCACGCGGCGAATTTTTTCTTCCGGACCGATCAGGATCGGGGCGACGAGCCCCCGGTCGCGGGCCGCGAGCGCCCCGGCGAGCGACGGCTCGTCACACGGGTGGGCCACGGCCGTGACCAAGGGGGGCAGGCCCGCCGCCCGCGCGAGCAGGTCGGTCGCGGGCAGGGGCAAGCTGGTGGGTGGCATCGCAGCGAGACTCACGGGGGAACCGTGTCAGACGTCGAGGTTCTTGACGTCGAGGGCGTGCTTCTCGATGAACTCCCGCCGCGGCTCGACCTTCTCCCCCATCAAGACGCGGAACAGGTCGTCGGCCGCTGCCGCGTCGGCCATCGTGACCCGCAGGAGCGTGCGGTTGGCCGGGTCGAGCGTGGTCTCGCGGAGCTCCTCGGCGTTCATCTCGCCGAGGCCCTTGAAGCGGGTGATCGAGAGCCCCTTCTCCCCGGCCCGCCGCACGGCCGTGATCAGCCCGCGGAGGTCCTCCAGGCCGATCTCGTTGTCGCCCCGGCGGAGCGTGTAGCGGGCCTCCTCGCGGCCGGTGCGATCCTGGGGCAGGAGCGCGTCCATGCCGAAGCCCATCGCCTCGAGCGCCTGGAGGGCCGAGTTGATGCTCCGCACCTCATGGAGATCGACCACCACCAGCTGCGAACCGCCGGCGATGCCCCCCGCCGGCTCACCGCCATGCTTGTTCCCGTCGGCCCGGCCCACTTCGAGCTCGCCGCCGGCCGACTGCTCCTTGCTTTTCATGAAGGCCTCGAGCGCGTCGCGGCTGGTGAACCAGTGCTCCTCGACGCCGTAAAAGACGTGGTACATCGGCAACTTGCCGGTGGCCTTGTCGCGGCGGGCGGCATGGTCGCGGAGGCTCACGCCGCGACGCTCGAGCGCCACGAGCGCGTCTTCCAGCCCCGAGAGCGTGCGGCAGAGCTTGTGCATCTCGGCGCCCGAGATCTCCCGGCCGTCGCCCGGCAGAAACACCCCCTCGCCCAGCCCCTGGTCGAGGAGCTGGTTCTTCATCTCCTCCTCGGTCTGCACGTAGTAGGTCTGCTTCTTGGTGCGGACGCGGAACAAGGGGGGCTGGGCCACGTAGACATGCCCCTCGGCCACCAGCCGGTACATCTGCCGGTAGAAGAAGGTGAGCAGGAGCGTGCGGATGTGGGAGCCGTCCACGTCGGCGTCGGTCATGATCACGACCTTGTCATACCGCCGCTTGGCCAAGTCGGCCTCCTGGCCGATGCCCGCCCCGATCGCCGAGATCACGCTCCGGACCTCCTCGTTGGCCAGCACCTTGTCGTCGCGGCTCTTGTAGGCGTTGATGATCTTGCCCCGCAGCGGGAGGATCGCCTGGTATTCCCGGAGCCGGCCCCCCTCGGCCGAGCCGCCGGCCGAGTCGCCCTCGACGAGATACAACTCGCACTTGTCCACCTCGCGGCTGGTGCAGTCGCGGAGTTTGCCGGGTAGGCCGCCGCCGGAGAGCGCCCCCTTCCGCTCCCGCAGGAGTTGGCGGGCCTTCTTGGCCGCCTCGCGGGCCTCGGCGGCGAGTTCGCCCTTCTTGACGATCTCCTTGGCGCTCTTGGGGTTCTCCTCGAGATACTTGGCCAAGTGGTCGCCCACGGCCGAGTTGATGATCCCCTCGACCTCGCCGTTGCCGAGCTTGGTCTTGGTCTGCCCCTCGAACTGTGGATGGGGCACGCGGATGCTGATCACGGCCGTGAGCCCTTCCCGGAGATCCTCGCCGGTGGGCACGAGATCCTTGAACATCCCGGTCTTCTTGCCGTAGGCGTTGATCGCCCGGGTCAGCGCCGCCCGGAAGCCGGAGACGTGGGTGCCCCCCTCGGTGGTCGAGATGTTGTTGACGTAGCTGCGGAGGCTCTCGGTGTATTCCTTCGTGTACTGCAGCGCGATGTCCCAGGCGACGCCCTCGGCCTCCCCCTTGATCGTGACGATGTCGGGGTGGACCGCGTCGCTCGCCTTGTTCAGGTGCTCGACGAACTCCTCCACGCCCCGCTCGTAGTAGAAGTTTTCGTTGTTGCCGCTGGCCGCGTCGAGAAACAGGATCCGCACGCCCGAGTTGAGGAAGGCCAGCTCCCTGAGGCGGCCGGCGAGGGTGTCCCAGGAGAACTTCGTCTGCGAGAAGATCTGGGCGTCGGGCTTGAAGGTGGTCTTGGTGCCCGTCCGCGTGGTGGTGCCCATCTTGCGGACCGGGCCGGTGGGCTCACCCCGCTGGTACTCCTGCTGCCAGACGTGCCCCTCGCGGCAGACCTCCACCTCGCACCATTCCGAGAGGAAGTTGACCACCGTCACGCCCACGCCGTGGAGGCCGCCGGTGGTCTGGTAGGCCCCCTTCTCGAACTTGCCGCCGAACTTGAGCACCGTCATCACGCCCTCGAGCGTGGAGACCTCCCTGTCCATCTCCTCCGAGAGTTGCGGGTGGCGATCGACCGGGATCCCGCGGCCGTCGTCCTCGACCGTCACGCTGCCGTCCACGTTCACCGTCACGCTCACCTGCTTGGCGTGGCCGGCCATGCACTCGTCGATCGAGTTGTCCACCACCTCGTAGACGAGATGGTGCAGCCCGCGAGTGGTGGTGTCGCCGATATACATGCTCGGCCGCTCGCGGACATGGTCGCGGTCGGAGAGGTGCTTGAGGTCGGCCGAGGTGTAGCCGGGCTGCCGGGATTCGTCGTCGCTCATGGCAATGCTCCGATGTCGGGGTGGTCGGTGGTGAACAGGGTGGCGGCCGCAGTCGGCCAGGCCGCTCAGGGGCCGGCCGGCGTGTCGGCCAGGCGGCAGCGGATGTCGGTGATCGCGGCGGAGGGCAGCGCGGCCCTGAGCCGCTCGAGCACCGCCGCTTTGTGAAAGGAAAACTCCTGGCTGATGGCCGAGTGGCTGACGAACACCTCGAGCACGCCCCGCCGGACGCGGCCCGGCCGGCAGTGGGGGGCGAGCGGCTCGGG
>JBIKXY010000119.1:0-8884 GCA_044355515.1 Pirellulales bacterium
CGCCGCTGGACGAGCAGGGGATCATCAAGGCGGCGTCGCTGCGGGAGCGGATCGCCGAGCACGCGAGGTCGAGCGGCTCCTGCATCGCCTGCCACCGGCGGATCGACCCCTTCGGCCTGGCGTTCGAGAATTTCGACGCCGCCGGCGGCTGGCGGGATGCCGTGCCGGCCGGCGACAAGCAGGAGCCGGTGAAGATCGAGAGCACGCTCGCCGACGGCACGGTGATCGGGAGCCTCGCAGATCTGAAGCGATACATCCTCGAGCGGCGGCTCGACGCCTTCACCCGCGGCTTCGTGGAGGGTCTCGTGCAGTATGCGGCCGGCCGCCGGCTCGACCTGGCCGACGAGCGGTCGGTGGAGCGGGCGCGGCGGGCGTTCGTCGATGCGGGGTATGATTTCAAGGCGCTGGTGCAGGCCGTGGCGACTTCGGCGTCGTTTACCGGCCTGCCCGAATGACGAACAGGAAGGGCGGCACCATGCAAGTGATCAGTCGCAAGGCGTTTCTGGTGGGTTCGGGCGCATCGCTCGCGCTGCCGTTCTTTGCGTCGCTCGAGAAGCTCGGTGCAGCCGGCCCCGACCCGGCCGAGCGGAAGAAGCGGTTCTGCGCGATCTTCTTTCCGTTCGGCGTGTCGCTGCCGCCGAAGCTCACCGATCCGAAAAACCCCGAGAGCAGGAATCCCGACTACGACAAGTTTTATTGGTTTCCCGATGGCGACGGCGGCCGCGACTACCGGCTGAGCAAGACGCTCGAACCGCTCGAGCCCTTCAAGCAGGATCTCACGGTCTTCTCGGGCCTCTCGCACCCGCACTACCGCGTGATCGGCACCGGCCACCGCAACGGCGGGCTGTTCTTGAACGGCGCCAACATCGTCAAGGGGTCGGCCAACTTCGTGAGCGTCGATCAGCTCATCGCCTCGCACATGGAGGGGGCGACCAGGTTTCCCTCGCTCGTGCTCTCCTCGGGCGGCGGCGTGGGCGTGCCGCTCATGGCGCAGACGATCTCCGTCGATCGCCACGGCAAGTTCGTGCCGGCCCTCTCCGAACCGCGGCAGATCTTCAACCGGCTGTTTGGCGTCGAGGAGGGGGGAGCGGCCGCCCTGCGGCCCCGGCGGAGCGTGCTCGACGTCACGATGGAAAGCGCGCAGAGCCTGATCCATCGGCTCAATCCCGATGACCAGCAGGCGTTCGACGACTACCGCGAGTCGATTCGCGAGCTCGAGCACGACCTCGACCGGGCCGAGCAGTGGGCGGGCGTGCCGCGGCCGGCCATCGATCCATCATCGGTCGCGCAGGATGGCTTTGCGAAGCAGGGCGCCCAGAGCTACCTCGACTCGATGTTCGAGCTGATGTACCTCGCGCTCAAGACCGACTCGACCCGCGTGGTCACCTACCAGATCGCCTGCGAGGGCACCTGCATCGGCGACTCCTTCCCGACCGCCATCGGGCTGACGAACACCCACCACAACCTCAGTCACGGCAACCGCAGCCCCGGGGGCTACGAGCGGTGGGCGATGTACGATCGCTTCCTCGTCGAGCAGTTCCGGAAGTTCCTCGTGAAGCTCGCGGGCACGCCCGACGGCGACGGCACGCTGCTCGACACGACCGCCTGCCTGTTCGGGTCGGGCACGAGCGACACCCACATCCACAAGAACTACCCGCTCGTGCTCGCCGGCGGCGGCAGGCTGGGGATCAAGCACGGGCAGTATTTCAAGTATCGCGAGGAGCGGCCGATGAACGACCTGCTGCTCACCCTCGCCCACCGGTTCGGGGTCGACACGCCGTCGTTCGGCGACAGCGCCGGGGAGATCTCCGAGCTTGCGTGAGCGGCGATCACCGTCGACGCCCTGCGCGTCCAGCGGTCTCGCCGTGTTGTCGCCCGTCGTCCCCTGGGAGCGGCCTCATCCGTCCCAACTCACTCCAACCGAAGGCGATCGTAGAACGCCCGTGGCGCCAGGATGGCAATCGAACTGACAAACCTGTGGGCTAGCAGGATTTTACCATTCGACGGTTGTTTTCAACAAGTTTGTGGCTTTTTTCGAAGACCGGAGGGAGTCTGTGGCCGACCCCCGGGAGTTTTCCGGTACTATTTGTCGAAGAGACATCAATCGGCGTTCGGTCGCCCGCCGACCTGCCACGAGGTTGATCCTGCCATGTGTCGTGCCGCGACCGGACTCGTGCCTGGATTGCTGCTGCTTGGCTTCGCCTGCTCAATCGGCGTCGCGTCCACTCCGGAAGATGCGGCCTTCTTCAACGACCGCGTTCTCCCGATCCTCCGGTCGCGATGCTTCGAGTGCCACGCCCACGACCAAGAGATCAACGGCGGCCTCGCCCTCGACGTGAAGAGCGGCTGGCAGCAGGGGGGGCAATCGGGGGCGGCCGTGATCCCGGGCAAGCCGGAGGAGAGCCTGCTCATCGCGGCCGTGCGGCGGACGAAGGCCGATTACGAGATGCCGCCCGACGGGCCGCTTGCCGCCGACGAGGTCGCGACGCTCGTCGAATGGGTGGCCCGCGGAGCGCCTGATCCACGGAAGGCCACGGCAGCCGACGCCTGGGAAAAGGTCTATGCGGAACGGCTGGAATGGTGGAGCCTGCAGCCGCTCTCGCAGCCGGCTCCGCCTCCGGTGAAGGCCGCCGAATGGGCCCGCACCGCCATCGACCGCTTCATCCTCGCGAAGCTCGAGGCCGAAGGCCTCGAGCCAGCCGCCGAGGCCGACCCGCACTCGCTCGCCCGCCGGCTGGCGCTTGTGCTCACCGGCCTGCCTCCCGATCCGAAGCTCGTCGCGGCATACGTCGCTGACCCGTCGCCCGCAGGGTACGAGCGGCTCGTCGAGGCGATCCTCGCAAGCCCCCACTACGGCGAGCACCAGGCCCGCCACTGGATGGATGTCGTCCACTACTCCGACACCCACGGCTACGAGTGGGACGTGCCGGCCAAGAACGCCTGGATGTATCGCGACTACCTGGTGCGGGCCTTCAACGCCGATCTGCCCTTCGACCGGCTCGTGATGGAGCAGATCGCCGGCGACCTGATCGAGCCGCGTGTCGAAGCCGCCACGGGCATCAACGAGGCGATCATCGGCCCGATGGCCCTGCGGATGGGCGAGCGGCGGCACGGCGACAGCGCCATGGTCGACAACGTGACCGAGGAAAACCTGGCCGACATGATCGACACGACGAGCAAGGCGTTCCTCGCGACGACCGTCGGCTGCGCCCGCTGCCATGACCACAAGCTCGATGCCGTCGCCCAGGCCGATTACTACGCGCTGGCCGGCGTCTTCCTGAGCAGCCGCTGGAGCGTGCGGTGCGTCGACGCGACCGACCCCAACCTCGCCGTCATCGACGACCTGCGGGGCATCAAGGGATCACTCGTGGACTCCCTCGCCGCCCGCTGGCGGCAGTCGCGGCCGTTGCTCGTCGAACGGCTCCGCGGCGTCGCCACCGACGAGAAGGCGACCGCCTTCCCCGGGTCGCTCGGGGCCATCCTGCGGCGGCCGGCCGCCGCACCGCTTTCCGCCGCCGAGTTCGCCGCCGAGCGGGAGCGGCGGATCGCCCACAACCGCGAGCACCTCAATCTCATCGCCGACTTCACCGTGGCCGACCCGACGGCGGCGGGCGGCTGGCAGTGGGAGGGATTCGGGATGAAGCACGGCCTCGTGGCCAACGGCGAACTGGTCGTGCCCGACGAGGGGGATGCGGCCGTGCTGCACCTCTTGCCGGCGGGCCGCTGGTCGCACGCCTGGTCGATGCGGCTGGCCGGCGCGATCCGCAGCCCAGAATTGTTCGCGAGGCCCCCGCGGACGATTTCGGTGGGCTACGGTGGCGGCCGCAAGGCGTCGCATTCCCTGCTCATCGATCGGGCGTTTCACACCGAGCGGCTCAAAAACGGCGACCGCCTTCCGGGATCGTTCCTCACGTTCACGGCCGGCAACTTCGAGCGGCTGGTCGGCCCGCCCGACACGGCGGACCGCCGGGTCTCTCTCGAGATCGTGACGAAGCCGCTCGACAACAACTTCCCGCCGCGGGTCGGGCTGGGGGGCGTGACAGCCTCCGATATTCGGGATCCGCGGTCGTGGTGTGGCGTGACGCGGGTCTACGAGCATCCGGCCGGCAAGCCGCCGCTCGATGAGCTGGGACTGCTGGAGTCGATCTTCGACGGCGGTGCGGCGCCCGCAAACCGCGATCAGCTCATCGACCGCGTGGCCGCGAGAATCCTCGCGGCGGTGGATCGCTGGGCGGCGGGCTCGGCCGACGGGGAGGACGTGCTGGTGATCAACGAGGCACTCGAGGAGAAGTGGCTCGATGCGACGGCGCTCGACGATCCCGCGATCGCGATGCTCGTCGCACGGTACCGCCAGACTGAGAAGCGTCTTCAGCCGGACCGCACGATCGGGTCGATGGCCGAATGGTTCGAGGGCCGCGATGCTCGCCTTGCGATCCGCGGTTCGGCGACCGACCTCGGCACCGAGGTGCCCCGCGGCACGGTGCGGTTCCTCCGCGACTCGGCGGCCACGCCCCCTTCCGCCGCCAGCGGCCGGCTGGAGCTCGCCCGGGGCATCGCGAGCCCCCGGAATCCGCTCACGGCGCGGGTCTACGTCAACCGTGTCTGGCTCCACTGCTTCGGCGAGGGGCTCGTCCGCACGCCCGACGACTTCGGCCACCTGGGCGAGCCGCCGGCGCACGGCGAGCTGCTCGATCAGCTCGCAATCCGGTTCATCGACGAGGGCTGGTCCACGAAGAAGCTCATTCGCGCGCTCGTGTCGTCGGCCGCGTGGAAGATGGCGAGCGACGCCCGGCCGGAGAACGTGGCCGCCGATCCCGAAAACCGGCTCTGGCACCACCATCCTCGCAGGCGGCTGGAGGCGGAACCGCTCCGCGACTCGATCCTCGCCGTCGCCGGCCGGCTCGACCGCACGCTCGGCGGACCGCCGATCGACCCGTACCGGACGCAGGAGGACGGCGCGAAGCGGCTCGTGAGCGGGCCGGTGGACGGCCGGGGCCGGCGCAGCCTCTACATCAAGATGACGCTCATGGATCCGCCGCGGTTCCTCGCGCTGTTCAACCAGCCGATGCCGAAGGTGACGGTGGGAAAACGCGACCGCACGACCGTGCCCGACCAGGCCCTGGCCCTCCTCAACGACCCGTTCGTCACCGCGATGGCGAAGGCCTGGGCCGAGAGGGTCGTGGGGGGCGAGGCCACGAGCGAACGCGGCCGGATCAGCGCGATGCTCGAGGAGGCTGTCGGCAGGCCGGCCCGCCCGGCGGAAGTTGCGAGGCTCGCGGCGGTCGCCGCAGCGTCGGCGGAGGCCCGTGGCGTGGCCGCGGCCGACCGGCCCACGTCGGTGCCGCTCTGGCAGGATGTCGCCCACGCGATCTTTCTCACGCAGGAGTTCAGCCATGTGGAGTGACTGCGAGAGCGGCGCCGGCCTGACCCGCGATCCCCGCTGCCCCGGCATTGCCCCCATGCCCCTCTCCCGCCGCGGATTTCTTCAATCCACCGGCATGGGCTTCGGTTGGACGGCGCTGGCCGGGCTCGCGCCCGCCTGGGGGGCGACGGCCGGCAACGCGGGGCTGCACCATCCGGCCCGGGCGAAGCACGTGATCTTCCTGTTCATGGACGGCGGGGTGTCGCACGTGGACTCGTTCGACCCCAAGCCCGAACTCGACAAGCGAAGCGGCCAGCCGGCCGAGTGGAAGTTCGACGAGAAGTCGCAGGCCGCAGGGCAGAACCGGAAGTGGCTCGGCTCCCTCTGGAAGTTCGCCCAGCGCGGCAGATCCGGATTGTGGGTGAGCGATCTCTTTCCCCACGCGGCGGGCATCGCCGACGACCTCTGCGTGGTCCGGTCGCTCGTCGGCGAGACGCCGCTGCACGGCGCGCAGAACCTGCTGCTCCACACCGGCCGCAGCATCGGCGCGGCGCCGAGCATGGGCGCCTGGATCGCCCACGGCTTGGGCACCGACAACGAGAACCTCCCCGGCTACGTGCTGCTCAACAACGACTGGGTGCCCAACGGCGGCGTGCAGAACTTCGCCAGCGGCTTCCTGCCGGCCACCTGCCAGGCGACGACGGTGCGGGCCAAGGGAGCGCCCGTGGACAACGTCATCGCGGCCGATCCGCCGGCGGTGCAGCGGGCGAAGCTCGCCTACCTCCGCGCGCAGTCGCTCGCAGAGGCGAGCCCGGGCGAGGCGGCCGTGATCGAGGCGGCGATCCGCACGTTCGAGACGGCGGCGCGAATGCAGGTCTCGATCCCCGACGTCTGCGACGTGTCGCGGGAGACCGAGGCCACCCGCCGGCTCTATGGGCTCGACCGGGGCACCGACTATGAGAAGTTCTACGCGCTCCAGTGCCTGCGGGCGCGGAAGCTCGTGGAGGCGGGCGTGCGGTTCGTGGAGATCACCTGCCCGCTCACGCATTCCAACAACGCACCGTGGGACCAGCACGGCGGCATGAAGAAGTACCACGCCGAGAACGCCCTGGTCACCGACCAGCCGGTGGCCGCGCTCGTCGCCGATCTCAAGCAGCGCGGCCTGCTCGACGAGACGATCGTGCTCTGGGCCGGGGAGATGGGCCGCACGCCCCATTCCGCGGGCACTGACGGCCGCGATCATCATGTCTCGGGCTACACCATGTGGCTCGCCGGTGGCGGCTTCAAGGGGGGAAGCGTGTACGGCACGACCGACGAGATGGGGATGGGCGTCGTCGAAAACCCCCTCGACATCCATGACATCCACGCCACGGTTCTCAGTCAGATGGGCATCGACCACAAGCGGCTCACGTTCCGCTTCGGCGGCCGCGACGTGCGGCTCACCGACGTCCACGGCCGGGTGATCGATGATCTGCTCGCGTGACGAAGCGGAGGGAATGCCCAGCCTCGGGCTTCAGATAGTGACCCTGTGCCGCGGGAGCACGGAGCGGACGCGGGTAATTCCGAGTCGGCTTTACAAGGGACACCCTGGGACCGCGGCGACCCTCGGCGGACCTGGGGCGTGGAGGCCGTGCGGCAACGTGCGTGCACGAGCCGGGGGCCGGCCGTCAGCGGTCAGCCGGCGGGTCGGCGTCGTCGGCGAAGGGCAGCCTGCGTTGCTGGTCGGGGGCGGAGCGGCCGGCCTTTGGCGGGCCGTCCCGTGGCTCCCGCTCGAGGTTTCGTCGGACCGGATCCTGCTGCATCGCCCCGCGGCGGTCCCTGCGGCTGCCGTGCCGCCGGGCCACCGCGCGGGCCTCCGCCCGGGCTGGTGCACTGCCGCGGACGAGCGCCAGCCGGCGCTTCGCCTCCCGCACGGCGGCCGCGTGGTCCACGATTGGCGCGGGATAGTCGCGGCCGATCCGACAGCCGGCTGACTGCTGCACGCCCGCCGGCATCGTCCAGGGCTCGGGCAGGTAGGCAGCGGGCACGCCGGCGAGTTCCGGCAGCCAGCGGCGGATGAAGACCCCGTGCGGATCCTGGTCGCGCGCCTGTTTGGTGGGGTTGTAGATCCGCAGCGTGTTGATGCCGGTGGTGCCGCTTTGCATCTGCAGCTGCGACCAGTGGATGCCAGGCTCGAAGTCGAGGAAGTGCCGGGCGAGATGCAGCCCGACGGGCCGCCAGTGGAGCCAGAGCGGATAGGCCGCGAACGAGACGAGCAGGGCCCGCATCCGGAAGGTCAGCCAGCCGGTGGCGACGAGGCTCCGCATGCAGGCGTCGACGAGCGGGTAGCCGGTGCGGCCCGCCTGCCAGGCGGCCAGCCGGTCGGCGTCGATTTCCCCCTCCCGCAGGCCGTCGGCCGCCCGCAGCATGTTCTGTAACTCGATCGCCGGCTCATCCTCGAGCTTCTGCATGAAGTGGCAGTGCCAGTGGAGCCGCGACTGCACCGCCCGCAGGCTCCGCTGCCAGGCCCGCAGGGTCTGTCGCTCGCCCGGGCTCGTCGCCGCGGCGAGGGCGATGACCACCTCCCGACGCCGAGTTTCGCTCGCCTGCCAGACACGCCGCATCGAGAGCGTGCCGAAGGCGAGGTGCGGGCTCAGCCGCGAGCAGGCGGTGGCCGCGGTGACGGGGCTGCTGATGCCGCCGGAATAACCGCGGCCACGGCGACTCAAAAAATCGTCGAGCATGTCCTGGGCCGCCCGCTCGCCCCCGCGCTGACGGTCCTTTGCGTCCGGTGACTGGCCGAGTTCTCGGCAGCCGGGGATGCCGGAGGTCTCGAGTCGCTCGATCGTGTCGCGGCCGCCGCTGCCCCCGGCGCGCGGGACGCCCGCCTGCGGGCTCTCCATCCGTTCCTCCCAGCGGCGGTTCCAGCCGTCGCGCGAGCCGAGCCGCCGCACCACCCCCGTCTGCGGCACCTCCAGAAACTCGACGCCGGCCTCGCGGGCCCAGCGCCGCACGCGGCGGTCGCGGGCGTAGGTCACGCCCGTGCCGGTTTCCTCGTGGGCCACGAGCAGCGTGAAGCCGGTTTCCTCGCGCAGCCGCTCGAGCATCGCGACCGCCTCGCCGCGGCGGGTGACGAGCCGGATGCCGAGCCGAGCGAGCGCGGGCTCGAGGTCGCGGAGGCACTCCTCCTGGAAGGCCGTGTGGCTGGAGTCCCATTCCGGCTGGCCGAGCACTTCGGGCTCGGAGAGAAACACGGCGAACACGGCCCCACCCCGAGACCGCTCGACGGCGGTGGCGAGCGCCGCGTGATCCGTCACGCGGAGATCACGCTTGAGCCAGACACAGACCGGAGGACGAGTGGTCACTGGGCCACCAAGGGGATGCGGCGCGACCCCGCGCCGCTCCTACGATAGGCCGCGGCGGGCGAGGAGGTACTGGTGGAAGCACCAGATCCGCTCCTCGCGGGTGCCGAGGCAGCCCTTGAAGGGCGTGGCGGCGAGATCACCCGCCAGCCGCCCAGTCCACCCGAGGGCAGCCACCCGT
>JBIKXY010000120.1:0-8860 GCA_044355515.1 Pirellulales bacterium
GTCGCGAGCATCGCCATGCACGTCGCCGGCAACGCGATCGGCACGAGCCTGAGGGACGCATCCGACCGGCGGCTCGAGCGGGTGCCCGGGCGGCCGCTGCCGCCCGTGCCGCGGGCAGCCCCCTCGCACCTCGAGCGGCACACGAGCCTGGGCCGGCTCGTGCCGGTCTCCGCCGGGATCGGTGCGGTCTGCGGAGGCGCGGTCGGGGCGACGGCCCTCGTGCTGTTTGCGGCCGCCTCCTTGCCCGGGGCGGTGCTTGGCGGTTTCTCGTCGGCGGTGATCGGTGGCCTGCTCGGCTTCCTGGCCGCCAGCTTCGTGGAAATCATCCGCACGAGCCTCCGGGAGGCCCTGGCAGCCGAGCGTGAGGGCTGAAACACACCGCGCCGTGGAAGCGGCCACGAGGGCGTGGTACGCTTTGGGCTCTTTTGCACGCCGCCCCGGCGGCCTCCCGGAGGTTCTCATGGCCAAACCCCACCGCAACCTGAAGAAAGCCAACCACGGCGCCCGCCCGGCCAACAGCAAGGCCCGAAAAATGAAGCGGAAGCATATCCGCACCTAAGTCCGCCCCGGCGGTGCGAAGCATAGGCCCTGCGAGAGCAATCGGAGCGTTGCCGTGGCCCCCCGCGAATACATCATCCATCCCGGAGAATACGACCTCGAGCGGGTGATCGCCGACATCCACGAGATCCGCCGCTGGAACCGGCAGCGGTTCGAGATGGAGCAGCTCACGGCCATCGTCCACGAGGATCAGGGCCGCGGCCTGTGCGTGGGCTACAAGGACGTGACACCCGACGAGTTCTGGGCCCGGGGACACTTTCCCACCCGTCCGCTCATGCCCGGTGTCTTGATGTGCGAGGCGGCCGCCCAGCTCTCCAGCTACTACACCCAGAAGCATGACCTGCTCGACGCCAAGGTGATCGGTTTCGGCGGGCTCGAGGAGGTGCGGTTTCGCGAGCCTGTGGTGCCGGGCGACCGGCTGGTGATCGCCGTGGAGCGGGTCAGGGTCCGGCCGCGGGCGATGATCGTCTGCCGGTTCCAGGGCCTCGTCCGCGAGAGCATCGTCGTGGACGGCATCATCAAGGGGGTGCCGCTGCCCGACAACCTGTTCGCAGACTCGAGTCAGGCCGCCGCCGGCAGCGTTGGGGCGACCTGAAGCCCGATGCCCCGCCGCCCGCCCCGCAAGCCCGATCCCCGGCTCGACCTCTCGGCCCACCTGCTGCCGCTGGCCGCCCTGCCCGATCCGTTCGACCCGGCCGGCGTATTCCCGACGCCTGGGCCGGTCGAGCTCGAGGTTGGCAGCGGCAAGGGGCTCTTTCTCTCCTCGGCGGCCGCGGCGGCGCCAGCACGCAACTTTCTCGGGATCGAGATCGCCCCCGGCTACGCCCGGCTGGTCGCCGGCCGGCTCGCGGTGGCCGGGCTCACCAACGCCCGGATCATCCAGGGCGACGCCGGCTTCCTCGTGGGGTCGCTGTTGCCCGACGCCTGCCTGGCGGGGATGCACGTCTACTTTCCCGACCCCTGGTGGAAGGCCAGGCACCGCAAGCGGCGGGTGCTGTCGGAGCCCTTCCTGCTCCAGGCGGGGCGGGTGCTCGCCCCGGGGGCCGTGCTCCACGTCTGGACCGACGTGGAGGAATACTTTCTGGAAGCCATGGCCGCTGCCCGAGCGACCGGGCTGTTCGGCGAGCCACGGGTGGAGAAGCCGCACGAGCCGGCCCACGACCTCGACTACCGCACCCACTTCGAGCGGCGAACCAGGCTGGCCGGAATGCCGGTCTGGCGGGCGGCGCTCGAACGGTCATGGGCCCCGGCCCCGGTGGCCCGCGTCAGCCAGCCGCCGCCGGCTCATACGTCCGGGCGGGCGGGCCGCCCGCTCGTGACTGGTCCAGAGCCAGCTGATAGAGCCGTTCCCCCGCCGGCGTCGGATAGCGGCCCGTGAGGCAGGCTTGGCAGAGCTCATCGGCCGGGAAGCCGATCGACCGGGCCACGCTCTCCACCGGCAGGTAGCGGAGCGAGTCGGCCCCCAGCCGGGCGGCCATCCGATCCTGGGCCTCGTCGGTGAGTGGGCCGCCGGCCAGAAACTCCGGGGCGAAGAGTTCGTCGATCGTGGACATGTCGATCCCGTAGAAGCACGGGGCCACGATCGGCGGGCAGGCCACGCGGACGTGGATCTCCCGGGCCAGGCCGAGCGATCGCATCCGCCCCAACAGCACCTTCATGGTCGTGCTGCGGACGATCGAGTCTTCAACCAGGATCACCCGCTTGCCCTCGAGCACCTCCCGCAGCGGCGTGTACTTGGTCTCGGCCTTGGCCCGCCGGCTCGAGGCGCCGTCGATGAAGGTCCGGCCGGTGTAGCGGTTGCGGATCAGCCCCTCGACCGAGGGAATCTGGAGCCGGTAGGCCATCGAGTCGGCCGCGGCCTTGCTCGTGTCGGGCACCGGCACCACCACCGTGTCGGCGTCGATCGGCACGGTCTCCAGGCGGGCCAGCTCCTCGCCGAGCCGCTTCCGCGAGAGATACACGCTCCGCTCGTCCATCGTGCTGGCCACGTTGGCGAAGTAGATCCACTCGAAGAAGCACCGCGCCCGGCGGGGCGACTCCGCGAACCGCTCGATCCGCACCTCGCCGCCGTCCACGACCATCGCCGTGCCCGGCTCCAGCGACCGGATCGACTCGGCGGGAAAGCCGAGGTTGAGCAGGGCCACGCTCTCGCTGCAGGCCGCCACCAGCGGCCCCAGCCGGGCATACTCCAAGGGCCGGATGCCGAGCGGGTCGCGGGCCACGATCAGCCGGCCGCAGGCGTCGAGGATCGCGAGGTTCCAGGCCCCGTCGAACTGCCGCGCGATCGCCGCCAGGAGTTCGACCGGCGTCGGCTGGGCGTCGCCCGAAAGTTCCCGGCCAAGCGCGTGGAGGATCACCTCGGTGTCGTTGTCGCGGGCCAGATGGGCGTCGTCGGTGGCCAGGATCTCGCCCCGCAGCTCGGGGTAGTTGGCGAGCTGGCCGTTGAAGCCGAAGGCGAACCACTTCCGTTTCTGGATGTGCGGCCGCTCGAGCGGCTGGGCGTAAGCCCGGTCCTCGGCCCCGCAGGTGGCGTAGCGGACGTGGCCGATCGCGGCCCGGCCGGTGTGCTGCTCCATCAGGCTCTCGTACTTGCCCCGATGGCTCATTCGGAACACCTCGCTGACGCTCCCCACCTCCTTGTAGGTGGCCAGGAGCTGGCTCTTGTGCGGATGCCAGGCGGTCATCCCGGCGGAGAGCTGCCCCCGGTTCTGGATGTCGAGGAGCATCCGGGGGATGAGCCGGGCGGCCTCTTCCTGCCCCTGGACGGGGCAGAGCGGGCTCGTCTCCGGACCCGGCAGGTGATACACGGCCGCCAGGCCGCACTCGTGACGCAGGTCGCTCATGAAAGGCTTTCGAAAGGGCCGCCCGCCAGCGAAACGGCGGCAGGAACGCCGTTCGCTCCGAGTGTATCGCCACCCCTTGCCACTGGATACCATACTGGGCTTCCAGCTTGCCTCGGAGGATCCCGGCCCCGGACAATGAACGACCCAGTTCGTCAGCAGATCGCGGCCAGCGCCGGCCTGATCGTCGTCAAAGTGGGCTCGCGAGTCCTCACCGGTGCCGACGGCCTGCTCAACGCCGGCCGGATCGAGTCGCTGGGCCGGCAGATCGCCGCCGTCGGCCGGTCTGGCCGGCAGGTTGTGCTCGTCAGTTCCGGCGCGGTGGCCGCCGGGATGGGCCGGCTGGGCCTGGCCAGGCGGCCGACCGAACTGGCCCACCTCCAGGCGGTGGCGGCCGTCGGCCAGAGCTGCCTGATCGAGGCCTGGGAGCGGTCGCTCCGCAGCCATGGCAAGCACGTTGCCCAGGTGCTGCTGGTGGCCGAAGACCTCTCCGACCGTGCCCGCCACCTCAACATCCGCAACACCCTGCGGACGATCCTGGAGTATGCCGCGGTGCCCGTGATCAACGAGAACGACACGGTGAGCACGGTGGAACTTCGCACCAGCTTCGGCGACAACGACCAGTTGGCGGCCCGGGTGGGCTCGCTGCTGGGGGCCCATCTGCTCGTGCTGCTCTCGGATGTGGCGGGGCTCTACGACCGCCACCCGGAGGAGCCCGGAGCCACCCTCGTCTCCCGCGTGGACCGGATCGACGGCTCGATCGCGGCCTTGGTCCGCGACCGGCCGGGCGGCCTCTCCAAGGGGGGCATGGCCAGCAAGCTGGCGGCCGCCGACATCGTGACGGAGGTGGGGGGACACTGCGTCATCGCCGCGGGCCGCGAGGAGGAGGTCTTCGAGCGGATCTGCCGGGGCGACGCGGTGGGCACGCTGTTCATCGGCCGCGAGTCCCCCGTCTCGGCCCGGAAGCGCTGGCTCGGCTGGTCGGCCGAGGCCCGGGGCACGCTCCTGGTCGATGCCGGCGCCCGCGAGGCGATCGTGGCGGGGGGCCGCAGCCTCCTGGCCGCCGGCATCACCGGTCTCGACGGGGAGTTTTCGGCCGGCGACGTGGTCACGATCACCTCCGCCGACGGCCCCGCCTTCGCCCGCGGGCTCGTGAACTACCCCGCCACCGAACTCGCCCGGATCGTGGGGCTGCGGACCGAGCGGATCGCCGAGGTGCTCGGCTACTGCCCCTACGACGAGGTGATCCACCGCGACAACCTGGCCGTGATCTCCCGCCCCTGAACCGGCCGGCGCGACGTCATCCGCCGCTCCGGCTTTCGCCATGCTCATCGAAGTCATCGTCATCCTCGTGCTCGTGCTCGCCAACGGGATCTTCTCGGGGGCGGAGATGGCGATCGTCGCCAGCCGCCGCGGCCGGCTGCGGAGCCTGGCCGACGCGGGCGACGCCGCCGCCCGGACCGCGCTCGACCTGGCATCGAACCCGGACCGCTTCCTGCCCACGGTGCAGGTGGGCGTGACGCTCGTCGGCACGCTGGCCGCGGCCTACGGCGGTGAGCGGATGGTCGATGCCCTGGCCGCCTGGCTGGCCGCGACCTGGCCCGGCCTGGCCGCTGTGGCCCAGCCGGTAGCGCTGGCCGGTTTCGTGTTGGCGCTCTCGTTCGTGACGCTCGTGCTCGGGGAGCTCGTGCCCAAGCGGCTCGCCCTGCGGAACGCCGAGTCGTTCGCCCGGGTCGCGGCGCCCCTGGTCCAGTGGCTGTCGCGGCTGGCGGCGCCGCTGGTGTGGGGCCTGAACGTCGGCACCGCGGCCGTGATGTTCCTGCTGGGTGCCCGGGGCAAGCACGAGCAGACCGTCTCGGTGGACGACATCGAGCAGCTGCTGGAGACGGGCCGGGCCGAGGGAGTGCTCGAGGCGGTCGAGCAGGCGGTGGCCGCCGAGGCCCTGCGGCTCGGGGAGCGGACCGTCCGCGACGTGATGCGGCCCCGGATCGAGATCGACGCGCTCGACGTCGACACTCCCTCCGACGAGATCATCGGCGCGATCGCCATGGCCGGCTACTCCCGGCTGCCGGTCTACGACGGCTCGCTCGACCGGATCCTCGGCTACGTGGCCCTCCAGGACGTGCTGCGGACCTCCTGGATGGGCTGGCCGCTCGAACTGCGGAAGATGCTGCGGCGGGCGGCCTTCGTGCCCGAAACCATGCCGCTCGACCGGCTCCTGGAGTTGTTTCGCAAGGAGCGGACCCCGTTCGCGATCGTGCTCGACGAATACGGCGGCACCGACGGCCTGGTGACGCTCGACGACGTGCTCTCGGAGCTGGTCGGCGAGATCCACGATGACCGCCGGGCCGAGCAGCCGGCCGAGTTCATGGAGCGGCCCGACGGCTCCTGGCTGGTCGAGGGAAGCGCGGCCGTCGAGCGGCTGGCGGCGACGTTCGGGATCGCGGTCGAGGCCGAACCGCGGGAGTACGAGACCGTGTCGGGGCTCGTGCTCGCCGAGCTCGAGCGGCTGCCGACGGCGGGCGACGCGATCACCTGGCAGGGGCTGGTGATCGAGGTCGTGGACATGGACGGCCGCCGGATCGACAAGCTGCTCGTCCGCCGGGCGTGAGCCTCACTCGCCCGGGCCGGCGCGGGCCAAGATGTCGTCGAGCACGAACGGGCTCGGGAACGGCTCATCGAGCTGCTCGAGCAGTTTGCGGTAGCGGCCCACGATCTCGGCGATGTCACTGGCCGTCAGGTCGTGCTCCCGGAGGACCGGCGAGGCGTCGAGCACCTCCCGCCAGGCCCGGAAGGCCTCCTCATAGGCCTGCTTCGCCGCCTGGAGCCGGGCGGCGGCGAACTCCCGGTCGGCTTTCCAGGTCTGCTCGCGGGCCCGCAGCGCCGGCTCCGTCACCTCCGCCTCGCAGGTGGCCCGCCAAAAGTCGAAGTTCACGATCTCCCGGTAGCGGTCGATGATCTCGGCCGTCTCGCGGGCCTCGGTCTCGGCGACCGCCAGTTCCCAGGCCCGGTCGCGAACGTCGGCCGGTGCCGACCGGGCGACGTCCTTCCAGGTCACCTTCAGCGCCGACTCGGCCTCCCGAGCCAGCTTGAGCTGCTGCTCGTCCCGCTCCAGGGGCAGCACGGAGAGCGCGGCCTGCTCTTCCGGGCTGAGCGCGGCCCGTCGCTCCGCCTCGAGCCTGGCGAAGCCCCCCGGCACGAGCGCCTCGAGCTCCTCGGCCATTCGCTTGGCCCGGTCCTGTTCGGCCTCCTTGAGCCCGAGACGGATCGGCACGTTCCAGCTGGTCGGGATCTCGCGGGTGGCGAACCTCCGCATCTCCTCGCCGGCCAGTTCCCAGGCCCGACGGGCCGCGCTGCCGAACACGCCGTCTTCCTCCAGAGCCCGGGCATGGTTGATCGCGGCCATCATCGGCTCGCTGTGGAAGATCAGGGCCGTGGTCTTGAGCGGCACCCCGGAGTCGGCCAGCTGCTGCGCCTGCCGATACTTCGACCGCGAGACGAGCCAGTTGTCCCGCTCGGGCAGCGTCCGCTGGGGGTCGTCCCGCTCGTGGAAGTCGTCGTCGGCCACGAACAGCTTGCGAAACTCCGCTTTCTCGTCCGACTTGCCGATCTTGTGGCCGATGAACCAGCCCATCCGCCCCAACAGCCGCGGCTCGAAGCGGTTGAGGCCGATGCCCTGCCTGAGGAACTCGATCCCCTTGATCACCCAGGCGTAGCGGTCGCGGTAGTCGTCGAACTCGACCGAGATGTTGTAGGAGAGGTTGTGGGCCTGGAAGTCCCAGACGGAGTAGAAGTTGGGCTGGAGCTTGGTGAGCTGCTCGAGCGTGGCGGAGAGGTTGGCCCAGTCCTCCACCTTCTTGGAGTGATTGGCCCGATCCCAGAGCAGCGTCACCGCCACGTTCTTCAGGCCGAGCGTCGCGAACCGCAAGGTCTCGCCGGCGGGGTCGATCTCACCCAGGTTGGCCTGGGTGAGCCCGCGGGCGGCCCGCATCCGGGCCAGGATGCCGCCGGGGCTTTCGGAGTCGGCCGGCTGGCTCAAGAGCGA
Organism: Pirellulales bacterium; assembly: GCA_044355515.1. Lineage (GTDB taxonomy): Bacteria > Planctomycetota > Planctomycetia > Pirellulales > UBA1268 > QWPN01. The sequence goes on from JBIKXY010000120.1 coordinate 7,444, forward strand.
GAGCGGCAAGAGCAGGGCCATGATGCCCACCAGCGCCATGAGCGTCTCGGGCCGCAGCCCCAGCCAGGCCTGCCGCGCCGCCGCGGACGTTCCCCGTGCCGTCGTCATGATGCCACCTCCCGGGCCCGCAGGCAGAATGCTCCGGCGATGCAGAAGGCCGCCACGTAGGCGAGCGTCTCCAGGGCGTGCGCGGCCAGGAGGCTGCCGGGAATGTCGAAGCCACCGGCCACGAAGTCGCTCGTGCCGAGGTTGGAGAGCGAGGGAAACAGCCCCGCCAGCACCCGCATCGGTGCCAAGAGCACCGTGTCGGCCAGTTTCATCGCCTGGACCCCGGGCGTGGGATCGAGTTCGAGCGTGATGCTGGTCTGGGTGACGATCCGATAGAGCGACTCGAGCGGGCCGCCCCCCGGAGCGATGCTTGCGTCGCCGGTCACCTGGCTGGCGAACAGCCCGGCGATGAACTCGCGGAACTGGCCGATCAAGAGCACCGACAGCGATGCCACCAGCGCCACGGGGGCCGAGAGGAACGTGCTGAACATCACCCCCAGGGCCGTCACGATCAGCATTGCGAACCAGGCCCCCAGGCAGCCCTTGGCGTAGTTGAGGGCAAACGAGCCCTCGCCGGCCCGGAGGTAGAAGTCGGCCTGGGCCACGCCGTAATACTGGGCCGGTTCCAGGCACTGGAGCCAGACCTCCACCCGGCCGTCGGCGACGAAGTCGGCGAACAGGTCGGCCTCGCGGACCTGGCCGTCGGCCAGCACGGTGCCGAGCTTCCGCGGGATCCGAAACTCGTCGATGGTGAACTCGCGGGCCACGATCGGAAAGGCCTCGCTGCGGAGCTGATTGACCGGATTCCGGATCTGGATCGTGCCGTGGATTCCCTCGGTGATCGTGCCCTTGTGGGTCCGAAACACCCGGATCGTCATCTCGAGCGGCAGCCCGTCGGGAAAGGCCTGCTCGGAAAGGCCCTCGAAGGTCCAGACCGCCGCGGACCCGGTGCCCCCTTCGATGTACTGCCGGTAGGCCCACTCGGCCCCCACGCTGATGCCCCCGTCGGCCGGCCGTCCCTCGCGGTCGAGAAACCGCAGCCGGCCGCGGAGCGGCCGGCGGGCCTCGAGAATCCCCTCGGGCGGCCCCACGTCGTAGGTCCGGTCGCTCCCCGTGCCGCGGGGCGAGATCCGATGGCGATGGCCGTGGAAGGTTTCGGCCACGCCGTGGCCCTCGGCGTCGAGGGCGATGAAGTGGCGGTGACCGCGGCTGGGACTCGTCCGCCCCTCGAACCCGGTGACGCTGCCCTCCTCGTTCCGCACGTCCACGACGGCGGCGGCCGGAAGCTCGTGCGTATGATCGACGCTCCGGACCACGAAGGCCCAGCCGGCCAGCCCCATCACCGCCAGCAGCCCGGTGCCGACCAGCG
>JBIKXY010000013.1:0-28285 GCA_044355515.1 Pirellulales bacterium
AAGGGGGCTGTACCGGGGCTGCCCCCTTTCCCCCCTCCTTCCGTCCGGTTCTCGCCAGGCGTCTCCCAGATCTCTCCCAGATCTGCCAGCAAGCGCGAGCCGTGCCGGTTGACAGGCGGGCCGTGGTGAAACACCCTCCACGCACCATGCACGATGGTGGCGGAGCGACGCCATGACCAGCCGCGAGCGAGTGACCACCCTCGGCCAGTGGCTCGTGCTCGGCACGCTCGTCGGCCTGCTCTGCGGCACGGCCTCGGCCGGGTTTCTCTGGCTGCTCGACCAGGCGACCGAGTTTCGCTCGGGCCACGAACTGATCGTGTATGCCTTGCCCCTGGCGGGCCTCCTGCTCGGCTGGATCGTGGATTGCTGCGGGCAGGCGACGAAAGGGGGCAACAACCTCGTCATCGACACGATCCACGACGACGGGCCCGAGATCCCGCTGCGGATGGCCCCGCTCGTGCTCTTCGGCACGGTGCTCACGCACATCTTCGGTGGCAGCGCCGGCCGCGAGGGCACGGCCGTGCAGATGGGGGCGAGCCTCACCGACTGGCTCTCGCACCGCCTGCACGTCCCGCGGCCCATGCGGCGGCAGCTCCTGGCCGCGGGCGTGGCCGGGGGCTTCGGCTCCGTCTTCGGCACGCCCATCGCCGGGGCCGTCTTCGGCCTGGAGTTCGTCGTCCGCGGCCGGCTCGAGTATCACGCGGTCCTGCCGGCGGTCGTTGCCTCGGTCGTCGGGGATCTCGTGACCCGCTCGCTCGGCATCGTCCACGCGCCCTATCCGGCGGTGCCCCACGTGCCGCTGACGCCGCTGTTGCTCCTCGAGTGGCTGGCCTTCGCGGCGGCGATCGCGGTGGTGGCGGTCGCCTTCATCGAGCTCACCCACGCGCTCAAGCGGCAGGGGGAGCGGCGTGTCCCCTGGCTCCCGGCGCGGATGTTCTTAGGAGGCCTCGCCGTGGTGGCCCTCTGGCGGCTCGTGGGCACGAGCGACTACCTGGGCCTCGGCCTGCCCACGATCGAGCGGGCCTTCACGGACCCCGCGCTCCCGGCGGAGGCCTTCGCGGTCAAACTCCTGTTCACCGCGGTCACGCTCGGGGCCGGGTTTCTCGGGGGGGAGGTGACGCCGCTGTTTTTCATCGGGGCGACCCTCGGCAACGTCCTGGCCCGCACCCTGGGCATCCCGCTCGAGCTGGGAGCCGCCGTGGGCATGGCGGCCCTGTTCGCCGCCGCGGCCAACACCCCGCTGGCGCTCTCCATCATGGCGGTCGAGCTGTGCGGGGCGGCCGTCCTGCCGCACGTCGTGATCGTGGCCGTGGTCGCCTACCTGCTCTCGGGCCGGACGAGCATCTACCCGGCGCAGCGACTGGTCCCGAGCGCGGACGCCCCACGCCTGGAGTGACCGCGGACCGGCTACTCATCGACCCCGCGGGGCTCGGGCCGCACGGCGGCGATCGCTTCGATCATGGTGGCCACGGCGGCGGCCGAGATCCGCTCCGCCCGCCGGGTGGCGGGATCGACGCAGGCCTCGCGGAGCGTCTCGGCGTCAAGCGCGGCGAGCCCCCGAAACCGGCGCGCGGCCCCGCCGCCCGCCCGGGCCCGGGTCGCAAGCGCCACGAGCTCCGGCTCCGAGAACCCGAGCAGGATCTCGCCCGCCACCACCGCCTCGCCCCAGGGGGGCCGCACCACCTCGATCCGACCGGCATCGAGCAGCGGCCGCAGCCAGCGGTGGAAGAACAGGAGCACGAGATACCCGCAGTGGATGCCGTCGGCGTCGGGGTCGGTGAGCACGAGCACCCGCTCGTACCGCGCCCGCCCCGGCTCGCAGTCGGGCTCGAGGCCCGCCCCGATCGCCGCCGCGAGCGGCCCGAAGAACGGATGGGCGAGCAGCTTTTGCCGCGTGGACCGGGCGGCATTGAGGGGCTTGCCCTGCATCGGCAGCACCGCCTGAAGGCGGGGATCCCGCACCCGGGCCACGGCGGCGGCCGCGGAATCACCCTCGACCACGAACAGCTCGGCCCCCGAGCCCGGCCCATGCACCCCGCAGTCGGCGAGCTTGGAAACCGCCCCGGGATGAATGGCGGGGTTCGGCATCGTCGTCTCCTCCGTTTGCGACCGGGCCACCGGCCGTCCTCTCCTTATATCGGCAACCTTCAGGCTATCTGGTGGCCCGCCGGGGTCGAGATGTTTCTCGACGGCCCCGAAGCGAGTTCGGAACCAGAAGACGGGGCACGCAGCTCACGAGCCGCTCTCCGAGCCGCTCAGCAACTCGAACATGACTGCGGAAGTGTCATTGGCCGGACTATCCTTCCGCGGCCCCGCGCCGTCCTGCCGGCATGGATTGCCGCGAAGAGGCCGGCCGCGCCGGCCCCGACGACGACATCGCGGACAATCGTCGGGGAGCGGGCCGGCGGCAGCGAGGGGTGGTGCATCCACGTGACTCAAAGGGGACTGGAACACGATCGTCGAGGGAGACGCAGGCTGCTTTGCCGGAGGGCCGACCGTGTGTAAGCTTTTGTTGGAGGTATCACACATGGCAACCAATCTCGCACTCGACCCTGATCTCCTTGACCGGGCCTTTCGCATCAGCGGAGAGCCCACCAAAAAGGCCGCCGTGACTCGCGCGCTTCGGGAATTCATCGCTCGACGGCAGCGGAAGCGGGTCGCCGAACTGTTTGGAAAACTGGAGTGGGATCCGGCGTTCGACTACAAGTCCGAGCGATCACGTCGTCGATGAACATTCTTGTCGATACCAGCGTCTGGTCGTTGGCGTTTCGCCGAGATGGCGAGCAGGCCGCGCCGGAGGTTGCGGCGTTGCGCGCCGCGCTCGTCGGCGCGGATGACGTCTTCACAACGGGCCTCATCGTGCAGGAGTTGCTGCAGGGTTTTACGGGCCCGAAAGCCCGTCACCAACTCGTGGAACGGCTCGTGTCGATTGCATTCCTGCAACCGGACCGGGAGGATCACATCGAGGCGGCAGAGGTGCGAAATGCGTGCCGTCGTCGCGGAGTGCAGATCGGCACGATTGGTGCGCTGCTCATTCAGCTCTGTCGCAGGCACGATCTGACGCTGTTGTCCACGGATCGCGATTTCGTGGCTGCGTCCAAACACGTCGCATTCGGGCTTTGGGCGTCTCGGTGACGTTTCGCTGCCGAAACGAAAAACGGTGGAAAAGCCCCCGCAGAAACCGACTGGGCCGATCCGTTGAGGTGCGGTCATGCGCAACTCCTGGTGAATTCATCGTCTTGGATTTTCTTCCACGTCGCGACTTCAACGCCTGCGTGGAGCGATACCGCGGCAACTACAAGTGTCGTGGGTTCTCTTGCCGCGATCAGTTTCTGGTCATCGCTTTTGCCCAGCTGACGTACCGAGAAAGCCTCCGCGACATCGAGATCTGCCTGTGGGCCCTCGGCACCAAGCTCAGCCGCTCCCGCGTGCTTACCGCACCGCATCGGCCTGGCGAACGAGGTCGAGAAACTCGGCCCGGTAGCCGCCGGCATCGCGGCCGAGAGCGCTGCCGGCGATCTCGGTCACGAAGCTCAGCGTGGCCGAGCCCTTGTGCTCGCTCTCCCGGAGAATCATCCCGAAGGCCGCGACCGCCGCCGCGAACCGCAGGTCGGTCGCGGCCGCGTCGAACCCGCCCCCCTTGTCCTCCAGCGGCACTTCCAGCAGCGTGCTCGTGTCGGCCTCGGGCTTCTTCCAGCGGAGCTTTACCGTGAGCAACTCACGGCTCGCGGGGCCCTCCGCGGCGGGCTTGGCCACGGGCGGGGCGGGGGCCGCCGCGGGCTGATACTTGAGCGGCTCGGCCCCGCGGGCCGCGGCTGCCCCCTCGCGGTCGCCCACGAGCACGATCTCGTAGAGGGCCGTGACCGTGTGCCCGGCACCGATCTCGCCCGCGTCCTTCTTGTCGTCGCGAAAGTCCTCGGCGGCCAGCACCCGGTTTTCGTAGCCCAAGAGCCGGTAGGAGGCGACCAGGGCGGGGTTAAACTCCACCTGGATCTTCACGTCCTTGGCGATCGCGATCGTGGAGCCCGTCAACTGCTCGACGAGCACCTTCCGGGCCTCGCGGACGCCGTCGATATAGGCGTAGACGCCGTTGCCGTTGTCGGCGAGCTTCTCCATCTTCTCGTCCTGCAGGTTGCCGGTGCCGAACCCGAGCACGGTCAGGAACGTGCCGCCGGCCGCCTTCTGCTTGATGAGGTCGACGAGCGCCTCGTCGCTCGTCACGCCCACGTTGAGGTCGCCGTCGGTGCAGAGGATCACGCGGTTGGCGCCCCCCTGGATGAACCGCTCCGCCGCCTGCTCGTAGGCCAGGTTGATCCCGGCGCTGCCGTGGGTCGAGCCGCCGGCCCGCAGGGCCTCGATCGCCGCGCGGATTTTTTGCTTTTGGTCGCCGCTGGTGGAGGGGAGCACGAGGCCGGCGTTGCCGGCGTACACCACGATCGCCACCCGGTCGTTCTCGGTGAGCTCGTCCACGAGCATCGCGAGCGCCCGCTGCACGAGCGGCAGCTTGTCGGGCTCGTCCATCGAGCCCGACACGTCCACGAGGAACACGAGGTTGCCGGCCGGCCGGGCGTCGCGGGCCACGTCGCGACCCTGGAGGCCCACGCGGACGAGCCGGTGGCCCTCCCGCCACGGGCAGGCGGCCGCATCGACCGTCACCGAAAAGGGCTCGTCCCCCTTGGGCTGCGGGTAGTCGTAGCGGAAGTAGTTGACGAGTTCCTCGATCCGCACGGCGTCGCGGGGTGGCCGCTGGCCGGCCGTGAGAAAGCGGCGGACGTTGGCGTAGGAGGCCGTATCCACGTCGATCGAGAACGTCGAGAGCGGCTGGTCGCCGACGCCGCGGAACGGGTTTTCGGTGAAGCGGTTGTAGCGCTCGGTGGTGGGGACGGCGTCGCGATCGTGATCGCCAGCCGGCTCCGCGGTGATCACCCGAACATCAACGCTGTCGCCCACCCGGGCACGCCCTGCGCTTCTTCCGGCTAAAACGCCGCTTCCAGCCCCGCCGCCAGAGCGGACGACGGCACTGCCGCCGCCGACGCCGCCGATCGTGGACAGCTGGTCGCTGGCGGGGGCGGCGCTGTCGCCGAACGATTCGCGGTCGACCACAAGAGCTTCAGAGAGTCTCTCCTCCTCGGGGTTTTGCAGCGCCTCGTGGACGAGAGCGACCTCGTCTTGGGCGAGCCGCTCGAGCCTCTGCCCGTTGACATCCGTAACCTGGGCGGAACTCGGTTCCACCGCCGGTCCGCTGGTGCGGGCCGCGGGATCCTGTACGAGCGCCACCTGCCGGTGAGTCGCTTCGCGGGACAATTGCACGGCCGGGAGCAGCATCGCCGCCGCCACCAGGGCCACCGCCGCGCAGGAGCCGAGCGAGAGGATCCACTTCCCGATGCCGCCCCGGCGACCTGCCTGCGGTGCCTCCGCGGGCGTCACGGCCCCGCGGCCCACCGCGGCCGTGAGCACCGCCCGCCGCAGGTCGGCCGACCGCTCGGGCAGTTCCTGTTCCCGGATCGCCTTCAGGGCGGCGGCCGTGCCGCGGACCTCGGCCACGTGGGCCCGGGCGTCGGCGGCGGCCGGGTCGGCGAGCAGCCGCTCGACCGTGGCCAGGTCGTCGCCGGAGAGTTCGCCGAGGGCGTAGGCGGTGAGGAGGATGTCGCGATCCTCGCGGGCTTGGGCGTCGTCGTGGCTCATGGTCTCGGTCTCCTGCGGAAACGGTGCAAGCGGGTGGGGCGGATGGTTCAGGCGGTGGCGTCGGCGGCGAAGAGCCCGCGGATCGAGGGATGACCGCGAAGCGCGGCGAGCCCGCGGTGGGTGAGCACGCGGACATGCCCCTCCGTGCGGCCCGTGATCCCGGCGATCTCTTTGGAAGAGAAACCCTCGCACCAGAGGTCGATCGCCTCCCGCTGCGGGGCGGGCAGTTCGCGGAGCAGGTCACGGAGGCGGGCGGCGAGCTCGCGTTGCTCCGCGGCCGCGGCCGGATCGAGGGCCCCTTCCAGGAAGGTCGGCTGCCCGGTCAGTGCCGGATCCTGGCCGGCACTTGCCTCGACGAGCGGCTGCTCGCGGCCGGCCCGCCGCAGGTGGTCGAGGGCCCGATTGCGGCAGACGCGAAACAGCCAGGCCGCGGGGTTCTCGCCCGCCGTGGCCCGCGACTGCCCGCAGAGCTGCACGAAGGCGTGCTGAACGGCGTCGGCCGCGAGATCCACGTCGCCGAGCAGCCGCCGGGCATACCGGCCGAGCGGCAGTTCGTAGGCATCGACGGCCGCCAGGATCCAGCCGTGCCCGTCGCCGGTCGCGTCCATGGGTCTCACTCCTCGAGGATCTCGACGGGCCCGGGCGGCCCCGCCACCAGGATGACGGCGGGACGCCCGTTTCGTTACAGCGTTTTCAAGCGGGAACTTTTTTTGGGGGTGGGGGGGGCCGGGAGCCGCGGAGTGAGCGAGCCTGGAAACCGCGCTCCGCCGGCCCGGAAAGACGCTGTCGTCGCCACAAGAGTCCGGCAGCGCGGGATCGCTCTCGGCCCAGCGGGGCCGCGCCGGTTGAAGCATGCCTCGGGTCGGCCGAAGATGCGAGGTGTTCCCGAGGCAGTCCCGCCGGGACAGGCTCTGGACCCCGGGCGAAAAACCGCGGGCAAAAACCCACGCTCCAGGAGAACGAACCATGGGCCTTCGAATCACCGCCGGCACGCTGGCCGGTGCCTTGCTCTTCGCCCTGCCCGGTCGGGGCGAAGACCCGGCCGCGACCTGCCCCGTGATCGGGCATGCCGCCTCCAAGACGCGGACCACCTCGGCCGGCGGCATGACCAACGGCGACTGGTGGCCCGACCAGGTGAACCTCGAGATCCTCCACCAGAACCCGCCCGCCGGAAACCCGCTCGGCGGCGGCTTCGACTACGCCGCCGAGTTCGAGCAGCTCGATCTCGCGGCGGTGAAGCGCGACCTCCGCGAGCTGATGACGACCTCGCAGGACTGGTGGCCGGCCGACTATGGCCACTACGGGCCGTTCTTCATCCGGATGGCCTGGCACTCGGCCGGCACCTACCGCGTGGCCGACGGTCGGGGCGGGGCGGGCTACGGGACGCAGCGGTTCGCGCCGCTCAACAGCTGGCCCGACAACGCCAACCTCGACAAGGCCCGGCGACTGCTCTGGCCGATCAAGCAGAAGTATGGCCGGCGGCTCTCCTGGGCCGACCTGATGATCCTGGCCGGGAACGTGGCGCTCGAGTCGATGGGCTTCGAGACCTTCGGCTTCGGCGGCGGGCGGGCGGACGTCTGGGAGCCGCAGAACGACGTCGATTGGGGGCCGGAGACCGAGTGGCTCGGCGACAAGCGGTATGCCGGCGACCGGCAGCTCGACAATCCGCTGGCCGCCGTCCAGATGGGCCTGATCTACGTCAACCCAGAGGGCCCCAACGGCAAGCCCGACCCGCTGGCCGCCGCCCGCGACGTCCGCGAGACCTTTGAGCGGATGGCGATGAACGACGAGGAGACGGTGGCCCTGATCGCCGGCGGCCACACCTTCGGCAAGTCGCACGGCGCCGGCCCCGCCGACAATGTCGGCCCGGCGCCCGAAGCAGCGCCGCTCGAGGAGCAGGGCCTCGGCTGGAAGAACCGCTTCGGCTCTGGTCGCGGGGCCGACACGATCACCAGCGGCCTGGAGGGTGCCTGGAGCTCGACGCCCACGACCTGGTCGAACGACTACTTCGACAATCTCCTGGGCTACGAGTGGGAGCTGATGAAGAGCCCGGCCGGTGCCTGGCAGTGGACGCCGAAGGACGAGTCGGCCAAGGGGACGGTGCCCGACGCCCACGACGACTCCAAGTCGCACGCGCCGATGATGTTCACGACCGACCTCGCCCTGAAGCTGGATCCCGCCTACGGCCCGATCGCCAAGCGGTTCCACGAGCACCCGGAGGAGTTCGAGCGGGCCTTCGCCCAGGCCTGGTACAAGCTCACCCACCGCGACATGGGCCCGGTGACGCGGCTCTTGGGCCCCGAGGTGCCGCCTGCGCAGCTGTGGCAGGATCCGGTGCCGGCGGTCGATCACCCTCTCATCGATGCCGCCGACATCGCGGCGCTCAAAACAAAAATCCTGGCCTCCGGCCTGTCGGTGGCCGACCTCGTGAAGACTTCCTGGGCCTCGGCCTCCACCTTCCGCGGCAGCGACAAGCGGGGGGGCGCCAACGGGGCGCGGATCCGCCTCGAGCCGCAGAACGACTGGGCCGTCAACGAGCCGGTGAAGCTGGCGCGGGTGCTCGAGGCGCTCGAGCGGGTGCAGCAGGAGTTTGACGCCGCCCAGACCGACGGCACGAAGGTGTCGCTCGCCGACCTGATCGTGCTCGGCGGCGCGGCGGCGGTCGAACAGGCGGCGCGCGACGCCGGTCATGAGGTGACGGTGCCGTTCACGCCGGGCCGCACCGACGCTACCGAGGCGATGACCGACGCGGCATCCTTCGCGGTGCTCGAGCCGAAGGCCGATGGCTTCCGCAACCATCTGCCGCGGGAGATCGACCGGCCGGCCGAGGAGCTGCTCGTCGATCGGGCGCAGCTGCTCACGCTCTCGGCCCCGGAGATGACGGTGCTCGTGGGCGGCCTGCGGGTGCTGGGAGCCACCACCGGCTCAGGCGCGGTTGGCTCCCTGGGCGTGCTCACCGACCGGCCTGGCACGCTCACCAACGACTTCTTCACGAACCTGCTCGACATGCGGACCGAGTGGAAGCCCTCACCCGCGTGCGACCAGTTCTTCGAGGGCCGCGCTCGGAAGACGGGCCAGCTGAAGTGGACCGCCAGCCGGGCCGACCTCGTGTTCGGGTCGAACTCCCAGCTCCGCGCCATCGCCGAGGTCTACGCCAGCGACGACGCCCGGGAGAGGTTCGTGACCGATTTCACGGCCGCCTGGACCAAGGTGATGAACCTCGACCGGTTCGACCTGCCAACACCGACCCGCGAGGGTGCAAGGCGAGGACTCGCCCGCTGATCGCCGCCGGCTGATGGCTCAGCAAGGCTCCCGGTCACTCATGCTCGTGGGCGTGCTCTTCAAAGTCGCCGGCGAAGGGGGTGCCGTCCACCGCGCCGCTGATCGTGCCGGCGAACTCCCGCACGATGCCGAGGTTGTCGTGCGTGCCGCCATAGCATGACGACGTGCCCTCCGTTTCCCCGACCAGCGGCCGGGCGACGAGCTCGACCTGGAAGGCCGGCTCACGGATCGTGAGCAGGAGTTTGCCGTCGGCGAGTGCGACGGGGGCCGGTGTCTTCTCATCGGCGCCCAAGACGTAGACCACGGCCTCCTTCTGGTCGTGATCGACCGTGAACTCGACGTGGTACTTGCCGCCGCCCCAGTCGGCGAGCGTGCCGCCATGCGGGCCGGCACCGTGCTCGTGGCCGCCAGCGGTGCGGTCGTGCCGGTGATCGGCGTCGTGCTCATGGTCGTCGGCCGCCGCTTTGCCCGCCCGCTCCCGCCGCGGCAAATCCGGCTGACTGCAGCCGGCCACACCCAGCGGCAGAGCACCCAGGCAGACGCGGAAGGCCACGTCGAGCACGGGACGGAAAAAGGGCCGGTTGCCGGGCATGCTCATGGTCATTCTCCAGTGGAAAAATCGCTCTCCGAATCGTCGGCACTTGCGAGCCGCGAGGCGTCCCGGCCGCTGAATCTCCAGAACAGGCCCGGGTGGATCAGGAACTCGCAGAAGGTCGAGGTGACGAGGCCGCCGAGGATCACCGTGGCGACCGGATAGAGGATCTCCCGGCCAGGCTCCTGGCCGCCGAGCACCAGGGGCACGAGGCCGATGCCCGCCGTGAGCGCCGTCATCAGGACGGGGGCCAGCCGCTCGAGGCTGCCGCGGAGGATCATGGCCTGGGAAAAGCCTTCTCCTTCCTGCTTCATCAGGTGGAAGTAGTGGCTGACCAGGAGGATCCCGTTGCGGACGGCGATCCCGCCGAGGGAGATGAACCCGACGAGGCTCGCGACCGTGAGCGGCTGCCGGGTGACGGCCAACGCGATCGCCCCGCCGATGAAGGCCGTGGGGAGGGCGTTGAGCAGTTGCAGCACGATCCGCACCGAAGGGTAAAGAAGCAGCAGCACCACGAACATTCCCACGACCGACAGCCCGGCGAGCACCATGATCAGTCTGGTCGCCCGCTCCTGGCTCTCGAACTGGCCGCCGTACTCGATGAAATAGCCCTCGGGGAGTTCCACACGGTCCCGCACCCGGGCTTGGATCTCGGCGACGGCGCTCGCGAGGTCGCGATCCTGCGTGTTGCAGCGGACGACGATCCGACGGCGGGCGTTCTCGCGGTTCACGGCGTTGGGGCTCATGCCCGTGCCGATGTCCGCCAGTTCTCGCAGCTCGATCTGCCCCCGCCGCTCCGGCAGGTCGATCCGGAGGCGGCCGAGGTTCGCGTAGTCGGTGCGGTAGCCCTCCTCGAGCCGCACCAGCAGATCGAACCGCCGCTGGCCCTCGAGCACCTGCGAAACCACCTCGCCCTGGAGGGCGGTCTGGAGAATCCGGGCCACGTGTTCGCGGCTGACGCCGTGGAAGGCGAGATCGTCGGGCCGCAGCCGAATCTGCAGTTCCTCCGCCTGCTGGATCGGCTCGATCACCGGCGGGGTCACGCCCGGCACCGACTGGATGGCCGACTTGACCCGATCCGCGACCCGAATCAGCACGTCCAGGTCGTCGCCGTAGACTTTGATCGCGAGCTGGGCGTAGACGCCCGAGACCATGTGGCTGATGAGGTGGGCGAGCGGCTGCTCGACCTCGATGGCCACGCCGGGAACCTCGCGACCGAGCTCGGCTAGCAGTTCCTTGATGATCTCGTCGCGACGCCGGCCGCAGCTCGGATTGATGCTCAGGATGTATTCGCCCGCATTCACGGGCGCCGCGTGCTCGTCCATCTCCGCCCGCCCGGTTCGCCGCACGAAATGGATGATCTCGCCGCCCGGTCGATCGTCGGTCCGCCGGAGGGCTCGCAGCTTCCTGTCGATCAGCGCCGACACCTGATTCGATGCCTGGAGCGACGAGCCGGGCGGCAGCGTGACGTTGATCAGCACACTGCCCTCGTCGAACGGCGGCAGGAAATCACGACCCAGCCGGGAAAGCTCCCAGGCGGCGAGCGCCACGCCCAGCCATGTCGCCAGCAGGAGCAGGCCCGGCGCCGCCATGCTGAACCGGATCAGCGGCGCGGCCAGCGTCTTGAGGATCCGCAGCAGCAGCCCGTCCTGTTGCTGGCGGGCCGCCGGCGATCGGGGCAGCAGGTAGGACGACAGCACCGGCGTCACGGTCAATGACACGACGAGCGACGCGAGGATCGACACGATGTAGGCCAGGCCGAGCGGCGCGAACAATCGGCCTTCCACCCCGGAAAGCGCGAACAAGGGCAGGAACACGATGATCACGACGGCGGTCCCGAACACGATCGCGTTGCGGATCTCCCGGCTGGCTTCGAACACGACCCGGAGCGGCGGCCGGGGATTCGGGCGGGCATTGTTCTCCCTGAGCCGCCGGAAGATGTTCTCCACGTCCACGATGGCGTCATCGACGAGCTCTCCCATGGCGACGGCGATACCGCCGAGCGTCATCACATTGATGGAGAGAGGCGTGCCGGCGAGCATCCCCGCGATCCGGAAGACGAGCGTCGTGATGACCAGCGACAGGGGGATCGCCGTGAGCGTGATGAGCGTCGTCCGCAGATTCATCAGGAACACAAACAGCACGATCAGCACCAGCACCGCGCCGATCACGAGGGCCTCGCCGACGTTGAAGATGCCCCGGTCGATGAAGGTCTCGAGCCGGAACAGTTCCGCATTCACGACGATGTCGGCCGGCAGGGCGGCCTCCAGCTCCCGAAACGCTTCGCTGATCCGGTCGGTCACGCGGCGGGTGTCGACATGGGGCTGCTTGGCAATGGTGAACACGACCCCGGGCACACCGTTGACGGCCCCGTCGCCGCGCTTCAACTGCGGGCCCTCCACCACATCGGCCACCTGCGCCAGCAGCACCGTGCGATCGGGGTGAACCGCCACCGGCAGCATGCGGAGATCCTCGAGCACACGGGCCTTGTCGGGCCCCAGCCGCCCCAGCACCCGGATCGGCCGCTCCCGCTCTCCTTCGACGGCGAACCCACCGCTCAGGTTGATGTTGCTGTCCCGCAGCGCCTGCTCCACCATCTGCAGCGACACGCCGTATTCGAGCATGGCCGCGGGGTCGGCCAGGATCTGATACTGCTTGCGGTCGCCCCCCTGGATGAACACCTCGGCGACGCCGGGGATTCTCAGGAGGCGGGGCCGCACGACCCAGTCGGCGGTGGTCCGCAGATTCATCGACTGCTGGAGCTTCGTGGGGAACACCACGTCGTGGTCGCGGCCGGCGACCGTGAGCGTGGTTCTGCGGGCGGTCCCCCGCTGGCCCTCGTCATCCGGGCCTCCGGCGGGCGGGAGCCAGCGGCTGTTCTCCACCGGAACCCGCTCCCAGGTGGCTGGCCGGTGGCGGTCGATGACCTTCCACGCCTGCACCGCGGGGTCCGTGCGGTCTCCGGTCAACTCGGCGAGGTAGGGCGTCCCGGGAATCACGGCAAGTTCGCCGCCCCCCGGGCCCGGCTGGCGGTACAGGCCCGCGATCACGATCTGCCCCATGATCGAGGCCGTGGGGGTCATCTGCGGGCGGATGCCCTCGGGGAGGATGCCGGAGACCGTCGTGAGCCGCTCCTGGACGGTCTGTCGCGCCGCCCGCACCTCGACACTCCAGTTGAACTCGACGTAGATCACGGTGAGCCCGGCCGTGGACTGGCTGCGCACCGCCTCCACGCCATTGGCACCGAGCAGCGCGACCTCGATCGGCTGGGTGACGAGCGTCTCGACTTCCTCGGCCGCCAGGCCCGGGCATTCGCTGATGATCACGACCCGCGGCCGGTCGAGGTCAGGGAAGACGTCGAGCGGCATCCGCGTCGCCAGGTATCCCCCGTAGACGAGCAGGGCCAGGCTGACGACCAGCACCAGGAGGCGGGAGCGGAGCGAGAACCGGATCACGGCGTCGAGCATCGGGCGGTTCTCTCAGTGGCCGCCGTGCACGGTGCCGTCGGCGTGCACGTGCGCGCCGACGGCCATACCGGAGGCGGCCTGCGCCTCGAGTACGCGGTTGAGCGAGGCCGCCGAACCCTGGGCGAGGTACCAGCCCGGGGCCACGCTGCCGTCATTGGCGATCACGACGCTCCGGCGGTCCTCGTAGAGCACGTGCACGGGGAGCCGGTCGAAGAGGTCGCCGTTCTGCCGGAACACGTAGGCCTCACCCGTATCCCGCACGACCGCCGCGGCGGGCAGGACGATCACGCCGCGGAGCTCCTCGACGGGCACGTGGAGCCGGACCCGCTGGCCCGGCCGAAACCGCCAGACCGTGAATGAACGGCCGTCCTGCTCGTAGCCGCGGGACTGATTCTCGAGCGGCACGAAAAAATCGAAGGTGCGGCTCTCGCGATCGACCATGTTGGAAAGGTGTCGAATCGCGAAGGCCCGTTCGAGCGGCGGCCAGGCGGCGGGATCGTCCTCGGCACACTCGATCTCCACCGGCCAGCCCAGCCGGGTCGCCCGCTCCAGCGCCGGCGCCTCCCGCTTGAAGGCATGGCCGACGGCGTACAACAGCCGGTGGTCGGAGAGCACGCCGAGCAGCTGGCCCGCCTGCACCTGCGTGCCGAGCTCCGCCTTCAACTCCTGGACCTCGTACCCGGGGCTCGCATCCGGCGCTGCGGCAGGCAGCGGGGGCGGGGCCACGATCTCCACGCTCGAAACGAACCGGCCCGCCTCGACCTCCTTGATCTGCTCCGGGAGCAGACCCCGGGTGAGCAGTTCCTGCCGTCGGCTGGTGATCTCGGCGGCGAGCCGCCGTAGTTGCTGGTCGATCTCGATCAGCCGGGCGCCGGCGATCGCGCCCTCGCCGATCTGGGCGAGCCGGGCTCGTTTCTCCGTCTCGAGCTCCGTCTCGCGGACGGCCTTGAAGAGCTCGGCCTGCGCGTTCTGCACGTATTCGCTCAGCAGCCGCACCGTGAAGAGCCTCTGGCCCGGCCGGACGGTGTCGCCCGGAAAGGCGTGCACCTGCGTCACGATCCCGACGGCCGGCGAGGTCACGCCGCGATCGGAGATTCCGGGCCGGTCGGCGATCTCGCCCGGCACGAGCAGCGTGCGCCGGTAGTCGGTGAGGACGACCGGCCGCGACACGATCCCGAGGTTTCGACGGGCCTGGGGGCTCAGTTCGAGCACGCCCCGATCCGGCGCGGCGACCGCGTCGCGGTGATCATCATCGTCCACGGCCGAGCGCGGGGCCGCGTGCTCGAAGAACGGCGACCAGCTGTCACGAAACAACACCGCGGCGGCGATCGCGGCGACGAGCGCGGCGACGATGCCCGGCCCGCGGACGAAGCGAACGATGACCGCCAGCATGGAGCACCTGCGGAAACGGACGGGGGGACGACGGGCTCGGACGGTCGGCCCGAACAGGCCCTGGGAGCGTGGCGACGAAAGCCGACGGCGACCGGCCCGGCCGCTGCAGCCTGCGGCGGGGATGACGATGCCGCCCCACGAGGGGACAAACCCACGGGGGCGTCACCGTCCGGCATCGATGCGGCTGCAACGAACTGGCGGACCGCCCAGGTCGCGAGGCCGGACGGTTCGAGCCTACCCCGCGCCGCACAGGACCGCCAGTTCGCCAGGAAATCGGGGGCGGGAAAGACCGGCGGCGCCGCTACAATGCACGATCATGACGCGCTCCTCTCTCCGCGACTTGTTCCCCCCGTTGCTCGTCGCGCTCGGGGCCATCCTGGCCGCGGTACCGGCCCGGGCCTGCCCCTTCTGCTCGGCCGTGTCGCTCACCTTCGCCCAGGAGATCGCCCAGAGCGAGGTGGCGGTGATCGCCCGGCTCATCGAGCCGCCGCCGGCCTCGGCGCTCGCCCCCGCGGCCACCGGCCCCTTGCCCAAGGGCAAGTTCGAGGTGGTCGAGGTGCTCAAGGGGGGCGACCTCGTCGCGGCCGCCGGTCATGCCGGGGCCGACGCCACGCCGATCGAGACGATCATGCTCGACACGCAGCCGGTGGGCACCACTTTCCTCCTGCTGGGCGTCGAGCCGCCGGGCCTCGTCTGGAGCAGCCCGATCCGGGTCGGCGAGCGGGCGATCGCGTATCTCAAGCAGCTCGACGACCTGCCCGAGAAGGGGCCCGACCGGCTGGCCTTCTTCCTCGGCCACCTCGAGGACGAGGACGAGACGCTCACCCGCGACGCCTACGACGAGTTCGCCGTCGCGCCCTACGAGGATGTCAAGGGCCTCGAGGACAAGCTGGACGCGGCGCGGCTGCTGAAGTGGATCGAAGACCCGAAGGTGCCGGCCAACCGCCGCCGGCTCTATGCCACCATGCTCGGCGTCTGCGGCACACCGGTGGAGGCCGAGCGGATCGCCGCGATCCTCGAGGGCAAGGGGATCGCCGCCGAGCAGCCCGAGGTCCGCAACGGCCTCGACGCCCTGATCGCCTGCCACGTGGCGCTCCAGGGCGAGCAGGCGCTCGATCTCGTCGATCGGCTGTTTCTCGCGCGGGCCGGCGACGACAAGCAGGTGCCGTTCACAGAGACCTACGCCGCCGTGATGGCGCTGCGGTTTCTCGGCGAGGAGTCGGACCTCGTGCCGCGGGAGCGGGTGCTCGCGTCGCTCAGGCTCCTGCTCGACCAGCCCAAACTCGCCGACCTCGTGATCGCGGATCTCGCCCGCTGGCAGGATTGGTCGGTAATCGACCGGCTGGTGACGATCTTCAAGGACGCCCGGAAGGACAACATCTTCGTCCGCGAGCCGATCGTGAACTATCTCCGCGCCTGCCCGCTGCCCGAGGCGGCCGCGGCCGTCAAGGAACTCGAGGCGATCGACCCCGAGGCTGTCCGCCGCGCGGCCACGCTGGCGGGCCTGGCCGGCATCGCGGCGGCGGGCGACGGCGCGGCATCGGCCCCGCCTCCCCCGGCCGGCGGCGACGACACCGCCCTGGCCAAAACGATCAGCCCGGTCGTCGGCGACGAGGAGCCCGGCGTGGTGACCGCCGCCCCGCCGACCACCACCAGCCCGCAGCCGCCCAAGCCCGCCCCGACCACCACCTGGAAATGGGGCCTCTGGGCCGGCATCGTCCTCGCCGTGGCCGTGCTCGCCCGAACGCTGCTCAAGCCGGGCGTGTCCGGTGCCGGCTGACCACCGCCCGCGGTCTGCCTCACGTCGCCAAATCCCCAGCCCCCTTTCGACCCATGAGCACGGGACTCTTCGATTCGCCGCCGCCCCCGCTCGCTCCGGCCCGCCCCGCGGAGCCTGAGCCGGATCTCTACCGGGCGATCTCGGGCACGGCGATCGCGGCGGCGGCGGTCGCCCTGCTCTCGCCGCTGGTGTTCACGGGCTGGTCGTTCGCGGCGGTGCCGGCCGTGGGCCTGGTACTGGCCGTCGCGGCCCTGGGCGACATCGCCCGCCGTCCCGGGGCCGTCACGGGGCGGGGCCTGGCCTGGGCCGCGCTCGCCGCGTCTGGAATCAGCCTCGTCGGCGGCCTCGCCTACCTGGCCGCGGTCTACACCGCCGAGCTTCCCGAGGGCTTCACGCGGCTCAACTACGCGATGCTCCAGCCGCTGCCGGGCGACCCGCCCATCGCCGTGCCCGATTCTGTCCGGACGATCAACGGCCGCGAGGTGCTCCTGAAGGGCTACATGTATCCGGGCTCGAGGCAGCGCGGGATCACGGAGTTTCTCCTCTGCCGCGACCAGGGCGATTGCTGCTTCGGCGGCACTCCAAAGATCACCGACCGGGTGCTGGTGCGGCTCGCTGACCCCAAAGGCATCGACTTCACGCAGCGGCTCGTGAAGATCGCCGGCCGGTTCCGAATCGAGCCGGCCGGTACGGCCGACCTCGGCGGCGGCGTGCTCTATCACCTCGATCAGGCTTTCTCCCGCTAGCCCGAGAGGCTCGTCTCCGTGCCGCTGGATCGCCGTGCCGCCACGCTCCTGTTCCTCGCCGCGCCGGCGGCCGCCGGCTGCGGCGGGCCGCCCCCGGCCGCCGCGCCGGTGGCCGCCCGCTCCACCGCGCCGACGCCCGCGGCGGCGGTCGCTCCCGGCGCCGCTGCCGGGCGATCCACCGGCGCTCCCCGCGAGATCAGTTTCGACGACATCAAGCTCGAGATGGAAAAGGGCGCCCCCTTCACCCGCGACCTGCTGCCTGAGCGGGTGACGGCGCTGGCCGGCACGGCCATCCGGATCCGCGGCTACATCCTGCCGAGCTTCCAGCAGACGGGCCTGACGCAGTTCGTGCTCGTCCGCGACAACCAGGAGTGCTGCTTCGGCCCCGGTGCCGCCCTCCACGACTGCGTCGTGGTGCGGATGCGGCCCGGCCAGACGGCCGACTTTTCGATCCGCCCGGTGGCCGTCGCCGGGACCTTCAAGATCGACGAACTGCGGGCCCCGGACGGCTCCCACCTGGCGATTTATGCCCTCGACGGCGACGAGGTGAAGTAGCGGCGTCCCGGTGCTACGATCCACGCCGGGTCGCCGGGTGGCGGCCGCCGCAGAGCCGCGCCGCGTTCATGCTGTACTGGATCTACGACCTGCCCACGGCCACCTTCGCGGGCCTCTGCACGGCGCTGGCGGTGGCGGTCTACTGGGTCGGCGCGATCCTCCTGCGGCCGATCCTCCGGCAGTTCGTCAAGCGGACGGCCGGGGCCAACGACGTCGTCGGCTACGTGCTCTCCTGCTTCTGCGTCTTCTACGGCCTGTTGCTCGGCCTGATCGCCGTCACCGCCTACCAGAACGCCGCCGACACCGGGGCCAACGTGACCCGCGAAGCCGCCGCCCTCTCGGCGCTCTATGAAGACGTCTCCCGCTACCGCGAGCCCTACGGCCAGAACCTCCGCTGGCTCTTGCGGGACTACACCCGCTACGTGATCAAGTATGCCTGGCCGCTGCAGCAGCGGGGCATCGTGCCGGTGGACGGGGCCGTCCGCGTGCAGGCCTTCCAGGAGAAGCTGCTCGACTTCCAGCCGCAGACGCCTGCCGAGGAGATCGTCCACGCCGAGGCGTTGCGGCAGTTCAACGCCTTCCTCGAGTTTCGCCGGATGCGGCTGTTCTCCGTCCACACCGGGATTCCCGCCGTGATGTGGTATGTCGTGATCGCCGGGGCGGTGATCAACCTGGCGATGGTCTGGCTGTTCGACATGCGGCTGATCACCCACTTCGTCCTCGGCGGCCTGCTCGCGGCCTACCTGGGCACGATGATCTTCCTGATCGCCGCGATGGACAATCCCTTCCGCGGCGAGGTGAGCATCACGGCCGAGCCCTTCGAAGACCTCTACGCCCACATGGTGGAGGAGTGAGGATGCGCCGACCCGCCGCCGCCGACCCCACCGGGCCCGCCCTGCCGCCGAAATTCGCCCCGCGGCCCTCCCGCCGCAGGTTTCTCCAGGGCACGGTTCTCCAGGGCACGGCCGCCGCCACGCTCGCCGCGGCCCGGGGGCTCGTGCCCGGCGTCTTCGTCGGCTGCTCGGCCCGGCTGCCGGCGGGGACCGAGCCGATCGTGCTCGGACTGCTCCACTCCCAGACCGGCACGCTCGCCCTCAGCGAGACCTCGGTCCGCGACGCCGAACTGTTCGCGATCGAGGAGATCAACGCCGGCGGCGGCCTGCTCGGCCGGATGCTCGAGCCCCGCAGCCCCGACCCCCGCTCCCGGCCGCTGGACCTCTTCCCCAAGCGGGCCCGGCAGCTCTGCGAGCGGGACGGGGCGGCAGCCATTTTCGGCTGCTGGACGAGCTCCAGCCGCAAGGCGGTGATCCCGGTGCTCGAGGAGTTCGGTCGGCTGCTCCTCTATCCCGTCCAGTACGAGGGCAACGAGTCGTCGCCGCAGGTGATCTACGGCGGCTCGCTCCCCAATCAGCAGATCCTCCCGGCGGTGGACTGGCTCCTCTCCCCGGCCGGCGGCGGGCGGCGGCGGCTGTTCCTGCTCGGCAGCGACTATGTCTTCCCCCGGACGGCCAACTTCATCGTCAAGCGGTCGCTGGCCGAGCGGGGCCTCGAACCGGCCGGGACGGCCTACCTGCCCCTGGGCCACCGGCAGTTCACCGGGGCCATCGAGATGATCCTCGCCTCCAAGGCCGACTGCGTGCTCAGCACGCTCAACGGCGACTCGAACCTCGCCTTCTTCGCGGCGCTCGCCGAGGCGGGGATCGACCCCGAGAAGGTGCCCGTGGTGAGCACGAGCGTCGGCGAGGACGAACTGCGAAACCTGCCCCCCGAGCAGGTCCGGGGCCACCTCGCTGCCTGGAGCTATTTTCAGAGCCTGCCCAGCGAGGCCAACCAAGGCTGGGTGAGCCGGTTTCGCCGCGAGTTCGGCTACGACCGGGTCACGAGCGACCCGATGGAGGCGGCCTACTGCCTGGTCCATCTCTGGAAGGCCGCGGTCGAGAAGGCGGGCACGCTCGACACGACCGCGGTTCGGCAGGCCTTCCGCGACGGGCTCGGCTTCGCCGGCCCGGGCGGCGAGATCCGGATCGATCCGGCCACGCAGCACGCCGGCAAGCGGTTTCGGCTCGGCCGGATCCGCCCCGACCGGCAGTTCGAGATCGTGCACGAGTCGGCCGAGCCGATCCCGCCCGACCCCTATCCACAGATTGCCTTCCCCGGCTGGAAGTGCGACTGGACGGCCGGCGGCATCACCCGCGGAGCGGAGGTCTCGCTCGATGGCGACCTTTGAGATCGAGGAATCCCAGTCGATGCGCTGGGTGCGCATCGATCTCGTGGACGACGACTGCCGCGCCGAGCGGGGGGCGCTGAACCACATGCAGGGGGCGGTCACGATGACCGTGCCTTTGCCCACGCCCCGGGCGCTCTGGGTCTCGCTCTTTTCCGACGAGTCGGTGCTCCGGCCCCGCTACGTCGGCACCGGCAGCGTGTATCTCGATTCGACGCTCGGCGGCTATCACATGTTCGAGATCGCGCCGGGCGAGCGGTGGATCCTCGACACCAAGTGCTTCTGGGCGAGCGACGGCGAGGTCAGCCTGCGGATCCACCGCGAGCCGATGCTGACGGCCTTGTTCGCCGGCGAGGGGCTGCTCTGGTACAAGACGGCGCTCTCCGGCGACGGCCAGGTGGTGCTCGCCGTGGACGGGCCGGTCGAGGAGGTCGAGCTCAAAAACGACCGGCTGATCGTGGACGGGCCCTACGTGGTGGCCCACACGTCCGGCATCCGCCTCCGGATGCGGTGGCCGACCAAGTCGTTCTGGAGCTCCTGGCTCTCGGGCCAGCAGCGGACGTTCTCGTACGAGGGCACGGGCAAGCTGCTGCTCTGCACCGTCCCCTACTGGCGGCGGCGGATGGAGCTCGAACAGGCCGGCGCGGCCTCCTCGGCATGAGGTCCGGCCAGCAGACCGGGGCCGGGATGGAAGCCATGCCGGTGATCGTCGCGTTGGTCGTGGCCACGACCAGCCTCGCCGGCGCCGCCTGCCCGTTCTGCGACGTGGTCGGCCGGCCGCTGGCCGAGCGGCGAGACGCGGCGACCGTCGTGGCGGTGGGCGAGGCGGCCGGACCGGCCCGCGACGCACAGGGGGGCGTCCGGCAGGCGTTTGCGGTGCGGAGCGTGGTCAATGGCGGAGGAGCAGCCCTCGACGAGACGGTGACGGCCCGCGTGGCGGGGCCGGTCGCGGGCACGGCGCTGCTCTTCGGCGACGAGGCCGGCCGGTTCGAGGCCGTGGCCGCCGACGAGACGCTGCTCGGCTACGTCGCCCAAGCGCCGCGGGCCGAGGCGGCGGCAGCCGGGCGGCTCGCCTGGTTCGCCCGCTGGCTCGAGCATCCGAATCGGGCGATCGCCGAAGACGCCTTCAGCGAGTTCGGGCTGGCGGAGTTCGCCGCCGTCGTCGCGGCGGCCGGATCGCTCGACGCCGCCAGGCTCCGGCTCTGGGTCGCCGAACCGGGGATCGACCAGCGACGCCGGGGTTTTTACGGCCTGGCCCTGGGAATCGTGGCCCGGCGGGCCGCGGAGTCAGGCCACGACGCCGAGGCCACGGCCTGCCTCGCGGCACTCGAGCGGGCCCTCGCGGCCGAGGGCAGCGACCTGCGGGCGGGCTACGCCGGCCTGCTCGGGGGCCTGCTCGTGGCCCGTGGCGAAGCGGCCCTCGCCTGGCTCCGCGAGCGGGGGCTGCTCGCGGCTGAGACCCGGGCCGGCGACGCCCGCCACACGCTCGCCGCATTGCGGTTCGCCTGGGAGTATCTGGCCGACGCCATTCCCCGGGACAAGATCGCGGCCGCCGCCGCGGGGCTGTTGGCCAACCCCGCGGTCGCCGCCGACACTGCCGTGGATCTCGCCCGCTGGCAGCACTGGGAGAGCGTCGCCGAGGTGGCGGCCCTCTGGGATCGCCTGGGCCGCGACGACCCGCTCGTGCGGCGGGCAGTGGCGGGGTATCTCACGGCCTGCCCGCTGGCTTCGGCCAAACGACACGCCGCCGCGATCGCGGCGACCGACTCCGACCGGTGGGCGGCGGCCGTCGCGGCCACCGGCCTGCCGCCCCGGGCCGCCGACTGACATTTGGTCGGCCGACGCCGCCGCCTCGGCATGCCCCCGATTCGTTTGCTCGGCCGCCGAGCCTTGCGACTGACTGGTGGCGAACCGCTCCGTCCCGCGAGTAGTGTACGGCCGTTTACTCCCGCCGTCCACCTGCCGGTCCGCCCATGGTCGCCGCGGTCACGGGGTTTCCCGCGCGAAGCCGACGCCGGCCACACGGCGGCCCCACGCCGTCGCGGCGCTCACGAAGATCTTCCTTGACGAGGTCGGGAGCCAATGGCGTCGTCGACCTCACGCCGTTTGAGTTCCTCGATCGTTTGGCGGATCTCGTCCCGCCGACGCGGAAGCACTGGCACCGCTACCACGGGGTGTTTGCGCCGAATCACAAGCTCAGGCGGGTCGTCACGGCACTCGCCATTGGGAACATCGGTAGGCGGGGCCAGGCCGCCACCGGCGGGCATGGGGGCGGCGGTCACGCCACGGAAGGCTGCTGCGACACGAATGCAAAGCCCCGCTCGCACGACACGTCACGAATTGCCTGGGCGAAACTCCTGGCCCGGGTGGGGGAGGAGTTTCCGCTCGAGTGCCCAGCATGTGGCGGCGACATCCGGCTGATCGCCTTCAGACTGCTTTCCGAGTGCGAAACCATCCCTGGCCTTGGCACTCTCGGCAACCTCCGGTTGCTGCGGACTTCCTGTCCGCGATCGACATCCACAGCCTCTGAGCCGTGCCGGGGGCGAGGTCAAACCAAAGCCCCCAGGCGGCCGGACGCGGAGAGACTCCGCGCCGACACGAGAAAAACGCCACTCCAGAGGGGGAAGGCAGGCGGACAGGGAAAGGCCTGGTGCGCACCCGGGAGACAGGAGCACGCGACTCACGAGCCGCTCGTCAGTCGGGCGATGCTTGCGGAAGTGTCATTGGCCGGGCTATCTTTCTTTCTTTAGGGGCGGCGGAAAACGGTCGAAGTTGGGCCGGCTACGGGCGCGGTACTCGCGGCCGGTGCTCGTGAAATCGACCTCTGCTTTTGCAATCCACTCACGAGTCGAGGCTTTCATGGAGAACCTTGCCCTTCTCCAGGATTTCGCAAATGAATCCGTCCCCTAGCCGGGAGCGCCAGACCGCTGTCGTCGGCCTCCTCGGCACCGCAGTTCCGCCGAGCCAAGGATGATGCCGATCCTGTCCTTCCTTGTCTGTGGGAAAAGGATAGAATTCACGCATGCACGCCACCCTCGGCATTCTCGACGAGCCTGAAGTTCGGGGAGCCGCCTTGCCGCTCACGGTCGAGCAGTACCACCGGCTGTCGATGGCGGGCATCGTGCCCGAGCAGACGGAGCTTCTTCAGGGCGTGGTGATCGAGCAAATGACGAAGTCGCCCCTCCACACGTTTCTGGTGCACCGTCTCACCCGCTGGATCGAATCAGCTCTGCCGGCAGGATGGTTTGTCCGCAAGGAAGAGCCGCTGACGCTGGCAGACTCGGAGCCGGAACCCGACATCGCCGTGGTCGCCGGCTGCCCCGAGGATTACCGGACAGCCCACCCCGCGACTGCGGCCCTCGTCGTGGAGGTTGCGATCGCGACCACGGGCATCGATCGCGCGAAGGGCGATATCTATGCAGCAGCGGGAATCCCGGAATACTGGATCGTGATCCCGGACAGCCGAACCGTGGAGATTCTCCGCCGCCCCGGCCCCGCGGGCTATGGCGAACGCATGACGGTGTCGGCAGCCGATGCCGTGCTGCAGCATGACGGCCTGGCGATTCCGCCCCTGTCCATCGGACACGTATTCGGTTCCTGACCGTCCGCAGCGGGCCGCGGAGTCAGGCCACGACGCCGAAGCCACGGCCTGCCTCGCGACACTCGAGCGGGCCCTCGCGGCCGAAGGCAGCGACCTGCGGGCTGGCTACGACGGCCTGCTCGGCGGCCTGTTTGTCGCCCGCGGCACCGAGGCCCTCGACTGGGTCCGCGAGCGGTGCTTCGGCTTCGCCCGCGCGGTCTGCATGTCGTGCCGCACGGGATTCGTCGTGGCCTTCTCCTGCAAGGGCCGTGGCGTCTGCCCGTCCTGCAACGGCCGCCACATGGCCCAGACGGCCGCGCATCTCGCCGATCACGTCATCCCGCCGGTGCCCGTGCGGCAGTGGGTGATCTCCGTGCCGCAGCGGCTGCGGGCTCACTCGCCTGCTCGACGCCACGGCCGGCGGGCGTGGGGGCGGCGGTCGCGCCACGGGAGGCTGCTGCGACGCGAATCCGAATCAAACCCCCGGACGGGCGACCCGGGAGACGGTCTGCGCCGAGGCGTGAAAATCGCCACTCCGGGTGGGAAGGCCGCCGTTCCGGGTGCCGCTGATCAGGCGCCGGAAAACGCGGCACCGGCCTCACCAGCCGCTCATCGGCTCGGACATGCCTGTCGACATGGTTGCGGAAGTGCCGTTGACCGGACTATCTTTCGCGCTCGCGGCACTCAATGGCTGCGCTGGCCGATGTCCGCTCAGAAACCGAACGCCGCGTCGCTGAGCACGACTTCGATGTTGTGATTACCATCGCCCCAGCCGGTCGCCTCCACCTTGAACCTGATCTTCTTCGCGCCTTCCGGGATGGCCACCTCCAGTTTCGCGATCTCCTCGCCCGAACCCCAGGGCTTGCTGAGGCGGGTCTGGCTCACCTTCTGCACCTGGTCGCCATCGACGAAGACCAGGAACTCGAACTGTTGATTGCACGTCTTCGCGCCTGCCCCCCGAAAGTGGCCAATGGGATCGTCGCTGACCATCACCGTCCCGGTGAGCGTCTTCGCGCCTTGGGGAACTTCATAGTCGAGATAGTGATACATGTTGCGGGTCTTGGTCCACAGCCCGACGCCGGTGACGAAGTAGCCCCCCACGGCGAAGCAATCCATGCGATCGCTCAGATACTGGGTGCCCTCGGGCAGTGCGAAGTCGGGATCCTCCACCTTGATCACCTTCTGCTTCTCCCGCCAGAAGTCGCGGGCCCCGGGGTGATACCAATGTGTCCCGAGGTCGTAGGAGCCGTCCCCCTCCATCTGGGAAATGCCGCTGGCGTCCTTGGCCATCCCGAATTCGGCCTTGGCCGGCTTGAGATCCACCAGTTTGACCGGCTCCTTCGCCAGCGCCGGGGCGGCGAACAGAACCGTTGCAAGCGCGAGCGGTTGAATTCGCCACAAGTTGCCGTTCAGATTGCTGATCATGACCAATGCCTCTTGTTGTTGGTAACGAAAACCGCCGCCGGCGAAGCCTGAGGATAGCCCGGCCAATGACACTTCCGCAAGCAACGCTCGACGGATGAGCGGCTCGTGAGCCGGTTGCTCCTGTCTCCCGAGGGTGCCCCGGCTCGGAAAGCGGCTCTCTGGGTCGGCCCCCTTTCCCCACGGAAGTGGCGTTTTTCTCTTGTCAGCGCGGAGTCTTTCCGAGTCCGGCGGCCTCGCGGCTTTGTGGTGACCTGGCGTCCGGCAGCGGTCAGAGGCTGTGGATGTCAATCGCGGGCAGCTCGTCTATCCGTCCCCGAAAGACGTCGCGGTCATCATGGACCTGCACGAGCTCGCCCCAGTCGGTGGGCGGCCCGCGGGCGGGCGAGATCGGCGGCGGTTCGAGCGGTTCGCCGAGGTGGGTGAGGATCTTCCGGATCGGACCTGGCTCCGTGATGAAGGAGATGAGCCGGATGTCGCCGCAGCAATCGCGGGCCGCGTGCCCGGCCTCGGCGTGCCCGCCGGTCGCGGTATCCCGCTGCTTGCCGACGTTCCCGACGGCGAGCGCGGTGACGGCCGGCCGCAGCGGGTGGTTTGGCGCGAAGACGCCGTGATAGCGATGCCGGTGCCTCCGCGGCTGCGGAATGAGATCCGCAAGCCGGGGATAGGAACTGAAACGGCGTGAGCTCGATAACGCTGCCGGCCCCCGGCTGCGTGGACTTTCGCTTCCGGCCTGGCCCGACCCAGATTCAGTCTCGCATCCCCGGCTCCCGACGGCCATGAAACTTTTCGCCGCCAACTTGAGATTTTTCACCGTCACCCCCGCCGTGCGAGACCCAGCGGGCGATCGTGACGCAGGTCTTTGCATTCCCCTCTCACCCAGCGGTTCGCCCGCAGTCGCAAGGCCTTCGCTTCAGCCCACGTCTTGGGGGAAGGCAGCGATCTGGAACGGCGCGGTCGCTGGCCGAGAGCATCCAGTCCGTCGACACGGATGCAGGCCGCGGCCGCGTTCGTGCCTATCTCGATTCTCGTCCCTTCCCGCATTTCGAACCCTGCCAGGACGAGGCGGGAATGCTGGTGCGGATCGACGAAGACGGCACCCGCACCCGCGGGCGGTTCATCAATTGCACGTTCGTCGCTGCGAAGTAAAGGGGCCGGATGGAGTGGCGATCCCTCCTTGAAGCGCGGCCCGTCGTGGTGGCACTCGCCGGGTCGATTCACCCGAGACCTCGAAGCAGCGGGTCGCGATGCGGGTCATGCAAGGGGGCCACGACGTGCCGGACGAAAAACTCGAAGCCCGCTTTCAGCGAACCCTCGCCAATCTGGAGCGGGCGATCAAGGCGTTGCCGGTCGTGATCATTTTCGACAACACCGACCTCGCCCGCCCTTTCCGGCTCGAAGCGGTCTTCGAGAAAGGCAGGCGGATCGGGCCATAGAGCCGACGTCCTGCATCGGTCGCACCCGCGGCGGGGTATGATTGTCGGGAACTGCTATGACCACTCCAACCCGCCGATTTTTCGTCACTGCCGCCGCGGCACTCGCCGCGACCAGTTTCCATGTCGTGATGGTCGCGGCGCAGCCTGCGGAGGCCGCGCGGCTGCCGGCTTTCGGCCAGGGCCTCATGATCGGTGAAGTGACCGCGACCAGCGTGATCGTGCAGACGCGGGTCACCAGCGGCACGACGCTGGTCGATGGCGAGATCTTCTCCGACGGCGACCGGCTGCGGGATGGCGATCTGCCGGGGGCGAGCCAGACGGTTCTGCTGTCATATCAGGCCGAAAGCGACGATGCAGCCCGGTGGGCCGAGCCGATCACGGTCGACGCCGCGCACGACTGCATCGCTCGGTTTGTCCTCACCGACCTCGAGCCCGGCACTGTGTACCGCTGCACGGCGCACATCAAGGCAACCCCGCCCCTCGACCCGCCCCCCATGGTGACGGCGCGGTTCAAGACCCACCCCGGCAAAGAAGCGTCTGCTCCGATCCGCTTCGTCATGTCCAGTTGCATGAATTACGACACGTTCATGGGGAGCGATGGCAGCGACGCCAGCCAGGGCTCCACGGGCGACGACCGCGGGCTGGGCTACCCGGCCGCCGCCGCGGTGCTCGAGCAGAAGCCCGACTTCGTCATCTTCGCCGGCGATGTCGTGTACTACGACAAGCAGCCGCGAGTGAAGACGCTCGCCGACATGCGGGCCAAGTGGCACCGCCAGTACAACCTGCCGCGGATGAGGGCACTGACCGCGGCCGCGCCGGGCTACTACCTCAAAGACGATCACGATTTCCGCGACAACGATTCCGACAGCGAGGGATCGACCTTCCCGCCGCCCGACCTGGGCATCAAGACCTTCCGCGAACAGTGCCCGATCCTCGCGCCGGGCGACGACCACTCGCCAACCTATCGCACCCACCGGGTCTCGAAGGATCTGCAGATCTGGATGCTCGAGGGCCGTGACCACCGCAGCCCGAATGCGTCGCCCGACGGCCCCGACAAGACGGTCTGGGGCCGGGAGCAGGAGGCCTGGCTCAAAAAGACCCTGCTGGCGTCCGACGCGACCTATCGCATCATCATCAGCCCGACGCCGCTGGTGGGCCCCGACGACGGCTACAAGACCGACAACCACACCAACCCCAAGGGCTTTCAGGCCGAGGGGGAGGCCTTCAAGCAGTGGGGAACCGAGCACGGCCTGTGGGCCAACACGTTTTTGATGTGCGGCGACCGGCACTGGCAGTATCACTCCATCGACCCGACCGGCTTGCATGAGTTTTCGTGCGGCGCGTTCAACGACGAAAACAGCCGGATGGGACGAAAGCCCGGCGACAAGAAGGGCACCGACCCCCAGGCGTTGGTGACGCAGCGTTTCACATCGCCCCGGCCGACCGGCGGGTTTATCACGGTCACCTCCGAGACCACCCCGAAGCCCCGGATCCGTTTCGACTATTACGACGACCTGGGCGAAAAGCTATACGGCTACGAACCGGGCCGTTAACAGTCGCCAGCGGTCCGCAAGTCGCTCAATCCATGTGGGCTTGATTGCTGGCGGCAAAACGCCACCACGAAAACCGCTGCTGCGTGGTGACAGCACACTCTGTGGCGGCGCGGATCAGGCCGCGGCTTGAGGGCGAAAAACGGATCGCTCGACGCCGCCCGGCTCCGGCTCTGGGTCGCCGAACCGGGGATCGACCAGCGACGCCGGGGCTTTTTCGGCTTGGCCCCGGAAATCGTGGCCCGGCGGGCCGCGGAGTCGGGCCACGACGCCGAGGCCACGGCCTGCCTCGCGGCACTCGAGCGGGCCCTCGCGGCCACCGGCCTGCCGCCACGGGCCGCCGACTGAGCGGATGTCGGCCAACCCAGCCGCCGGGCTCCGCCTCGCGGAATCCGCCCGCCACGGGTTGCAGATCGAGGTTTTCCTGCGATATTTCCGGCTCCCGGCCGCCGCCCTGCCGCGGCCCATCCCCGCTTTGGCACGAGGCCTCCCGCCATGAAGATTCACGAGTTCCAGGCCAAGGATCTGTTGCGGGCCGCGGGCGTGCCCGTCCTGGCCGGCAAGGTGGCGAAGA
>JBIKXY010000346.1:0-2790 GCA_044355515.1 Pirellulales bacterium
TCCAGCATGAGGCTCACCGTGTCGAGCCGCAGGCCGGCCTCCTGCTTGAGGCCGCCATGGCAGGAGAAACACCGCTCAGCCAGCAGCGGCCGGAGCTTTCCGGTATACGACTCGAACTGGTCGCCCGCGGCCACGGGCCGAACGATCGGCAACGCGAGGAGCGAGCAGAGCAGCCATGTCGCCCCGACCCGTGACGGCAGGTATCGCATTTCGTTCGCCCTCGCCATGTCGTCGCACTGTCGGTTTCGTCGCATGGTCGGTTCATCGTAAAACCGCAGCTCCGTCAAACCGTCATGTCACTTTACCGCCGCGATCGGGGACGGTAAAGTCTGGAGATTCATCTTGTCGGAGCCTCGGAGACCCGTGTTCGCCGGAGGAGTTCTTCCATGCCAGTCGCTCGCGCAGATCACGACCTGACCGCCAAGGCCTATCGCTCGCTGCGGCGGATGATCGAGTCGGCGGAGATGGTGCCGCGCAGGAAGCTGTCGCACCGCAGCCTCTCACGAGACCTCAAGATCGGTCGCAGCCCGGTCCGCGATGCGCTCTTGCGACTCGAAGCCGAGGGGCTCGTCGAGCACCGCCGCGGCTCCGGCATCTATCTGCGAGAAATCTCGGCAGAGGAACTGGGGCACATCTTCGAAGTCCGCATCCTCAACGAGCCCCACTTCGCCGCCGCCGCGGCCGTCAATGCCACCGCCTCGCAGCGGGCCAAGCTCGCGCGGATCTGCGGGCGGATGACGACGGTGGCCGCAAGGAGTGACCTCGCCCGGTGGTTCGCCGCCCCGGAGAACCGCCGCCGCGCCGTGGAACTCGACATCGACTTTCACCGGACCGTGCTCGAAGCCTCGGGCAATCCGGTCGCGTCGCGGATGCTCTCGAGCCCCACGATCCTCACGATGTCGTTCGCATGGGACATCTTCTTCATGCAGCCGGAGTGGCTTGCGGAGGTCACGGAGCGGTCGTGCGCCGGCCACCGAGCCGTCGAGCGGGCGATCCACCGCCGCGACCCCAAGGCTGCGGCCGCAGCGATGCGGGAGCACCTCGTCTGGGGCCGAAGGGAGGTGCCGGAGCACTACTCCTCACGGCTGTCCTCCGGGAAGCCGAATCCGCGGCTCGGTGGACGTGCGGCTTCGCGGGCCGACGTCCGCTGATCGTCCCCCAGGGGGCGGTCAGGGCGCGGGCATTTCCCAGGCCGACTCGAGCACCAGGCCGTCGTCGGTCAGCCGCAGGACCGAAGCCCCCACGCCGAACATGCCCTCCATCTCGGCGGCCGTCGGCAGCAGCTTCTGGCCGGCCGCCAGCAGCTCCCGCGAGTCCTCCTCGACGTCGCCCGGCTCGAGCGCCGCCACCAGCTCCCGAAGCGTGCCGAGCGAACCGCCGGTCTGCGTCGAATCGCCCACGGCGAACAGCCGGGCGGGGGGCAGGTTGAGCAGGGCCCGGGCCCGGCCGAGCACGTCGCTCTCCCGCCAGGAGACGTCGCCGGCCGGCGGGTTACGGATCGCCGTCAGCACCTTCTCGAGGGTACCCGCCCCGACGGCCAGCACGACGTGGCCACGACCCACGAAGGCCCCGGCCTCGCCCGGGAGCCGCAGGCCGCGGAACCCCTGTTCGTCCTTGATCTCGCCGCCGGCCAACGGGGCGAGCCGCCCGAGCAGCTTGAGCAGGGGCGCCTCGTCGGCCACCGCCCAGACCAGCGCCAGAGTGTCGGCCGTCGGTATTCCCGGGGCCGGGGCGTCGCCCTCCCCGCGGCCGGTCCTGGCCTCGGCCAGCGCCGCGGCGATCCGCGGGGGATAGGAGAGAATCCAGTGGCGGCTGCCGAGCCCCGAGAGCACGGTCGCCACGTCGGCCCCCAGCCAGGTCGTCGCCTGCACATCGGCCACGTTGAGCATGTTGGTGAGCTGCTCGGCCGAGGCGTCGGCCCCCAGCACCTCGCGGATCGTCCGGAAGGCCGCCCCCAGATCGAGCGAGATCTGGGTGAAATCCACCACCTCGCGGGTCACGAACGACGGCACGTCGCAGGCGTCGCACGGCTGATCGAGCAGGCCAAAGATGCCGTGCCGCGGCGCGGGAAGCGTGACGGCGAGCGCCGATCGCCAGACACCGTCGGCGATGGCCTGCCGCCAGACGACGCCCCCCACGTCGTCGATCCCGACCTGCGCCAGCCGCGCCGCCACCTGCTCGTCGGGCTCCCGGGCGGCGAGCGTCCGCGGCATCACCACGACCTCGACGAGCGGCAGCCCCGGGAGCGCCGCGCTTGCCAGTGCCGGCTCGCGGAGAACGCGGGCCAGGCCGGGCTCGGCCGTCTGCTCGTGGGCCGCGAGGAAGCTGCCGAAGATCTGCTGCGCCTCCTCGCTGCCGCTCGAGCGGTCGAGGTCCGCCGGAGGCCCCTTGCCTCCCCGCGGCGGCAGCGTCATGCCATAGAGCAGCCGGCCGCCGCTGACGGTCAGGAAGGAGTGTGATTGCCCGGTCTGAACCAGCTTGGCGGCTCGGATCCGCTCCTCGATCCGAGCGATCCGGCGGTCGGCCTCGTCCTCGCCGTCGGCGTCCTCCTCCGTCAGTTCGGAGACGTCGATTTCGCTCAGATCGACCGTCATCACGGGCCTGACGACCGAGATCACCTCGCGGCCGGCCAGTTCCAGATCGACCCGTCGTGGAGCCGCCTCACCCGCCTGCTCGGCGGCTTCTTCTTCCAGCCGCCGCTTGGCCGCGGCCAGCATCCGACCGGCCACTTCCTCGCCCGGCTCGGCCCAGATGAGCAGCATCCCCAGCGGCGGCAGATCTCCCTCCCGT
>JBIKXY010000347.1:0-2786 GCA_044355515.1 Pirellulales bacterium
CTTCGCCTTCAGCGAGGCCGTCAGCGATCTCACTCTCGACGATCTTTCCGCCACGAACGCCGCGCTCTCGAATCTCGAGCAACTCGGCGATGGCGCCACCCCCGAGAACCCAACCAACAACTACCGGGTGACGGTGACGCCGACGGGACCAGGTCTGATCACCGTCACGCTGGCGGCCGGGGCGGTCACCGACGGGGCCGGCTTCACGAACGCCGCCCTGAGCATTTCGCCGAACATGCTCCGTGGCCTCGAGGATTCGTCCGGCATCCAGCTCTTCGGAGCCGGCACGGTGACGGCGCCCGAGAGCGGCACCATGGAGGCGATCGTCGAGCTGACCTCCGGCCGCGGCACGCTCTCCACCGGCATCGTGAGTGGCTCGCCGCTGGCCCAACAGGGCGACCGGTCGAGCGTCAACACGTTCCTCGACAACCTCGTCTTCGTGCCCACCGCCGGCTGGTCGGGCACCGCCACGATCCGGGTCCGCATCGAGTCCGACTACACGCTCGTGAGCGGCGTCGATGACAACTCCGACGCCGTCGAGTTCACGCTGACTGTCGTCGTCGTCCCCGTCAACGATTCCCCGGCCGGCACGAACAAGGCCATCACGATCGCCGAGGACACGCCGCGGGTGCTCACCGCGGCCGACTTCGGCTTCACCGACGCGAACGACACGCCCGCCAATGCCCTCGCAGCGGTGAGGATCGTCACGCTGCCCGCCGCCGGCAGCCTCAGCCTCTCGGGCTTGGCCGTGACCGCCGGCACCGAGATCACCGCGGCGGACATCACCGCCGGCAACCTCGTGTTCACGCCGGCGGGCAACGCCAAAGGCACGCCGTACACGAGCTTGACCTTCCGCGTTAAGGACGACGGCGGCACGGCCGACGGCGGCGTCGATCTCGACCCGACGGCCCGCACGCTCACGTTCAACGTCGAGCCCGTCAACGACCAGCCGGTCACCGCCGACACCACGAAGACCGTCGCCAAGAACGGCACGCTTACCTTCAGCCTCACCTCGACCGACGCCGACGGCGGCACGAATTCAACGACTGACGCCGCGGTGAACCGCTACCGAATCGTGAGCGACCCCGCCTCCGGGACACTTCGCGACAAGGACGGCCTCGTGCTGTCGGCGAGCGACGTCATCACCGTCGCCAAGGCGACGAACATGACGTTCACGCCGGCGTCCAACTTCGTCGGTGATGTTACGTTCCAGTTCCAGGCGGTCGACGCGGCCAACGCCGAGAGCACGGCCAGCACGGTCACGATCTCCGTCACGCCGTTCAACTTCGCCCCCACGGTCACGGTGCCGACGGCCCGCACGGTCGCGGAAGATGCGGGCCTCGGCATCACCGGCATTGCGGTGGCCGATACCGATGCCGACATGGCCCGCGTGCGGCTCACGCTCGCAGTCGGTCAGGGGACGCTGGCGCTCGGTACGGTCGCCGACCTCTTCGACGCGGCGACCGGCGGCAACCCGGTCACGGCCGGCTCCGCGGCCTCGCTCACCGTCTACGGCACCGTCGCAGCCATTAACGCCGCCCTGACGACGGTCACGTACACGCCGACGGCCAACTATTTCGGCCCCGATACGCTCACCGTCACGATCCATGACCTTGGTAGTGCCGACGGCGACGCAGACGCCTCGAATGACGTCGGCAAGACCGACACCAAGACCTTGGCGATCACGGTGACGAACGTCGCCGACGCTCCAGTGACCGGCGCGGCCACGCTCGCCGCGATCCCCGAGGACTTCCCGAACCCGGCTGGCGGCTCGGTCACCAGCCTCTTCGTGAGCTACTTCGACGCCGACGGCAACACGCTGGCCGGAATCGCGATCAGCGCCGACGCCTCGACCGGCGCCGAGGGCGTCTGGCAATATTCGCTCAACGCCGGCTCGACCTGGTCGGCCGTCGGATCGGTCAGTCCCACGGCGGCGCTGCTCCTGCCCGCCACGGCCCGGCTGCGGTTCGTGCCGGTCGCCGACTATTTCGGCACCCCGGGCAGCCTGACGGTCCACGCCCTCGACTCGAGCGGCAGCCGCACCTTCACGTCCAACCCGTCGAGCCGGCAGACGGCCGACGTCACCGCCGGCGGCGCCGACGTCGACGTGACCGGCAACACGCTTGCCACGAGCGTGACGGCCGTGAACGACCCGTTCGTCGTTGTGGCAGACCATCCGCTCGTGTTGGGTGAGGGCACCACGGCGACGCTGACCGCCGCGGTCCTCAGCATCACCGACGTCGAGGCCAACCCCAGTCAGATCGTCTACACGCTCGTCCAGAGCGGCAGCAACCTGGGCGACGGAGTCTTCCAGAAGTCGGACGGCACCACCTGGTCGCTGCTCACCTGGGGCGACACGTTCACGCAGGCCGACATCGACGCGGGCCTCGTCCGCTACGTCCACGGCGGTGCTGAGCCGCTCGGCACCGAGGTGCTGGCCTACACCGTCACCGACCAAGTGGCTGGGGGCGGCGGCACGACCGCCAGTCGGACGCTGCGGCTCAACGTCACGCCGATCAACGACCCGCCGCTGCTCTACGTGCCAGGCCAGACGGTGCCGGGGGATTCGACCGCGCTCGTCGCCGCGCCCCCGGTCGGCGGCGTCTTCACGTTCAGCACGGCCGCCATCCGGGTCGTGGATCCCGACAACACGCCCCAGCAGCTCGTGTTCCGGATCGAGTCGGTGCCGACCCAGGGCTACCTGGCGTTCGGCGGCGTCGTGATCGGCATCGGCTCGTCGTTCAACTACGCCACCCTCGGCAGCCTCACCTACCACCACACCGGCA
>JBIKXY010000121.1:0-8841 GCA_044355515.1 Pirellulales bacterium
TGCCGCTGGGGGCGTCTTCCTTGTGGCGATGATGGCATTCGATGATCTCGACGTCGGTCCGACCGCCCACGTGGGCCAGGAGGCTCGCCGCCCGCCCCACCAGATCCATCGAAATGTTGACGGCCAGGCTCATGCTCGGCGACTGGAGGACGGGGATCACCAGGGCCGCGGCCGCGATCCGCTCGTGATCCGCCGCCACGAGGCCGGTGGTCGCGATCACCAGCGGCAGCCGCTTCTCGACGCAGGTGGCCACGATTCCCGCCACGGCTTCCGGCAGCGAAAAGTCGATCACCACGTCGGCCTGGCATTCCCAGGTGTCGGCCACGGTGATGCCGGCAGTGCCGCAGCCGGCCAGGCCGCCGGCGTCGACGCCCGAGCGTGGGTGGTCGCTCCGCTCGATCGCCGCCACCAGCCGCCACTGCCCGGGCTCGGCCAAGGCTCCCGCGATCACCCGCTGGCCCATCCGGCCGGCGGCTCCGTGAACGACCAAACGCAGGGGCAGGGCGGGCATGGAGAGGCTCCGAAGAACAGGTGCGGGAAGACCCGGCAGCATAGGGAATGGGATGCCGCCGCGAAACGGTGCCGCCTCCGGGGCCCGGTTCCAACGCAACCGTATCTCTCGCCGCCGCGTCAGCCGTAGAGTTCGATCGCCTGCACGATCTCGTCGAGCCGGTTGCCCACGCTCACCGACCGGTTCGCGAAGCTGGCCCGGCTCACGCCCCGGCTGCCGAGCACCTCGTTGAAGAGCTTTTGGTCGGTCGTGTGGTAGGCCACGGTGGCGGTCGGATCCTTGAGCTGATGCCCGGTGAGGATGCAGACCACCCGCTCGTCGCGGCCGATCACCCCCTCGGCCACGAGCTGCTTCGCCCCCGCCACGCTCGCGGCGCTGGCCGGCTCGCAGCCCAGGCCGCCGGCTCCCACCTGGGCCTTGGCGTCGAGGATCTCCTGCTCGGAGACCTCGCGGACCACGCCGTCGCAGACCTCGAGGGCCCGGAGGCACTTGTTGAGGTTCACCGGCCGGTTGATCTCGATCGCACTGGCGATCGTGTCGGCCCGCTTGTGGTCGCGATCGAGCTCGTCGTAGTAGTGGCAGGCCGGCGCCAGGTCGGCCCGACCGCCCTCCCAGCGGAGGCCCCGGCGGGTGTAGAGCTCATGGAGCGTGTTGGCCCCGGCCGCGTTGATCACGGCCAGCCGCGGCACGCGGTCGATCAGGCCGAGCTTCCGCAGCTCGGCGAAGGCCTTGCCGAAGGCGCTCGAGTTGCCGAGGTTCCCCCCGGGCACCACGATCCAGTCGGGCACCTCCCAGCCGAGCGACTCGAGCACCCGAAACATGATCGTCTTCTGGCCCTCGAGCCGGAACGGGTTCACGCTGTTGACCAGGTAGATGCCGAGCTTGCCGGCCACCTCCTTGACGCGGGCCATGGCGTCGTCGAAGTCGCCGGCGATCTGGATCGTGAGCGCCCCGTAGTCCAGCGCCTGCGAGAGCTTGCCGTAGGAGATTTTCCCAGAGCCGATGAAGATGATGCCCCGCATCAGCCGGGTGACCGCGCAGTAGACCGCCAGCGAGGCGCTGGTGTTGCCGGTCGAGGCGCAGGCGGCCCGCTTGGCGCCGATCATCCGGGCGTGGGTGAAGGCGGCCGACATCCCGTTGTCTTTGAACGAGCCCGACGGGTTGAGCCCCTCGTACTGGAGAAATAGCCGCCCGGGGTTCACGCCCACGAAGCCCGCCACGCCGTCGGAAGGCGGGCACATCGTCTGGCCCTCGCCGATCGTGACCACGCTCTCCCGCGGGGCGTAGGGCAGCAGTTCGTGAAACCGCCACACGCCGCTGAACGCCAGCGGGTCGCTCCGCCGCATCCACTTCCGCTCGAAAAACTCGAACGAGTTCGGGGGCCGCAGCCTGTCCCAGTCGTATTCCACGTCGAGCAGGTTGCCGCAGGCCGGGCAGGACGTGAGCACGTCGTCGACCGAATAGGTCGCCCCGCAGGCCGGGGAAATGCACTGTTGAAACGCGAGATCGGTGCTGGCAGCGACGGGCACGGGCAGACTCCGTACGCCCCGGAGTCTTTGGTGTGCGTCGGCGGAACGGGAAAGAGGTCCCGGTACGGGGCCCCGCCGGACAACGAGAAGGTTAGGTCAGCTTTCTGATGCGAGCAAGCGGAACCTTCGAGGCCGGAGGCCACCCCACGAGGCGGCCTGCCAGTTTGACAGCCCGTAGTGACTGATTACGATGGAGGGCTTGGCGGAATGGCGGGGCGACCCGCCCGGATTCCCTTGGTCTTCGAGGCGGGTGAGTAGCCATGAAAGCAACGGAAATGAAGCCCTTCAAGGCGGCCCTCGAGGCGATGCGGTCGCGGCTGCGAGGGGACGTGTCCACAATGGCCGACGCCGCGCTGCGAAAGACCCGCAGCGAGGCCAGCGGCGACCTTTCCAGCATGCCGATCCACATGGCCGACATCGGCTCCGACGCCTTCGAGCAGGAGTTCACGCTCAGCCTGATGGCCACCGAGGAAGAGACGCTCGACCTGGTCGAGCAGGCGCTCGGCCGGATCCGGGACCGCACCTACGGTGTGTGCGAGGACTGCGGCGGCGTGATCACCAAGAAGCGGCTCGAGGCCATTCCCTTCGCGCCGCTTTGCATCCGCTGCGCCGAGAAGCTGGAGGGCGGCTCGGGGGCTAGGCCCCGCCAGCCCCGCTGACCTTCCGCGGCCCGCTTTGCCTCAGGAGGGGGCTTGTGATGCATCCCAACCGCGGCTGGCTCGCTTTTCTGGCAGTGGCCGCGGCCGCTCTGGTAAGCGATCTGGCGACCAAACACTTGGCCTTCGCGGGCCTGGGAATGCCGGGCACAGGCCGCCGTGTGATTTTCGTGCCGGGCGTCTTCACGCTCGAAACCAACCTCAATGAGGGGGCGCTATTCGGGATCGGCCAGGGGCTCTCCTGGCTGTTCGCCGCGGTCTCAGTGGCCGCGTTGGTCGGCATCCTGGCGATGCTCTCCCGGCCGGGGGCCCGCGACAGTCTCTGGCTGCTCGCGGCGCTGGCCCTGATCTCCGGCGGGATCCTCGGCAACCTCTACGACCGGCTCGGGCTGCCCGGGCTGCGGTGGCACGCGCCGCCAGAGCGGATCGGCGAGCCTGTGCATGCCGTCCGCGACTGGATCCATGTCACCGTGCCCGGCGTGATCGACTGGCCGATTTTCAATCTGGCCGATTCCTGGCTGGTGATCGGGGCCGGTATGCTCCTCGTCGCCTCGTTCCGCTCGCCGGCCGCGCTGGAAGAGCCCCCGGCCCCATGAGTCTGGCCATGCCCCAGCCCGAGCCCGACGTCGCCGCCCGACTCGCAGTGGCCCTGGCCGCCACCCGCCTGGCCGCGGCCGAGACGCTCCACTGGTTCGGCAGCGGTCGGCTCACCGTCGAGCGGAAGGCCGACGCCTCGCCGGTGACCGAGGCCGACCGGGCCGCCGAGGGCATCCTCCGGCGGGAACTGCTGGCCGCGTTTCCGGCCGACGCGTTTCTCGGCGAGGAGACCGGGTCAACGCCGGGGAGCTCCGGCTTCGAATGGATCGTGGACCCGATCGACGGCACCAAGTCGTTCATGCGGGGCGTGCCCCTCTACGCCACGCTGGTGGGCTGCCGCCGCGCGGGCCGCGGTGTGCTCGGCGTGATCGCGATCCCGGCACTCGACGAGACCGCCTACGCGGCCGTCGGCGGCGGGGCCTGGCACGTCCGTGGCACCGCGGCCCCGGTGGCCGCCCGGGTCTCGGCCCGGGGAACCCTCGGCGAAACGGTCGTCTGCTCGAGCGACTTCGTGGACTTCGGCCGTTGGTCGGGCGGCCGCAACGCCGGCACCGCCGCCCGCGAGCGGCTCGAACGGGAGGCGGAGTTCGTCCGCACCTGGGGCGACGGCTACGGCTACCTGCTCGTGGCCACCGGCCGGGCCGAGGTGATGATCGACCCCCGGCTGCACCCCTGGGATGCCGCCGCGGTGGAGGTCGTGGTCACCGAGGCCGGCGGTCGGTTCAGCGACTGGCACGGCCGCGACCGGATCGACTCGGGCGACGGCCTGGCGACCAACGGCCTGGTGCACGACGCGGTGCTCGGCCTGCTGGCGGATGCGGGCTGAACCGGCGGCGGCGGTCACCGTGACCGCAGCGCCCGCCGGGTGACCCAGCGGCGGTAGCCGAACATGAACCACAGGTTCGGCCACGAGAAGAGCACCCGCGTCACCAGCCCCCAGAAGCCCCGCTTGTGCTCGTATTCGATGTGCTCGCGGATCTCGGTGCGGCCGTCGGCCAGCGGCACGAACGAGTGGGTGTGTTCCCACTTCGCGGCCGGCCCCGACGCCTGCACGTCGGTGAACCCCCGCTCCGACACGTCCCTGTGGACGGCCTTCCACCGCAGGGGCAGGGGGCCCACCCAGAGCGTGAACTCCGACACGCTTCCCTCGGCCAGCGGCTCGATCGAGTGCAACTGCACGATCGTGGGGGGCGGGGTGAGCCGCTTCAGGGCCGAGGTGTCGCGGTGAAAGTCGCGCACGGCCTCGACGGGGGCGTCGACGGTGAAGCGGTAGTCGAAGACTGGCATGGCGGCATGGTAGGCCGGAGCGACGCAAAAAGGGCGTGCCTTGCGGGAATTTGCCGGGCGGGTATGCTTGCGGGCTCCATTTCCCGCTCATTTCCGAGGTTTTCCGGTGGCACGTTCCTGTCAGGTCTGCGGCAAGGGCTTCTCGGTCGGCAACCAGGTCACGATCCGCGGCAAGGCCAAGTATCTCGGCGGCGTCGGCACCAAGGTGACCGGCATCACCCGCCGCAAGTTCAAGCCTAATCTGCAGCGGCTGCGGGTCACTATCGGCAGCGGCACCAACTCCACGCTGCTGGTCTGCACGCAGTGCATCAAGAGCGGCAACGTGACGAAGCTCGTGAAGCAGAAGCCATTCCGTCTGCCCAAGGTCGAGAAGGCCAAGCCGGTCGCCGAAGAGGCGGTGCCGTCGGGTCCGCGGGCCAGGCCCTGATGTCCCGGGCGGTGCCCGTCGCCTTCCTCCGACTCTTTTTTTCGGCCCATGAGCCTCACCCGCCAGGACGTCGCCAAGGTCGGCCTGCTCGCCCGGCTGGCGCTGACCGAGGCTGATCTCGAGCGGATGACCGGCGAGCTTTCAAAAATCGTCGGGTTCGTTTCGCAACTGGCCGAGCTCGACACCGGCTCCGTCGAGCCGCTGGCCCATCCGCTCGACACCAAGAACGTGTTTCGCGAAGACGAGCCGGCTGCCTCGCTCACCACGGCACAAGCCCTCGCCTCGGCGCCGCGGCACGACGGATCGTGCTTCCTCGTGCCCGCCGTGCTCGGCGAATCGGGCGCCGCCTGACGCCTCGCTGGCCCCACCCCATGCAGCCGCTCGACCGCTCCGCCATCGACCTGGTCGCCGCCGTGCGGTCCGGCGACCTTTCGGCCGTGGCCTGCACCGAGGCCTTTCTCGACCGGATCGCGGCCGTGGACGGTCGGGTGAACGCCTTTCTGGCCGTGGATCGCCAGCGGGCCCTCGACCGGGCGGCCGCGATCGACGCCCGCCGCAAGGCCGGCCAGCCGCTCGGGGCCCTCGCCGGACTCCCCGTCGCCGTCAAAGACGCCCTTTGCACGAGCGATTATCCCACCACCTGTGCCTCGCGGATGCTGGCCGGCTATCGGCCTCCCTACGACGCCGACGTGGTGGCCCGGCTGCGGCGGGCCGACGCCGTGATCGTCGGCAAGACGAACATGGACGAGTTCGCGATGGGGGGCTCCAACGAAAACTCCGCCTTCGGCAACGTCCACAACCCCTGGGACTTGCAGCGGGCTCCGGGGGGCTCGAGCGGCGGTTCCGCGGCCTGCGTGGCCGCCGACATGGCGCCCGTGGCGATCGGCTCCGACACCGGCGGCTCGATCCGCCAGCCGGCCGGCCTGTGCGGGATCACCGGCTTCAAGCCCACCTACGGCAGGATCAGCCGGCGGGGCCTGGTGGCCTTCGCCTCGAGCCTCGACCAGATCGGGCCGATGGCCCGCTCGGCCGCCGACTGTGCCCTGGTGATGGAGACGATCGCCGGCCACGATCCGGGCGACGCGACCTCGCTCGCCGACCCGGTGCCCGCCTACACGCAACTGCTCGCCGGCTCGCTCGCCGGCCTGCGGATCGGCCGCGTGGCCGAGCACTATGGCCCCGGCCTCGATCCCGAGGTGGCCCGGGGCGTCGAGGAGGCGTTTGCCGCGTTCAAGGCGGCGGGGGCCACGATCCACGACGTCGAGCTGCCCCACGCCAAGTACGGCATCCCCACCTACTATCTCATCGCTCCCTGCGAGGCCTCGAGCAATCTGGCGCGGTACGACGGAGCTCACTATGGCGTCCGGGCCGAGCCCGGAAGGGGAGTCCGGGCCGAGCCCGGAGGCGGTGCGAGTCAGTTCGAGTCGCCGCTCGTCGAGATGTATTGCCGCAGCCGGGCCGAGGGGTTTGGGCCCGAGGTCAAGCGGCGGATCATGCTCGGCACCTACGCCCTCTCGGCCGGCTACTACGACGCCTTCTACGCCAAGGCCCTCCGCGTCCGCCGGCTGATCCAGCAGGATTTCCAGCAGGCCTTCGCGAAAGTGGACGTGATCGCCGGGCCAGTCTCCCCCACCGCGGCCTTCAAGCTCGGCGAAAAGACGGGCGACCCGCTGGCGATGTATCTCGTGGACATGTACACCGTCGGCACCAACCTCGCCGGCATCGGGGGCATCTCGTTCCCCTGCGGGTTCACGGCCGGCGGACTGCCGATCGGCTTCCAGTTGCAGGGGCCGGCCATGTCCGAGCCGCTCCTCCTGCGGGCCGCCCACCAGTATCAAGAGCTCACCGACTGGCACCGCCGTCGCCCCT
This sequence comes from Pirellulales bacterium, assembly GCA_044355515.1. Taxonomy (GTDB): domain Bacteria; phylum Planctomycetota; class Planctomycetia; order Pirellulales; family UBA1268; genus QWPN01. Next base: position 6,877 of record JBIKXY010000121.1, read on the forward strand.
CGCTCGCCACCTGACTTTCGCGCCATGTCCTCTCAGCCCGCCCAGCCCGCCGCCGCCGAGCCCTACACGACCATCATCGGGCTCGAGGTGCACGTCCAACTGCAGACCAAGACCAAGCTCTTCTGCGGCTGCCGGACCACCTTCGGCGCGGCCCCCAACACCCAGGTCTGCCCCACCTGCCTCGGGCTGCCCGGCTCGCTGCCGGTCATGAATCGCCAGGCCTTCGAACTCGCCCTTCGCGCCGCGCTCGCCCTCGACTGCACGATCGCCCCGTTCACGAAGTGGGACCGCAAGAACTACTTCTATCCCGACCTGCCCAAGGGCTATCAGATCAGCCAATACGACCTGCCGTTCTCAGCGCAGGGCTCGCTCGAGGTGGTCGATCCCAAGGGGGCCTTCTCCCGCCGCGTCCGGATCACGCGGGTGCACCTCGAGGAGGACGCCGGCAAGAGCATGCACGACGAGGCGGCCGGCGTGGCCGACAGCCGGATCGACTTGAACCGGGCCGGCACGCCCCTCTGCGAGATCGTGAGCGAGCCCGATCTCCGCAGCCCGCAGGAGGCCCGCGGTTGGCTCAATGAGCTCAAGCTCCTGCTCGTCTACCTGGGCGTGAGCGACTGCAACATGCAGGAGGGGAGCCTGCGGGTCGATGCCAACGTCAACCTCCACATTCCGCGGCCCGACGGCACGCTCGCCAAGACGCCGATCGTCGAGATCAAGAACATGAACTCCTTCCGCTCCGTCGAGCGGGCCCTCGCCTACGAGGCGGCCCGGCAATGGGAGGAGTGGCAGGCCACCGGGGCGGAGCTCGGGAGCGCCCCCAAGCAGACCCGCGGCTGGGACGACTCGGCCGGCATCACCCGCGGCCAGCGGCACAAGGAGGAGTCGAGCGACTACCGCTACTTTCCCGAGCCCGATCTGGTGCCGGTCACGGTCTCCGCCGAGCAGGTGGCGGCCGTCAAGGCGGCGATGGGCGAGCCGCCGAGCGTGCTGCGGAAGGCTCTCGCCGAGCGCTGGAAGATCTCGGCCTACGACGCCGACGTGCTCGTCAATCAGGGCCGGGAGCTGGTGGCCTGGTACGAGCAGCTCGCCACGCTCGCCGGCGACGGCAAGGTCGCCAGCAACTGGATGCAGCAGGACGTGCTTCGCACGCTCAACGAGCGGGGCCAATCGATCGAGGAGTTTCCGCTCCAGCCTGCGACCGTGGCCGAGATCATCGGCCGGATCGCCAAGGGCGACTTCGACACCAGCCGCGGCCGCGAGATCTTCGCCGAGGTGCTCGCCAGCGGAAAGCCGGTGGCCGAGGTGGTGGCCGGCCTGGGCATCGCCGCCGTCGGCGACGACGAGCTCGAATCGCTCTGCCGCGAGCTCCTGGCCGCCAACCCGAAGATCGTGGCCGATGTGCAAGGGGGCAAGGAGCAGGCGGCGGCCGGCCTCATCGGCCAGGCTAAGAAGAAGAACGCCAACGTGAACCCGGCCAAGGTTCGCGAGAAGTGCCTGGAGCTGATCCGTCGCGGCGACGCTTGACGTTTCAGAAGGCGACGTCGCAGGGGCCGCCTAAACTGGTGCAAGCTCCGGCAGGCCCGACCCCGTCGCCCGGACGCTCGCTTCGGCATCCTGCCTGCGCTCACTCGATGCTGGCTGCGCCTTTATCCCGCATCCGCTTCGGCATCCTGCCTCCGCGTGCCATCAACACCGGCTCCGGGGCACGGGCAACCCTTCGCGGCCTTTCGGTTGCGGTCAGCTCGATCGCCTGAAATGCCCAAATTTCCGAATCGCGGTTCCTGCAAATCGTTCGATATGATCGCACGCAATGTTGTTGCCTATCGCACGCACTGTCGCCCTGCAAATCACACCGTCCGCTGAGCTACCACCCCTCCTCATTCTCAACGGGCCGCGAAGGGTGGGCAAAACCTATCTCGCCCAGGTTCTCTTCCCCGCTCATCGTCGCGCGTCGCTCAGCCT
>JBIKXY010000014.1:0-28241 GCA_044355515.1 Pirellulales bacterium
GGCGTCGCCCATCCCGTAGAGCATCTGCATCTCGACCGTGCGCCGGTCGAGGCCGAGCGCCTCGGCCACGGCCATCCCGTGGGCCAGCGACCGGAGGTTGTGGCTGCCGAGCGCCGGCCGGAGCAGGTCGGCCTGCTCCATCACGAAGGTCGTGGCCGCCTCGTAGCAGGCGTCGGTCTGCCACTTCTCCTGCCACACCGGCACCGGCCAGCCGGCGGCCCGGGCGTGGATCGTCTCGGAGTCCCAGTAGGCGCCCTTCACCAGCCGCACCCAGATCGGCGTGCCCCGGTGACGGGCCCACTCCGCGAGGTGCACGAGGTCGTGCGGCGCCTCCCGCAGGTAGCACTGCACCACCACACCGCAGTGCGGCCAGTCGCGAAACTCTGCTTCGACCGCGATCGCCTTGAAGATCGCGAGGGCGAGATCCTTGGTGGCGTGGCTCTCCATGTCGACGTGCACCTGCGCCCCGCTCCGCTGAGCCAACCGCCAGAGCGGCCGCAGCCGGGCGAGCACCCGCGCGGTGGTGCCCGCGGGATCGACCGCGTCGAACCGCGGATCGAGCGCCGAGAGCTTGAGCGAGACGTTCACCCGGGGCAGCAACCCCTCGGGCCCGTCATCGGCCAGCGGGTCGTGGGGCCAGCGAGCCGCCTCGGGCGGCAACTCCTCGAGCAGGCGGGCGTAGGCGGCGGCATAGGCATCGGCCTCGGCGTCGCTCGTGACCGCCTCGCCGAGCAGGTCGAGGGTGAAGGCCCGGTGCCGCCGTCGCTCGCGGAGCGCCGCCGTCGCTGCCTCGGCCGGCGTCGTGCCCGCGATGAACCGCTTGGCTTGGGCGAGCATCGCGGCCCGCACCGCCCGGGCGGCGAAGGGGGCGAGGATCCCGCTGCGGGCGGCCCGGAGCGCCGTGCCGAGCATCGGCGGCAGCTTCTCGAGCGACTCGTCGTCGAGGTATTCCCGCAGGTGGCGGTCGACCGCGACCGGGTCGTCGAGCATCGGCATGCAGTCCACGAGCCGAAACAGCCGGACCTTGAGCTCGTCGTCGGCGAGCACCCACTCGCCGGCCTGCTCGGCCCAGTAGTCGGGCGAGAGCACCGTCGGCTGGGCGGCGAGCGACTTCGCAAGCAGGTCGCGGCCGAGCGCCTGCACACGGGCCTCGATCCGCTCCCGGACCGCCGCGTCGAGACGGGTGGGCAGCAACCGGGCGAACTCGGCGGGCGAGCCACGAACGGGGGTGGTCATGGTGGGTGCACTCCCGGAGGCCGGAGAACTCTCGGTTGGCCGTTTTTTATCATCGAGCCAAGTGGCCCGGATGAACAGTTATCCGCTATCAGAGAGTCGCCAACGCGGTGAAAAACGCGGCGCCGGCGGCGGTTTTGCCGGGGACTCGTGGGTCGGGGCCCGGCCGTGCTAGACTCCTTCTTCCGGCGGGCGACATCGTCCGGCGGCCTATGACGCACGACCCTTCCGCGATCCATCACGCTTCGGCCTCCGCCCTCGTCCGGGTGCACTCTTTGCTCGAGTCGCACGGGCCGGTGGTCGTGCCGGCGCTCTTGCTCTGCGACTTCGGCCACTTGGCCCGCGAGGTTGGACGGCTGGAAGAAGCCGGGGCCGAGGCGCTTCATCTCGACGTCATGGACGGCCGGTTCGTACCCCAGCTCACCTACGGGCCGGTCGTGGTCAAGGCGGTCCGGGCGGCGGCCACGGTGCCGCTCGAGGTTCACCTCATGATCGAGGAGCCGGAGCGGTCGCTCGAGGATTACTGCCGGCTGGGCGCCGAGATTGTCACGGTCCACCTCGAGGCCCTGGCCGAGCCCCGCCGGGCGCTCGAGGCGATCCGCGACCACGGCGCCCGCGCCCACCTGGCGATCAGCCCCGGCACGCCGGTCGCGCGGGCCGAGCCCTTCCTCGACTCCTGCGACGGGGTACTCGTGATGAGCGTGGAGCCGGGCTACGGCGGGCAGGCCTTCGAGCCGCAGGCCCTCGACAAGCTGGCCCGACTCGCCGCGATCCGCCGCGAGACCGGCGGCCGCTTCCGGCTCGGCGTCGATGGCGGGATCTCGATGGAGACGATCGCCGCCGCCGCCGCCGCCGGCGCCGAGCTGATCGTGGCCGGCAGCGCCGTGATCCGTTCTTCCGACTACGCCCGCGCCATCACCGAACTCGAGGCGCTGGCCCGCGGGGCGACCTGACGCCCGCGCCCGATTCCCCCCGGAGATCCACTCCCACCGTGCCCGACCATCTGATCGTCATCCGTTCCGCCGCCACCGACTACGAACTGCAGGGCCGGGTGCGGGGATCGCTCGACGTTCCCCCCTGCCCCGAGAGTCTCGCTGACGCCAAAATGCTGGCGTCGCGGCTGGCTGACACGCCGCTCTTGGCCGTGTTCTCGGCGCCGGCCGCCTGCGCGCTGGAGACCGCACGGATCATCGCCGCCCCGCACGGCCTCCAGCCGAAGAAGGTCGAGCTGCTCGCCAACCTCGACCTCGGCCTCTGGCAGGGCAAGCTGGTCGCGGAACTGCGGCGGCAGCAGCCCCGCGTCTACCGGCAGTGGCAGGACGACCCCTGGAGCGTGGTCGCGCCGGAGGGCGAACTGCTGGAGGAAGCACGCGGCCGGGTCGAGAAGGCCTTGGAGCGGATCTTTCGCCGGCATCGCGAGGGCCGCGTCGCGGTGGTGGTGCCGACCCCGCTCGATGCCCTGGTGCGGTGGCTCGTCTCCGGCGAGCCGCTGGGGGATCTCTGGCAGTCCGACCCGCGGCGGGAAGCGGCGGTGGAGCTGCCCGTCGCCGCCCAGTGGCGGCCGGCCGGCGGAGTGCCGGCCCCTCAACTGGGCGAGCTTCCGGCCACCCCGGCGGCCGGCCTGCCGACCCGATGACCAACGCGGATCGGGATTTTCCGGCGCAGCCTCGCCCCCGGTGGCCCGGCTAAACTGGCGGAGCCCGGCTAAACTGCCGCGGCTTTCGTGTCCCCGGCTTGCCGTCGAGCCGGGCCCGACGCCTTCATCGCCCGCTGCTCACCGCATGGAACGCCGCCGCACCGCGACCGCCCGCCGTGCCCCCGAGGCTCCGGCCCCGGACCTGGGTGATTCTCCCGGCCAGGCCGACCCCGGACCGGTCCGGAGCGATCCGACCAAGCCCGCCGACCCCAAGCCGCCGCGGGCCAAGCGGGGCGTGCCCGAGGGACTCTGGCTCAAGTGCGACGGCTGCGGAGCCACGATCTACCGCAAGGAGGCCGCGGAGCTCCAGAACGTCTGCCCCCAGTGCGGCTTCCATTGGTATGTCTCGGCGGCCCAGCGGATCGAGCAGCTGCTCGACACCGGCACCTTCGAGGAGTGGGACGCCACCCTGCGGCCCACCGACCCGCTCGGCTTCAAGGACAAGAAGCCCTATGCCGAGCGGATCGTGGCCGAGCAGAAGCGGACCGGCCTCTCCGACGCGGTGCTGACCGGCACGGGCATGATCCGCGCCCGGCGGGTGGCGATCGGTGTCACCGATTCGGCCTTCATCATGGGCAGCATGGGCAGCGTGGTGGGCGAGCGGCTGGCGCGGCTGGTGGAAAAAGCCACCGCCGGCCGGCTGCCCCTGATCATCATCAGCGCCTCCGGCGGCGGGGCCCGGATGCACGAGGGCATCCTCTCGCTGATGCAGATGGCGAAGGTCTCGGCGGCCCTGGCCCGCTATTCGGCGGCCGGGGGCCTGTTCATCTCGGTGCTCACCAATCCCACCATGGGGGGCGTGGCGGCGAGCTTCGCCTCGCTCGGCGACCTCTGCTTCGCCGAGCCGCGGGCCCTGATCGGCTTCGCCGGGCCGCGGACGATCAAGGCGACGATCCGGGTCGAGCTGCCCAAGGGCTTCCAGACGAGCGAGTTTCTCCTCGAGCACGGATTCATCGACCGGATCGTGGCCCGCAAGGATCTCAAGAGCGAGATCGCCCGGGCGATCGACTACTGCGCCCGCTGAGCGGATCGCGATCCACCGGCCGCCAACTGTCCGGCGGGGCGGCCCCGTGATTTTCCCCGGGTTTTGTATCGAGAGCGACCGGGCCGCTTGGTCGCGCCACCTAGCATGGGGCGGTCGTGCGAGCCGCGACCCGCCGGGCGGAGCCCGGTGAGCCGGAGCCACGGAGGGTCGCTCGATGGGCATTCGCTTCGGGATCGCGTGCCTCTTCGCCACGCTGGTCGCCGGCGGCCCTGTGGCGGTCGCGGCCGACGCCGGTCGCGGCCTCGCGGCCTGGTGCCTGCCGGCCGATGGCGAGATCGGGGCCGAAGACCAGCCCGAGCCGCAGCAGGCTACGACCGATGCCCGCACGCCCTACGTCGCCGGCATGATAGGCTCATCGGTCGCGGCCGTCGACAGGTCGGCCCGCGGCGGCGGGCTACTCGCCGGGCAGGGCGCCGTGGGCGTGTCGGTGCCGCGGCCGCACGGTGCGGTGCGGCTGGAACTCGAGGCCCGGCAGCGGGCGGCGCTCTCCCGCACCCGGCCGGCGGCGACCGCGGGCTCAGGCGAGCTGCCCGCCGCCGCGACGATCGGTGGCGAGTGGACCACGATGGCCAACGCGTGGCGGGACGTGGAAGTGGCCGACCACCTGACGGCGTACGCCGGCGGCGGGCTTGGCGTGGGGGGCTACGCCCACGACGCCGCCGCCGCGGGGCCCGCGGCGGCGAGCCGGGTGACGGCCTTCGGCTGGCAGGCGGGGGGCGGCGTCGCGTACGCCGTCACCGACCGGCTCACGCTCGACGTCGGCGGCCGGGTCTACGGCCTCGAGGCCGGCGGCCGGGATCCGGCGGCGGAGATCGTGTTCGCGGTCCGGGTCGCCGATCCGCTCCGCGGCTGGCTGCGGCGCTGACCAGCCCGCGCGGGCTCGACATCCGGCCGCAGCCTCAGGCCGGCGGCGCGAGCGAGTCGATCTTGGCGGCCAGGATGAAGTCGTTCTCGGAGAGGCCGCCGATGGCATGGGTGTGGATCTCGGCCCAGGCCTTGCGGTAGCCCTCGATGTGGAGATCGGGGTGGTGCTGTTCCCGCTCGGCGACCGCGGCGATGTTGTTGACGAGCTTCACGGCGGCCCGGAAGTCGGGCAGCGCGAAGTCGCGACGGATGCGGGAGCCATCGTGGGTCAGCCGCCAGGCGGGCACGGCGGCCAGATGGGCCTCGGCCTCGGCGGGCGTAAGCTTCGGCACGCCCCCTTCGCAGGGCACGCACTTCTTGGCGGCAAGATCGGCGGTGGTCGGGTGATTCGTCATGCCCAGAGTGTAGCAGGCTCGGGGTCGCCCGTGCCCCGAACCCGGCCGCGAATCCGTGAAGTCAGTACCGGCCCTGGAAGCCGGCGAAGCCGCCGTGGATGATCGTCTCGCTGCCGGCGGCGATGCCCGAGAGGGAATCCGGTGAGCTGATCAGGGCCGGCCACTGGCCGTCGGCCTGGGCGATGTTGCCCACACCCACCACGCGGTAGCCCAGCCACAGGCTCCAGCGCTCGGTCATGTCCCAGGCGATGCCAGTGTCCACCGAGCCGAGCCAGCTGAACACGCCCAGCTCCGAGAACGCGCGGGCGGGCGCGCCGCCGGGGAACGTGGCCTGGGTGCCGTTGGCCCCGGCCAGCGACGAGGTGTTGGTGATCGCGTTGCCGCCGATCATGAACTTCGGCACCACGTTGAACCGCAGGCTGGGGAGGAACCGCCAGTCGAACTTCGCCCCCACCTGCCCGCCGTAGATGTTGTTGTTGGTGGCCACCCCGAGATCAATCGCGCCGATGGCGGGGTCGCCCGAGCCCGTGATGAGCGTGAGCTGGTCGTTGACCTGGAAGAAGCGAAAGCCGGCCAGCCACATCAGATTCACGGCCCTTTCCCGCGGAAGAAACTCGGGCCGCTCCCAAAGCGAGTAGACCCAGTTGATCTCCACGTCGTTGACGACGTCGGCCCGGACGAGCTCCTGTTGGGCCGCGCCGGTGAGGAAGTCGGAGGCCGCAATGCCGCCGACGCTCGCGGTCGGGGCCTGCGGGATCGCGTCGATGCCGGGCGGGCCGGCCGCCAGCGTGGCCGAGGAGCCCATCTGGTACACGCCCCAATAAATCATCTCCACCGCGTGCTGCTGCCGTGGCCCGAACCAGCGACCGATGTGGAGATCGACGCCGCCGGGCCAGCCGAAGTCGGCGTCGCTGGTCATGAGTTGGGCGCCGGCGAGTGGCTGCATCGTGGCCGCGCCGGCGGGGAGCGTGCGGGTCATCACCAGGCCGCCGGCCCCGAAGAACCACCGCGGCCAGTTTCGCTCGCCGACGGGGTCGATCCGGGCGGGCATCCCGACGAAGGCCGGCTCCGCGAACGGCTCGGCCAGATACATCGGGGGAGGCTCGATCCCCTCGGGCCCGGGCAGCGGCTCGGCGGCGCAGGCCGCGGCCGTCCATCCGGCCAGGCAGGCCGCGATCGCGAGGCGACGGCAGAACGGATGGGAATGGCGCATGCGAAGTTCGACCGGCGGCCGGGTGCGGAGTCGGGGGCGGGAGAGTCTTGCCTGTGCGGCCAACCGTCAAGCCCCTTTTTCTGCGGCGGCCGCGCTGGAAGACTGCGGCACATGGGAAAGCCCCGTAACGCCCGCGCCTCCGCCTCGACCAACCCGGTCGCCTGGCTGGCCACCCGCATCGACTTCGAGCGCACGCCCCCACCGGCGACACCGGCCGCCTTCGGCCTGGCCCGGATGCGGCGGCTGCTGGCGGAGGTGGGCAACCCGCACCACGGGCTCGCCGTCGTGCACGTCGCCGGCACCAAGGGCAAGGGCTCCACGGTGGCGATGCTGGCGGCCATCCTCGAGGAGGCGGGGCTGCGGACCGGCCGCTACATGTCGCCCCATGTCCACGGCGTGGAGGAACGGATCTGCGTGAACGGGCGGCCGATCTCGGCGGCCGATCTGGCGGCGGCCTGCGGCATCGTGCAGCCGGCCGTGGAGGCGCTCGACACGGCGGCGGCCAGGCGGGGCGGCGCCGGCCCCACCTGGTTCGAGATCGTGACGGCGGTGGCGCTCGTTCACTTCGCCCGCGCGCAGGTCGAGATCGCCGTCTTGGAGACGGGCCTCGGCGGCCGGCTCGATGCCACGAACGTGGTCCGGCCGCTGCTCTCGGTGATCACGAGCATCAGCTTCGACCACATGGGCTTGCTCGGCCGCACGATCGGCCGGATCGCCGGCGAGAAGGCGGGCATCATCAAGCGGGGCCGGCCGGTTGTCAGCGGTGCCGTGCAGCCCTCCGCCCGCCGGGTGATCGCCGCCACGGCCCGCCGCCGCCGCGCCCGGCTGGTGCAGCTCGGCACCGACTTCACCGCCCGCTACGAGCCGCCCGCCGCCGCGCTCGCCCCGGGCTCCGTGGTGGTGCAGCCGGCCGGCGCGGCCGGCCACAGCTACCGGCTGGGGATGGTGGGGCGTCATCAAGCCGACAACGCCGCGCTCGCGGCGATCGCCGCTGGGCAACTCTCCGCCGCCGGCTGGCCGGTGGATGAAGCCGCGATCGCCCGCGGCCTCGCCCGGGCGACCCTGCCGGCCCGGATCGAGGTGATCTCGCGGCGGCCGCTGGTCGTGGTCGATGCGGCCCACAACGTGGCCTCGATGGAGTCGCTGCTCGAGACGGTCGGCCCGGTGATCGCGGCGCGGCGGCCGCGGGTGCTCGTGTTCGCGGCCAGTCGCGACAAGCAGATCGAGGAGATGCTGGCCGCGGCCCGGGGCGGCTTCGAGCGGCTCGTGGTCACGCGTTACCTCACCAACCCGCGAGCGGCCCCGCTCGACCGGCTCGTGGCCGCGGCAAGCGCCGCCGGCCTTCCCCCGCCGGATGTCGCTCCATCACCGCCCGAGGCCCTGCGACTCGCCCGCCGCCTGGCCGGCCCGGGGGGCAGCGTGATCGTGGCAGGAAGTTTTTTCCTGGCCGGGGAGTTGGGCCGCTAGCTTCACGGCTGCAGGGGCATCCCTGCCCCCTGCAGCCTTGCCGGGCCTCCGCCCGGCGGCCGCACCTCCAGGCGGCCGTGTTCGTGCGCGTTCTGGCGCGCGGCGTGCGTTCAGACGAATCCAAATGTCTGCTTTCCCGTCAACCGTTGGACTGCGAGGGGTCGCCCGTGTCCCGGAGCCGGCGTTGCTGGCCGAGCGTAGGCAGGATGCCGAAGCGAGGCCAGCATCGAGCGACCGGAGGGCAGGCGGGCACCGATCCGCGGAGCGGATTGGTCGCACAGGGAGCGTCCGGCTCCGGGGCACGGGCACCCCGAGCCTGCGGCACCCACAACGAAGTGTCAGTCCGCAGCCGCAAACACGTCGAGCGCCCTGGCGAGCAAGGCGTCGATCTCGCGGGGCAACGCGTCGCCGGATGCCGCTGCGGCCGGAGGAGCTTGCGGCGGCGATACCAGACCCCGCCGCCGCTGCCAGTCCCGTAGCCGCGCGACCGCCTCCGCCGTGGGAGTGACCTCGAAGCCGGCGTCGGGCAGCACGCCCCATGCCTCGTCGTCCCCGGCTCCCGGCCGGCGATGAATTGGCATGCCGCTCGGACGCAGGTATTCGGAGGTGGTGAGCTTGAGCAGGCCGTCGGCCAGCGGCAGCAGCGACTGCACGGTCCCCTTGCCGAAGGTGCGGCTGCCTACGATCGTCCCGCGACCGGCGTCCTGAAGACATGCGGCAACGATCTCGGCCGCGCTCGCCGACAGCCCGTTCACGATCACGGCCACGGGCACACCGGCCAGCGACTCCCCCGCTTCCGCCCGCCGCTCGTCCACGCGGTTGCCGCCGCCTTGACGGCCGCGGGTGACCACGATCAACCCGCCGTCGAGCAGCATGTCGCTCACGGCGGCGGCCGCCTCGAGCAGCCCGCCGGGACTGTCCCGCAGATCGAGCACAAGCCCACGCAGCCCACCGGCCGCCGCGATCGCCTCAACCGCTGCGGTGAACTCCGCCGCTGTCCGCTCGCCGAAGGTCGTGATCCGCACGTAGGCCACGCCCGGCTCCCCTTCGAGCATCCACTCCCAGCTGCCATCGGCCAGGCGACGATCTCCCTGCACGCTCTCCACCTCGACCAACTCACGGACGAGCGTCGCGTCGCGGGCCGCCCCGCGGGCCGCCGCGTCGGCCGGGTCGAGCGTCGCGGCGGGCCGCCGCGACGGCAGGATGGTCAGCCTGACGGACTCACCGATCGGACCTCGCAGCCGCTGCACGATCTCGCGTAGCGGCCGCCCGGAGGTTGACTGGCCGTTGACGGCCGTGATCCGATCGCCCGCGGAGATCCCGGCCCGCCAGGCGGGCCCGCGAAACACGGGCGCGACGACCACGGGCTCCCGGGCGGCCGCATCGACGGCGAGTTCGAGCCCCACCCCGCCGAACTGCTGGTGGAGCAAGGACGGGAGGGCGTCGCGACCGTCATCCCTGAGGTAGGCAGAGTGCTCGTCGAGGGTGGCGATGGCCCCCTCGACCGCCGCCTCGAACAGCCGCTCTTGATCGACGGGCTGGTAATAGCTTCGCTCGATCGCCCCGAACACCTCGCCCAACCGCTGGGCCCGGCCGGTCCGCTCCCGGGCCGCGAGGGCGACGAGCCCCACGAGGCAAGCGGCGACAAGGAGGATAGCGTTGCGTTTGGGCATCGGACGGCCGCCGGGAAGGGCGGCGCGACGGAAAGGTCAGTGAACCCCAGCCACCCGATCGGCGACAGGCAGATCCGCCTCATCGAATTCGAAGCCCTTGGGCACCACGGTCACTCCTGCGGCGGAAACCGTCAAGCCCCGGGCCGCATCCTCCTCGGGATCGAGGCCGATCCGGGCGCCGGATGGGACGCGGACATCCTTGTCGATGATCGCCCGGTGCACGACCGCGTGGCGGCCGATGTCCACACCTTCGAAGAGGATGCTCTCCTCGACCCGGGAATAACTGTTGACCCGGACGCCCGGGCCGAGAACCGACCGATGCACGCGACCGCCGGAGAGGATCGCGCCGGGGCAGACCAGGCTGTCGGTCGCCTCGCCTCGCCGGCCGTCTGGCCCCTCGTCGGCGAACACGAACTTCGGCGGCGGGTAGGCGGGATGATGGGTCCGGATTGGCCAGTGCTCGTCGTAGAGATTGAGCTGGGGATCGACCTCGACCAGATCCATCGTCGCCTCATAATAGGCGTCGAGCGTGCCCACATCCCGCCAGTAGGCGTCCCGCTTACGATTCTCATCCCGAAACGGAAAGGCATGCACACCGTGGGTCTCGACCAGCCGCGGCAGCAAATCGTAGCCGAAGTCGTGCCGGCTGCCGCGGTCATCGGCGTCGCGCTTGAGCTGCTCGAGGAGGAAGTCGGCTGAGAAGCAATAGATCCCCATCGAGGCCAGGGCCTTGCTCGGATCGGCGTCGTAGCGGGGCGGATCGGCAACTTTTTCGCGAAAGCCGCGAACCCGGCCCGAGCCGTCGACGGCCATCGTGCCGAACTCGGTCGCGTCTTCTCGCAAAATCGGCAGCGCAGCCACGGTCACGTCGGCACCGCTCGTCTCGTGGGCCGTGACGAGCGCCTGATAGTTCATCTTGTAGATGTGGTCTCCGGCGAGCACGACCACCAACCGCGGGGCCGCCTGCTCGAGCGAATAGATATTTTGGTAGACCGCGTCGGCCGTGCCCTGATACCACTGCTCGTCCACCCGCTGCTGTGGGGGCAGAACGTCGAGAAACTCGCCCAAGTCGCGGCAGAAAAACCGATGCCAGCCGAGGTTCAGGTGGCGATCCAGGCTGCGCGCCTTGTACTGCGGCAGCAGCAGCAGTCGCTTGAGGCCGCTGTTGAGACAGTTGGATAGTGCGAAGTCGACGATCCGGTAACTGCCGCCGAAGGGAACGGCCGGTTTGGCCCGGTCGCGGGTGAGCGGATCGAGACGAACCCCGCGGCCACCGGCCAGGACCACGGCCACCACATCCCGCAACCGGCGGGGATCGACATCGTGCGAACGCATCGCGTGAGGCTCCTCGTTTCCGCCGTTCTCTTGAACAGGCCCACGAATATACGCCCCCCCCCTCCTGCCGGCGATCAGAACGGGGGCCAGCCCGCGACCGCACCGCCCGCAAACCGCTCCGCGGCCGACTCAAATCGCCCAGCTTTCCCGGACCATTGCCCGCGGCCGGCGGGGCGGCCCTGCGAAACGGTCTGGTTCGGGCCGGAGCCCTTCCCTACGCTTCCGTCCCAGGTCGGCCCCTCCGGGCGATCCCTGCCGTCTTCCCAGGGAATTGTGCGTCATGACCAGTCGGTCGAAGCCAGAGCGTCGCCCCGAGCGCGAAACCGACTCCATGGAGGCGATCAAGCCGCTGATCGTGCTCGTGCTATTCGGGACGATCCTCTACGGCGCCTATTCGGTGGTCCAAAAAGGCCCGTCGTCATCCGCTCCCCCGCAGACTGCCGCCGCCCCGGCTCCCTTCGCGCCACCGGCAGTCGAACTTTCGCCGCAACTGCCGGCCGCGCCGGCCGCGGCCCCCCTGAGCGCGGCTGGAGTGGTCGCTCCTCCGGCTCCGACATCCCCCGCGGCGTCGCTGCCACCGGCGTTAAGCGCGCCGGGTCCGTCGGCGGCGGTCGCCGCCGCGGCCCCGAGCGAGCTGCCGCCAGACGGATCGCCGACGAGCGCCGTCGCTGTGCCTGGACCGCCGCCCGCATTACCATCGCCACCGCTGCCCAACGCCGTCGCCGATTTCGCCGGCACCGAGGTCGTGGCCGGTGCCGCGGTTGCCTCCACGGTGGCCGCTCCCGCCGCGTTGGCCCACGTTTCGCCTGCCGCCCCTACCTACCTCGCTGCCGAGGCAGCGTCTCCGCCCGCCCAGGAGGACGTCGCCGCCGGCGGTGGCAGCGACCGGCCGGAGCGGCTCGCCGTCCTCGCCCCTCCAGCGGCCGCCTCCCTGCCCCCCGAGATGCCCCCCCCGCCGGGCACACTCCCCACGTCGGCCGCCTTTGCCACCGCCTGGGCCGACGCCCACGACAAGCTCTCGGCCGGCCGGTACGCAGAGGCCCTCACATCGCTCTCCGTCTGGTATGACGACCCGTCGCTCGGGCTCGAGGAGAGCCACCGCCTGGAGGATCTGCTCGGCCAGCTCGCGGGCACGGTCATTTACTCGCAACAGGATCTGCTCCTGCCGCCGCACGTGGTCGCCCCGGGCGAGACCCTGCCCGCGATCGCCGGACCGCTCGGTATCTCCTGGCAGCTGCTCGCGAAGATCAATGGCGTCGCTGACCCGATGCGGCTCATGCCGGGGGAGCATCTCAAACTGATCCGCGGGCCGTTCGACGCGGTGGTAAGCGTGGCCCGCCGGCGGATCAGCCTCCAAGTGGGGGCAGCGTACGCCGGCAGCTTCCCGGTCGTGGTGGGCCGAGGGTATCTGCCCAGAGTCGGCAGTTCGTTGCCGGTCTCGGAGATCCGCCGTGACGCCGCCGCCGGAGGCCCGGCGATCCTGCTCGTCGACGGCCTCACGATCCAAGCCGCCGACGATCCGGCTGTTGTTGGAGATGACGCGGCGCCGGCCAGTCTCGTCGTTTCAGCCCGCGACCTCGCGGAGTTGCTCGACATCCTCGGTCCCGGCTCGAGCGTGCTGGTGAGACAATAACGTAGCCTCGTCGCCCGCCCATGCTCGCATTACCCGGCCAGGGCCGCCGCGGCCCGGGCGAGCGCCGCGTCGAGTTTCGCCGCCGCGGCCGCCTCCCCTTCCGGCCCCACCGCCTGCTCCCCCACCAGCCGCACGATCGGCTCGGTGTTGCTGGCCCGCACGAGCAGCCAGCCGCCCGGATAGTCGAGCCTGAGGCCGTCGAGCCGCCCGGGCCGCGCCTCGGGAAACGCCGCGGCGATCCGCTCGAGACCGGCGGCCAGCCCCGGGCCACGGGTGGCCGGCGAGAGGCCGAGTTTCGTCTTTTGCATCACGAACCGCGGCAGCGCGGCGGCCAGCTCGGCCACCGGCGTGAGCCGGTCGCCGGCGCACATCCGCTCGAGCACCAGGGCCAGCGCCACGGCCGAGTCGCGGACGAGCACCACCCGCGGGTCGATCACGCCGCCGTTGCCCTCGCCGCCGAGCACGGCCCCTGAGGCGAGCATGGCGTCGACCACGTTGGCCTCGCCGACGGCCGACACCTGGCAGGGAACGCCGTGGCGGGCGGCGATCGCCGCGGTCATGCCGCTGGTCGAGCAGTTGACCACGACGGGGCCGCGGGCCCGGGCGAGCACCCCCTCGACGCAGAGCGCGAGCGTGGCCTCCTCGCCGAGATAGCGGCCCGCCGAGTCAGCGATGGCCAGGCGATCGGCATCCGGATCCTGAAAGAAGCCGATGGCGGCATGCTGCGTTCCGATCCGCGGCAACAGGCCGGCGAGGTTCTCGGCCGTCGGCTCGGGCTCGTGCGCGAACCGCCCGTCGGGCTCGGCTCCCTCCGCGATCACCTCGCAGCCGAGGGCCTCGAGCAGCGGCAAGGCCACGCGACTGCCGGCCCCATGGCCGCAGTCGATCCAGACCCGGGGGCGATGCCGGCGGATCGCGGCCCCGTCCACGAGCGCCGTCACGAGCGCCACGTGGGCGGCCGTCGGGTCGATCACCGAGACCGTGCCGGCGCGGCCTGCGGCCGGACGCTGCGACTCCAGCCGCTCGAACGCCGCGAGAACCTCGCGGCCGGCCACCGCGGGCAGCACCCGGCCCGCGCTGCCAAACAACTTCATGCCGTTGTAGCGGGCGGGATTGTGGCTGGCCGAGATCTGGATTCCGCCCGCGGCCGCCTGCTGGTGAACGGCGATTCCGACGGTGGGCGTGGCGGCCACGCCACAGTCGATCACGTCGCGTCCCTCGCGGGCGAGCCGCTCGATGATCGCCGCGGCGAGCATCGGCCCGCTCTCGCGGCCGTCGCGGCCGAGCACGATCGGCCCCGGCGGCAGCGTCGCGGCGAAGGCGGCGGCGTAGCGGGCGGCCACCTCGGGCGTGAGCGAGTCGCCCACCACCCCGCGCAGCCCAGACACGCTCACGATCAACGGCTCGGCGGGGGACTTGGGCGTGTCGCTCATGCGGCCGGCAGTATAAAACGTGGCCTGGTTTCCAACCCGCCGCCCCGGAGCCACCCCATGCCCGCCGCCGCCGACCCGCTCCTCGCCCGCCGCCTCGACGCGATCGCCGCCGCCCACGCGGCCGGTACGATCACGGACCACTCGGCCGTCACGATGCGGGACTGGCTCACGGCGCCGCGGTATGCGGAGTTTGCCGGCGAGCTCGCCGCCCTGATCGACGCCGGTCGATGGCGGGAGCTCGACGACGCCTACTGGACGGTGATCCCTTTCGGCACCGGCGGCCGGCGGGGCACGATGTTTCCGGTCGGCTCCAACGCGATCAACGATCGCACGATCGGCGAGAGCGCCCAGGGGCTGGCCGAATACGTCCGGAGCGTGCTGCCCGCCGGCACGACGCCGACCTGCGCGATCGCCCACGACACCCGCCACCGCTCCGAGCATTTCGCCAGGCTCTGCACCGAGATCCTGCTGTCCAACGGGTTCACCGTGTTCTTCCTCCGGGGCGTCCGCAGCACGCCCGAGCTCTCGTTTGCGGTGCGGCACACGGCCGCCTCCTGCGGGATCATGGTAACGGCCAGCCACAACCCGCCCAGCGACAACGCCGTCAAGGTCTACTGGGCCGGCGGCGTGCAGGTCTTGCCGCCACACGACAAGGGGATCATCGACCGCGTGATGCAGGTCGAGACCGTCCGCCGCGAGCCCTTCGAGGAGGGCGTGGCGAGCGGCCGCGTGAAGTTCGTCGAGCAGGAGGTGGATGCCGCCTTCGTGGCGGCCGTGCTCGCCCAGTCGGCCCCGGGGCCCCGGGGGATCTCGATCCTCTATTCGCCGCTCCACGGCGTGGGGGCCACGGCGGTCGTGCCGGTGCTGCGGGGCGCGGGCTTCGAGCGGCTCCGCGTGTTCGGGCCGCACGAGGCTCCCGACGGCGACTTCCCCAACGTGCCGGGCCACGTGGCCAACCCCGAGGTGCCGGCGGTGCTCGAGCCGGTGATCGCGGAGGCCCGCAGCCGGGGCGACGACCTCGTGCTCGCGAGCGATCCCGACTGCGACCGGCTCGGCGCCGCCACGCCGCTCACCCGCTCGGCCGGTGCCGACTGGCGGCCCTTCACGGGCAATCAACTCTGCTCGCTGTTGTGCGAGCAGGCGATCGCGGCCCGCCGGGCCCGCGGTGAGTCCACGCCGGGCGACTACGTCGTGACCACGCTCGTCACCAGCGGCCTCGTTCGCCGCCTGGCCGAGGCCCGCGGGCTTACCGTGGACGACAGCCAGCTCGTGGGCTTCAAGTGGATCTGCTCGGCGATCGACCGGCACGGACCGGCCGGCTTCGTGTTCGGCGCCGAGGAGTCGCACGGGTATCTGGCGGGCACGCATGTCCGCGACAAAGACGCGGCCGTGGCGGCGCTGTTGATGGCCGAGCAGACGGCGGCGCTCGCCGCGGCCGGCCGCACGCCCCACGAGCTCCTGGACGAGCTCTTCTGCCGGTTCGGCTGCCATCAGGAGCGGACGGTGAACGTGATGCTCCCCGGGGCCAGCGGCATGGACCGGATCAGGGAGATCATGGCCACGCTGCGGGCCAAGCCGCCGGCGACCTGCGGCGGTCTCGACGTGGTCCGTACCCGCGACCAGGCCACGCTCACCACCAGGACACCCGGCGGGCAGCCTGAGCCGTACGAAGGCGTGAAGAGCGACCTCGTGATCTTCGACTTGGCCGGGCTCCCGGAGGCCGGGAGTCGGCCCGCCGGCCGGTTCCCGGCGCTGGGCAACGCGGTGGCCGCGCGGCCCTCGGGCACGGAGCCGAAGATCAAGTTTTACCTGTTCACGGCCGCGGAGCCCTGCCCCGCCGCCGAACTCCCCGCCGTGAAGGCCGCGCTCACGAAGCGGCTCGACGCGATCGAAGCCGACCTCCGCGCCCTCGTGGGCGTGTGACCGCGGCTCGCCGTCGTGGGCCAGGCCCTGGCGAATCCCGCCGGGGCCATCGCGGGCTGCTGGAAGTCCGATCGCGCTTTGCATGACGCCCGTCGGGTTCGAGATGGTCGCTGGCGCAGAGGTGATGTCGAAGACGATCGAGTGGGTGTGGGCCTGGGGATGCCGGGGAGGAATCACGCCCGACGCCCGAGCCCCAGCACGTCGGCCGCCACGTCGGCCCAGGTTCGTGCGGCCAGCAGCGCGAGGATCGCCCGCTGTCGGGCGAGCACGGCGTCACGGTGATCGACCGCGTGGAGGATCGCCCGAACTTTCCCCGCGTCGTCACCGGCAACGTCGAAGTATTCCGCCGCCGAAAGCTCGTCTGGCGTGAGCACCTCCCGCACGGCCGCCAACCGGCCCATCACCACCGGCGTGCCCGCCGCCACCGCCTCGCCGAAGATCGCGGGCACGCAGCAGGCATCACCGTCGGCCACGACCACCACGCGGGCGTGTCGCAGCAGGCGGGCCCGCACGGCTTCGCTGAGGCCGCCGTACTGGGCCACGTCGAACGATAGTCCGAGCGCCTCGACCTCGTTGAACACGCCGTCGCCCGGCGGCAGGCGGCCATCGACCAGCAGTTTCAGGTTGCGGCGGTGCCGCCGCAGCACCGTCGCGTAGGCGGGCAGCAGCGGGCCGGCCTCACCACCGGGAAGCGCGGCCACGAGATATTCGACCCGCTCGAAGGGAAAGTCGCAGAAGTGCCGGTGTGGCGGCCTCGCCTCGTCGCCCATGAACCACACGCGGAGGTCGTCGGCGAGCCGTCGCCGCGACTCCTCCTCGCTCGTGGGAGTGACAACCACCGGCAGCGGCGCCGGCGGAATCACATGGCATGGGCGACCGGCGAGGGCGTCGGCCGCGAGATCGGCCGCGTGCTTCGACGGCGCGACCAGTGCCACCGCGGCCCGCGCGAGCCTGGCGAGAGCCGGACCTCGCACAGGAAGCCCGCCGCCCAGGTCGAGGATCTTGGGCCCCGGGAGCCGGCGGGCACAGGCGGTGCCTGCGGGCTGCACGAGCCATGTCGCCCGCATCCCACGCCGCCTGAGATCGGCGACAACGCTGGCCTGGGGCGGCGGTAACTGCCGCACCACCTCCAGGATCAGCTCCGCAGTCTTCAGCCTGAGCGTGAGCTTCATGAGCTTGATGATCCGGCGTATCGCGGCGAATGCGCGGCCGGGCGACTCCTCCGTGAGCCGGGCGAGCGCGTCTCGCCACGATCGCGGCGACCCGGTGGCCCCTAAGCCGGCAAGCCGGTCGCGGCAGGCGTCCCGCCGGCGCTCGGCCCAGCCGATCACGGCCCGACGCAGCGCCGGATCGCGTCCGGCGGGGATCACCCGCAGCTTGTCGGAGAGCAGCCGCCCCGGCCGGGCGACGTCGGCGAAGAGGGCCGTCATCGACTCCGCGTCTGCCGGCAGGCAGGGCACGAGGATCGCCTCGACGCCCGGCAGCGCGTCCAAGCCGGCGACGAGCCCGCGGGAGTGGCGAACGCGGCCGTCGCCAGGCAGCATGGCCGGGCCCGCGGCGTCGAACTCGATCCACAGGCCGACCGTGTGCGGCGTGGCAGGCGTCGCGGTGGTCGGGGAGGCGATGCTCACAGACAGGCAATCCTCGCTCGGCCCGGAGGCCGCAGCCCCGGATCACCCCGCGGCGCATCCGCTGCGATCACCGCTCCGATCGCCTCCACCAGCGAATCATCCCACGCCCGCCAGCTCAGGTCGCGGATCCGCCGGCCGACGGAGTCGGGGGGCGGCGGCAGCGACTCGCCGGCCACGAGTGCCGCGGCGGTGGCCAGCTCGTCGAACGGATCGAAAAACCGCAGGCCCAACCCAAAAGCCTCGTCAATCTCCCGCATCTGCGGATAGTCGCTCGACACCGCCGGCCGCCCCAGCAGGGCCGCCTCCACCACGCTGAAGGTGCCATTGTCGGCGATCACGTTGTGGGCGAGGAACCGGGCCGACCGCAACACGCGGGCGTAGGCGTCGTCGGGCACCGCGCCCAGGAACCGAATGCGCTGTCGCACCTCCGGCCCGAGCGCGGCCACCGCCTCGCGAACCTGGCAGACGTGGGGCGTGTTCCACTGCGGCTCGCGGCCCACGCGGCGTTCGGCGGGCAGGTCCGGATCGAAGAGGTCGGTCCACACCCCCATCACCACGACGTCGAGCGCGCCGCCGAGTTCGCGAAAGCAGCGGTCGATGGCCCGCAGCATCCGAAGCTGGTTCTTGTGGGGCGAGGGATTGGTCACCCAGGCGAAGAAGGGCCGCCTCGGGAGCAGCGGATCGGCCTCGTCCCCCGGCTCGGCCGTGGCCGCCAGCCGCTCGAAATGATCGACGTCGAGCGTGGTCGGCAGCCGCACGGCCGGGCCCAGAGCGCCCGCGTAGCCGACCGCGTCGGCGGCCGTGTCGCGGCTCGTGACCACGACGAGATCGGCGTTGCGGACGTTCCGCAGAAAGTTCCAGGGCGCGGAGTCGGGATCGGCATACGCCGTGGCGTCGAAGATCTCGGGCACGTACCGCTGCAGGTGGTCCGTCACGAACACGCCGTAGGGCCGCAGCGGCATGAGCGGGCATTCAAGGCGATCCGACACGAACAGCCAGAAGTCGCAATCCAGAAAGTCGGCGGCCCCGTCGCCCGGCACCTGGTAGCGGCTGGAGACCCACCGCCCCACGTCGAGGCCGGCCTCGGTCGCGAGCCCGCGGGCCTCTTCCGGCGAAAGCTGCCGCCACCGCAGCCCGCGGATCTCGAGGTCGGGCAGGTCGCGTCGCACCGCGGCGAGGTCGTCGGCGATCACCTCCAGGTGGTCGGCCGGCACCGCGAGCACGAGCGGCCCCGGCCAGCGTGAGGCCAGATGCCGCACGAGGTTCAGGAGTAGCCGGATCGTGCCCCCGAGATAGGCGTGGGGCAGGAGCACGGCCAGGCGGGCCCCGGTGGCTGGCGCGGGCGGGGTCATGCGGTGCGCCGGCGGGCGTGGCCGCGGCCCACGGCGGCGATCGCCGCGCAGACAAACCCCACGTCGTCGTCGGTCATGAACGGATGGGTTGGCAGCATCAGGCCGGCGGCGCCGAGCCACTCGGCGACCGGCAGCGAAGCGATCCCCCGGCGGGCGGCGAAGCGGCGGTAAGGGGGCAGGCGGTGCAGGGGCGGAAACACCGGCCGCGTCTCGATGCCGCGAGTCGCGAGCGCCGCCGCCAAGGCGTCGCGATCGAGGCCGAAGCTGTCGCGGTCCACCACCACCGCGACGAGCCAGGGCGAGACGCCGGCCCAGGGCGCGTCGGTGCGATGCGCCAGCCCGGGCTGCAGCCGCAGCCGCTCGTCGTAGAGCCGCACGATCTCCAGCCGGCGGGCGACGAGGGCCTCGCGGCGCTCCAGCTGCGCGCAGAGGAGTGCCGCCGTGAGGTTCGACATCCGATAGTTGAAGCCCACGATCGGGAAGTGGTAGCGCCGCGCGGGGTCCATGCCGTGCCCGCGAAGCATCCGCATTCGCTTGCCGAGGTCGTCGCGGGAGAAGGTCACCGCCCCCCCCTCGCCGCTGGTCACAATCTTGTTGCCGAAGAACGAGAACGCGGCCGCGTCGGCCAGCGAGCCCACCGGGCGGCCCCGGTAGGTCGCGAACGTCGCCTCGGCCGCATCCTCGACCACCCACAGCCCGTGCTGCTCCGCGATCGCATTGATCGCGTCCATGTCGGCGGGGTGGCCGAGCAGGTGCACCGGGATGATGCCGACCGTCTTCGGCCCGACCGCGGCGGCCACCCCCCGCGGATCGAGGCACCACGTCTCCGGATCGACGTCCACGAAGACGGGTGTCGCGTTGCAGTGCCGCACGGCGTTGGCCGTCGCCACGAACGTGGTCGCCGGCACGATCACCTCGTCGCCCCTCACGACGCCGAGCGTCGCCAGGGCGAGGTGCAGGGCGGTGGTGCCGTTCGAGCAGGCCACGGCGTGCCGCGTGCCGCAGGCCGCCGCAAACTCCCGCTCAAAGCGCTCCAGGAACTCCCCGCTCGACGACACCCAGCCGCTACGGATGGCCGCGACGACGTAGGCCTCCTCGTTGCCCGTGAGGTCGGGCGCGGCGACCGCGATCCGGCGGAATGGCTGTGGCTCGCGACGGTGCTGCATGGGTGAACGGCCCGAGTGCGCTGCCCCTCCGTCAGGCCGCCATGCGGGCCGGGGAAGCGGCCAGGTTCACGAGCCCCAGCCACTCCTGCTCGGAGAACGGGCGAAACTCGTAGCCGAACGAGCGATAGAGGGCGATCGCGGCCGCATTCGTGCGATACACCTTGAGCCGCACCGTCGCGGCGCCACGGGCGGCGGCGATCGCGTGGAGGTGGGTGACGAGCCGGCGGCCGATGCCCTGCCCCCGCCATTGGCCGTCCACGGCGATGCCCAGGCTCGGCACGGTGTAGCCCTCCTCCCAGCCGCGGAGGATCCCGTAGGCCACCACCGGCCCATCCCGGCCGGCGGTCAGCACGTGATACTCGTCATACCGGCCGGCCGCGGCGAGCGGCTCGACGGCCTGGTGGGTGAAGGCGTGCGGGTGAAACAGCCGGCCATCCCCGCTCTCGGTGAGCCGGGCAAGAAACGCCACGAGATCGTGGATGTGCCGCGGCGTGAGCCGGCGGCAGCGGAGATCGATGGCCGGCCCGACAGGGGCGGCGGTGGCTGGCGAGAGGTGATCTGGTGCTTGCATGTCGGGAAAAGTCGCAAAATATCGGCGGGGCCGCAATGCGGTTTCGGCGGCATGCCGGGCCCGTGCGGGCGGCCCGGCGAGGGCACCCTTCCACCGATGCAAGCCGCGGCGAACTGCTGTTTGTGGGGATGCCGCCGAGTGGCTAGGGTGGATCCGTTGCAGTCCCCTCTCCAGCCGTGCCCCGATCCATTCCCCTCCCGCCCCCAGGAAAACCGCACCGCATGGCTGCGAACGCCGCCTCCCCCGCCGAAGGCTACCTGACCGACGTCGCCTACATCCCCGGCTTCTACCCCAACATGGCGCCGCTCGTGCTCCGCTACATCGCCGCGCTCAACCGCGTGGTGCCCCCCCCGGCGACGGGCTTCCGCTACCTCGAACTCGGCTGCGGCCTCGGCCGCTCGCTCACCACGCTGGCCGCCGCCAACCCCGACAGCGAGTTCGTGGGCGTCGACATCAATCCCGAGCACACGGCCGCCGTGGAGAAGGACGTGGCCGCGGGCCGGCTCGACAACGTGCGGGTGATCACGGGCGACTTCGGCAGCCTGCCGAATGATCTGGGGAAGTATGAGTTCATCACGCTCCACGGGATCCTGAGCTGGGTCTCGCCGCAGGTCCGCGACAGCATCCTGGCCCTGGCCCGCGAGCGGCTCGCCCCCGGCGGCCTCTTGCTCGTGAGCTACAACGCCATGCCCGGCTGGGCCCACCTCCAGCCGATTCGCGGCATCCTCAAGCAATACGCCGCCCTGCGGCAGGGGGACAGCCTCCAGCGGGTCCGCGACGCGCTGGCCTACCTCGTCTTCATTCGCGACAAGAAGGCCCGCTACTTCGAGGCCAATCCCCAGGCCTCGGCCTACGTGGACGACCTGCTCAAGCAGGACATCCGCTACCTGGCCCACGAGTATCTCCACGACGACTGGACGGCCTTCTACTTCGCCGAGGTCGCCACGACGTTCCGCGGGGCCGGCCTGGGCTTCGTCGGCAGCCTGCCGGTGTTCACCAACTTCTGGGACCTGTGCGTGCGGCCCGAGTTCCAGGAGCTCTTCCGCACCACGACCGACCGGCTCGTGACCGAGGCCCACAAGGATTTCTGCGCCAACACGGCCTTCCGCTGGGACGTGTACGGCTCGGCCTCGAAATCCATGCCCGACGTCGAGAGCCGGCTCAAGCACGTAGACGACATCCATTACCGGGTGGCCCGCCGCGGGCTCACGCTCCCCTACCAGGTGAACCTCGGCGTGGTCACCTCCACCGTGCAGGGGCCGCTCTACCAGGCCCTGCTCGGCCTCTTGGGTGAGAAGAGCCTCAAGCTCTCCGAGATCCTCGCCGCCGAAGCCGTGCGGGGCACGCCGCCGGCCGAGCTCATGCGGGCGGTGGACGCGGGCGTGGCGATGGGGATGTTCGACATCACGGCCGGCCCGGTGTCGGCGTCGGCCGCGACGCCGGCCAAGCCCACACTCGCCAACGCCTTCAACGAGGCGGTGCTCGCGGCCGACTCGCTGGGCGGCCGGCCGCTGGCCCTGGCCTCCACGATCAGCGGCACGGGCCACTCGCTCGGTGACTTCGACGCGGCGATCCTTCATGAGCTCGTCGCCCGCGGCCGAGAGGGCCTCGCCGAACGGGTGGACACGCGGCTGGCCGGCAGCGGCCGGATGCTGCAGAAGGACGGCCAGCCCGTCTCTGACCCGGCCGACCGTCGCAAGATCGTCGAGCAGGCCTGCACGGCCTTCCTCGACAACACGCTGCCGGTGCTCGCGCAGATCGGAATCGTGACGCAGGCGTGCGCCAGATCTTAGAACTGGCACCCCGCCTGCCAGATCGGCAGCCCTGGATTTTCCCTTCAACACGAAGCGGAAATCTTAAGTGGCTCCGACCCCGGCCGAAAGCGACCGGATGACCAGCCGAAAATATCCGACCCCAAAGTTGGCCCAGCCACGCAAACGGTGGTAAGGATTAGGCAGGCTGGTCTACGTCTGGCCGAAGGGGTGCCTCGGAACATTATGGCAGCATGCCCGCCTCGCTCTACCGGCCCACAGCTTCAATCCGCGTTG
The DNA here is from genome assembly GCA_044355515.1 of Pirellulales bacterium. Classification (GTDB taxonomy): domain Bacteria; phylum Planctomycetota; class Planctomycetia; order Pirellulales; family UBA1268; genus QWPN01. The sequence continues at coordinate 22,679 of JBIKXY010000014.1, forward strand.
GTCGTGGCCCGCGGTCTATCTCGACGCGTCCGCGGTGCGCACCGCGGTTCGGCATCCCGTCTCGTTCGCTGAAGGATCGCAAGGAGTTCGTCTCGCATGGTTTGGAACGCTTTCTCTAATCGGTTCAAGAAGCCCCGTGGCAGCCAGGAGCGTCGCCGTCGCGATCGCACCGCCGTGCGGGAGCGGGAGTCGTGGATGACCGGCCTCGGCGGCGAGTCGCTCGAAGGCCGGGCCTTGTTGGCAAACGCGAGCCTCGTTGGCAACGATCTGCAGATCGACTTCACGTTCACGGGTTCGACCGCGGAAGCCGTGACGATCGCGAGCGACGGCACCAACTACACGCTCGGCGGCGACATCACCGGCACGACGTCTTTTTCCGTCGCCAGCGTCAACAAGATCACGCTCTCGGCCAGCGGTAACAGCACGGCCCAGTCGATGACCTTTCAGGGCGGCACGACGTTCACGCTCTCGCAGGGCCTCGCGAGCACCGGCGTGGACAGCGTCACCGTCTCACGGGCCATCAACGCAGGCGGCGGCTCGGCAGCCATCTCCATTGATGCCCCCGGTGCCATCGACATCGCCGCGAATCTCACCGCCGGCAGCGGCGGCGTGACGCTCAACGCCAACGCCGCAGCGGCGACCGGCAACCTGAGCGCGGTGACCGTTCGAGCCGGGGCGACGGTCACGACCACGGGCGGCGGCAGCACCTCCGTCACGGGCACCAGCGGGGCCGGGAGCGGAGGCTACAACCTCGGCGTCTACGTGTTCGGCCCCGGCAGCACCATCACGGCAAGCAGTGGTGGGACGGTCACCGTCGCGGGAACCGGCGGCTCAGGCTCTGGCGGGTCCAACAATGGTGTGTTCGTTCAAAGTGGCGTGATCACGTCGGGCGGCGGCAACGTCTCCGTCACCGGTCAAGGCGGCGGCGCCTCCTCCGGGGGTTACTACGTCGGCGTGGCGGTCGTGAACGCGGGCACGATCACCGCGGGGGGCAGCGGCACGGTCACCGTTGCAGGCACCGGCGGCGCGGGCGCTTCCGGCAACAACTGGGGCGTCTATGTCGCTAACGCCAACAGCAAGATCACCTCCAGCGGGGGCAATGTCTCCGTCACGGGTCAGGGGGGCGGCGGTTCGACCGGCAACAACGGGTATGGCGTGTTGGCGGGTGATTCGGGCTCGATCACCTCGGGCGGTGGCAGCATCAACGTCACCGCCATCGGGAATACCGGCACCAGTCCGGCCGCCGCGCTGTATCTCCAGGTTTGGGGAAGCATCGCCTCCGGAAGCAACGCGCCGGTCACGATCACCTCCGACAGTGTGAAACTCGACGGCGGCGCGTCCATCAGTTCAGGCTCGGGCACCACGACGATTCAGCCGCGGACCTCCGGCACGCTGATCAATCTCGGCGGTGCCGACGTGCTGAGCGGTTCGCCGCTCACGCTCGGACTGACCGATGCCGAACTCGATCTGGTGACGGCCGGCACGCTCGTGCTCGGCTCGACGTCCGCGGGGACCCTGACGATCTCGGCCCCGATCTCGCCAGCCAACACGAACTCGCTCTCCCTCAAGACCGGCAGTTCGATCAGCGGCTCGACCAACACGCTCACCGTGGGCACCCTCGCCCTCGAGGCGGCCACCGGCATCTCGGTCACCACGGCTGTCACCACGTTCTCGTCGATCACGAACTCGACGAGTGGGCAGATCGTCATCAGCCAGACGGGCGCCTTCGCCGTGCCGGCGGGTTTCGTCACCACCGGCAGGGTGCAGGTCAGCGCCACGGGAGACATCACGGTCGGCAACCCGCTCAATGCGACGGGCCGAACGGTCATCCTCACGTCGACCGGCGGCTCGATCAACGGCCCGAGCCTGATCACGGGCAACATCGCGACCCTCACGGCCGCCACGGGCATCGGCAACACGACCGCCCTCAGCCTTGCCGCGCCGACGATCTCCGCCGACTCGACGGCGGGCAAGATCAACCTCGCCAACGCCCTCGGCACCGCCGTGACGGTCTCGTCGCTGACGACGAAGGGCATCAGCAATCCGGGCGGCTCCCTGATCACGTTCAACCAGTCGGGCGGCGGCACGGTCACGTTCAACAACGTGTCCTCGGCACTCTCCGATCCTGGAAGCGGCTGGGGGGTGATCACGCTCGTCAACGCAGGCGGTGGGATCACGGTCGCGAACAGCGGCGTGAGCAGCGCGGGCACCGCCTCGACCATCACGCTCGTGACCACCGGCAGTGGCAACATCGCGGTCAACGCGCCGGTCAACGCCCAAGCTGGCGACGGAAATGTCTCTATTACGTCAGCGGGGTCGATCAGTGGCACCGGACTGATCACGGGAGACCACGCGACGTTGTCGGCCCAAACCGGCATCAACGTCAACACGGAAATGGCCGGTTTCTTTTCGATCACTTCCCCTGCGGGCGACATCAGCATCGCCAACGTGTACGGCATCAATGTGCCCAACCCGATCACCGCGGCCGGCAACGTCTCGCTCACCTCGGGGCAGCAGATCGGCCTCACGAACCCCATCACGGCCACGGGCAACACGGTCACGCTCACGGCCACCGGCACCGCCGGGGGCGGCGACATCAACGGGGCTAGCCTGATCACGGCCAACACCGTCGATTTGAATGCGACGGCGGGCATCGGCAGCGTTACGCCAATCAATCTCGCCGCCTCCTTCGTCTCGGCCGACACCACGGCCGGCGCGATCGACATCAACAACACCTCGAACGCGCTCGTCTCGGTCACCTCGCTGACGACGTCCGGCGCCGCGGCGATCACATTCGACCAGACCGGCGTGGGTGGCATCGGCATCAACGGCCCGGTGACCACGGGCTCGGGCACGATCACGCTCACGTCCCCGCAGGGCATCACCGGCACGGGCCTGATCACCACCACCGGCACGTTCGACGCCACCGCCCCGACGGGTCTCTCGATCGCCACGGCCGTGACCACCTTCGGCACGCTCGCCGTGGCCAATGGCGACATCTCGATCACCCAGACCGGGGCCCTCGCCCTGCCGAGCCTCGCGCTCGCAGCCGGCAAGAACCTTGTGATCTCCGCCTCCGGCGCCATCACCCAGCAGGCAGCCAGCGTGCTCACCGTGCCGAGCGGCACAGCGTCGTTCACCACCTCGGTGGCCAACGCCGACATCCTGCTCGTCGAATCCAACGTGTTCGGCGGCGCGATCAACGTCTCCGCCAGCGGCACCGCCTCCGTTGACATCAACGAGTCGGGCACCACGACCCTGGGCACGGTGACCCTCGGCACCGGCACCTTCACCGTCACTACCACCGGCGCCATCACCCAGACCGGCCCTATTCAGCAGGCCGCCGGCGCCGGCGCCGTGAGCTTCGAGACCGGCGGCGCGGCGATCACGCTGACCGACGCGGGCAACGACTTCACCGGCCCGGTCAACCTCCGCAACAGCGCCGCCAAGGCCATCCAGATCGTCGATTCCGACGGCCTGATCCTCGGCGCCGTCAGCCAGGCGACCACGCAGGCCAACACGCTCGCCGTGACCGTCCTCGCCGGCAACATCACGCAGCAGGCAGGCACGGCGATCTCGATCGGCACCGGTGGGGCCACGTTCACCGCCGTCAACGGCTCCGACATCATCCTCGACGGGGCCAGCAACGCCCTGAACGGCCTGGTGACCTTCGGCCCAATCGTCGGGGTGGGCGACCAACTCAACAACATCACCTTCACCAACGGCAAGGCGATCCAGGTACCGGACGGGCTCAATATCTCCGGCAACCTCGCGGTCACGTCCAGCGGCAACATCACCGACGGCACCCCCTTTACCGTCGGCGGCTCGTCGAGTTTCAACACGCTCACGAGCACGGCCAACATCACGCTCACCGGCGACAACCAGTTCAACGGTCCGTCCGGCTCCTTCAACCTCTCGACGGTCGGCAGCGGCAGCGCCTCGGTCACGGGCACGACCAAGGCCATCGCACTCGGCACCGTCACGATCGGCGGCGGGCTCACTGTCGAGACGACCGACGCGGTGACCGACGCCGGTGTGATCGCGGTCACCGGCGCCACGAGCCTCAAGGGCTCGTCGATCACGCTCGACACGGTGGGGTCAACCTACGTCGGCGCTCTGAGCCTGGAGTCCACGGGCGGCAACATCAGCGTCTCGGGCACCGCCTCGGCGATCAAGCTCGGCACCGTGACCGCGGTGGGCAACCTCGCCATCAGCAGCGCGCTTGCCATCACGAACGTCGGCGCGGTTACCGTCAGCGGAACGACCGCCTTCACGACCACGGCGAACAACGCGAGCATCACCCTTGACGGCTCGGCGGGCGGGGCGAGCAGCCTGACGGGCTTGGTCACGCTGGCCGCGGCCGGGACCGGCAGCGCCTCGCTCACGAACGTCACCGGACCCCTCGGCCTGGCCTCCGCCACCTTCGGCGGCACGCTCACGCTCTCCGCCACGGGCACGATCACCGCCGACGCCTCGGGCGGCGGGATCACGGGCACGGGCGTGGGCCTCGCCGGTGCGATCGCGATCACGAGCTCCGCCGGCGACATCGTGCTCGACGAGCCCCTGGCCAGCGGCGGCGGCAACGTGACCCTGACCGCCACCGCGGGCAGTGTCACCAGCAGCTCCTCGAGCGGCGGCGGCGACGTCGCCGGCACGATCACCACGACGGCAGCCCCCAACACAGGCTCGGGCTCCGGCTTCTTGGTGATCACCGCCGGCACCGCGATCAACCTGCAGGCGGCCGTCTCGACCTCCAGCAGCAGCAACAACGCCGGCGGCGCCGGTGCCGCGGGCAACATCACGTTCAATGCCCAGAGCATCACCGCCACCGAGGCGATCACCGCGATCGGCGGCGGCAACACGAGCACGAGCGGCACACCGCCACAACCGGGCGTGGCGGGCTCCGGCGGCTCGGCCGGCGCCGTCACGATCACGGCCAGCAGTGGCGCGATCTCCCTCGTAGACATCACCGCCACCGGCGGCACTGGCATCAAGGCGGTGGGCGGCGGCGGCGGCAGCGTGCTGCTCCAGACGACCGGCGGCGCCGGCACGATCACCGTCGGCCAGATCACCACGACCGGCGGCACCGGTGGCACCGGCTTCAACTCGGGCAATGCGGGCAACATCGAGCTCGACACCGACTCGGCAGCCCTGATCACGCTCAACGGCGACCTGATCGCGGTGGGTGGCAGCGGCGTCGTCCAGGGCACGGGTGGCAACATCACGGTCCAGGACAAGGCCGTCATCACCCGCAACACGGTCGTCAATACGGGCTCGACCGAGGGCGAGATCGTCTTCAACAGCAGCGTCCATTCCGTCTCCACGACGCCCTTCTCGCTGACCACGACCGCCGGCACCGGCAGCGTCTTGTTCGTGGGCGTACTCGGGGCCCCGATCACGGGCTTCCCCGACAACCGCCTGCTCAGCCTCACGGCGTCGGGTGCGGGCGTCACGATCAACAAGAGCGTCTCCACGACCGGGAACGCCGGCATCGCGGTGAATGCCACGTCGATCACCATCGGCAACGGCGGCTCGGCCGACACGGTCGTCTTCAACACCAACG
>JBIKXY010000348.1:0-2774 GCA_044355515.1 Pirellulales bacterium
CATGTGTCCGCTGCAGCAGGACGCGCCCCTGCCGCCCGGTTGAACGCGTATGCACTCGCCGGCGGTCATCCCCAAAGGAGCCACTCTCATGACCCTGTTTTCAACCCCGTTCCGTTACTGCCTGCTCGCCTGCGCCAGCCTTGCCGCCCAGGTCGGCTTCGGCCACGGCGTGCAACTGCAACTCACCTACGACACGACGACGCAGAAGATCGTGTCCCGCGAGATCGTCTCGACCGACACCCGGCCGACAACGCTCGGCGCGGTGACGCGGATCTACGTGATGCCGCTGCTGCTCGCCGATGGCACGACCCCGGCCGCTCACCCGGCCGCCCAGGCCGCCTGGTACAGCAAGCCCGACATTACGAACTATCCCTCGGGCAACGGCATCGCCTACCAGTGGGACACGGCGGCGCCGGCCGGCGGCCAGATCGCCGGCACGGGCTGGGCCTGGAAGGACTCCTCGTCGCTGCCGAATCTCGCCGGCACGGCGTTCACCTACCAGTTCACGGACCGCCTGCTCAAGTGGGACGGCTCGGCGTTCACGGCGGCGGCCGCCGGCAGCACGCAGCTGCAGGCGTTCCGCGGCGACGCCACCAGCGCGCCGACCATCACGACCACCACCGGCAGCGGCACGACCCTGGTGTACGGGAACGTGAGCACCTCCACGCAGAGCACCAACCCGCATTCCAATGCCGGGTTTCGTCTGCTCGGCAACGGCACGAGTTTCGATCCGGCCTTCGCCGGCGAGGGCACCGACGGCATCTACCTGCAGACGCTCCAGATCACGAGCAGCGCCACGGGCGTGCTGGCGTCGGATCCGCTCTCCATGCTGCTCTACAAGAACACGTCGTTCGCCGAGGCCTACGCCGTGGCGGAGTCGTTCGCCGCCAGCCAGGGGATTCCGGCCACACAGATCCAGGCGGTGCCCGAGCCAGGCACGATCTCGCTGCTGGCGGTCACCGGCCTGGCCGGCGGCTACGGCCTGTGGCGGAGGGCTCGGCGGCGCGCCGCCGGCACGGGCGAGGGCTGACCGATGCCCTCACGCACCGCGGCCCGTCGTGCCTTCACGTTAGTGGAGCTCCTGGTGGTGATCGCCATCCTGGGGACGCTCGTCGCGCTCCTGCTTCCGGCGGTGCAGTCGGTCCGTGAGACTGCCCGCCGGACGCAGTGCGCCAGCAACCTCAGGCAGGTCGGCATCGGCTGGCTGGCCTATGCCGACGCCCGTCGGGGCGTGTTCCCGCGGACCGACCACGAGAAAGACTCGCAGGGCCGTTCCAAGTCGTGGATCTTCACCATGGCTCCGTTCCTCGAGAGCTGCGATGCGATTCGCATCTGCCCGAGCGACCCGCGGGGCGGGGAGCGGCGGGCCGCGCTGGCCACGAGCTACCTCCTCAACTCCTACGTTTCGATGGCAGTCCCCGGAGCGGTGCGGAACATGAAGCAGCTGGCGGCCACGACGCGGACGCTCGTGACCTTCGAGATCTCGCCCCGGCTGTCGCCCCAGCCCGCCAACGACCACGCCCACCCCCATGCCTGGTTCTCGGCCGACAACTTCTCGATGCAGGGCATGGTGCCTGACTGGATCTGGCTGGCGATCCAGGCCGAGGCCCACCTGGGCGAGGTGACGATCTTCGACGCCGGTGGCCAGCCGCTGCGGACCGACCGGCTGCACGCCGGCCATGCGAATTATCTGTTTGCCGATGCCCACGTGGAGACCATCCCGTTCGAGACGGCGACCGCCTGGGTCGCGGCGGTCAAGTCCGCCGCCGATCCGAACTTCGCGATGCCCGACCGCATGCCCCGCGACCGCAACTGAACACGGCCTTCTCTATCCCTCGCCTTCCATCAATCCCCTTCCTGCCAGGTGCCCCGATGTCCCCCCGCGCTTCTGCCCGCTGCCGGCTTCGTTCCTTCATCACCGCCCTCGCTATCGCCGTGGGATCCGCCGCGGGCGAGATGCCGGCCTACGGCCACGGCGAGCCGATCCAGATCGGCTACGTGGCGGCCACGAACACGCTCACGGTCGCGCCGACCGCCTACGACTATTTCGACACCGGCGAGAACTTCGCGGTTATGCCCGGGTTCGGGCTGGCAACCACGTTTCCCGGATTCACCCGGACCGACGGCCTGCCGGCCGCCGCCACGGTCAGCCTGCGGTTCCTGTCGCCGCTGGCCTATTGGAACGCGGCCACGGCCGCGGGGGACCCGCTGCCCGAGTCGGTCGCGACGGTCAGCGTGATCAAGAATCTGTCGACGATGTCGCTCATCGACGCCGCCGGCATCGCCGGCACGAACCCGCTGCCGATGACGACGTTCGCGGGGGACCAGGGCGAGCACTATCACTTCCCGGCCTACCGGCTCACCAACCCGGATTCCGCCTCCGGCCTGTACGGCCTGTGGGCGGAGGCCCTGGCGACGGGACCGAACTTCGCCGGCGGCACGGCCAACCCGAGCGACCCGTTTCTGATCGTGCTCAACTACGGGATCACCGACGCCGCCGCGTACAACACCGGCGTCGATCGGCTGGCCGTCACAGCCGTGCCCGAGCCGTCCACGGTCGCGCTCCTGGCCGCCGCCAGCGCGGCGGCCATGTGGCGGTGGCGGCGCCGCCACGGTCGGCGCGTCCCAGTGCGGTGAAGATACGATCAGCCGAAGACCCGCTCGAGCGCGAGCGTGAAGCCGGGCACGACATCCCCGGCCGGCACGGTGGCCGACGGCAGGAAGCGGGCCACCGTCCCGTCGGCGGCGTGGGCGACGAGCGACCGGTCCGCGGG
>JBIKXY010000349.1:0-2773 GCA_044355515.1 Pirellulales bacterium
AAGCGAAACCACCCGGCGGGCGACCTGAGCGGCCTCAAGGCCTTCGATCGCAGCGGCCGGCTCGCCTGGACCTATCCGCAGCCCTTCAGCGGGGTGCACGGCTGCTTCAAGGCCCCGCTGCCCGCGCTGCCCGACGAGGTGATCGGCACGATCTACGTGATGGGCACGGCCGACATGGGCGCGGAGATCGGCACGGTGATGTGCTTCAACGGCTATTACGGCCCGCGGTATCTGTTCACTACCGACGGCCTGTTCGTGCAGGCGTTGTTTCCCGACAGCCGCCTCTTGCCCCGGACGGCGGAAACGGCCGTGCCGGGGATGGCCGTGGACGAGATGAGCCCGGGAGCGGAGGCCTACGGCGGCACGTTCTCCAAGGCCGACGACGGCCGGGTGTTTCTCACCGGCGCGCTCGGCGGGCCGGCCTGCGTGCTCGTCGGGGTGGAGGGGCTCGACCAGATCCGCCGCCTGCCCCCGCGGGAGGTGAGCGTGACGGCGGCCCAGATCGCCGACGGCGAGGCCATTCACGAGGCCCGGGAGCGGGCTCGGATCGCCGCCGGCGGCGCTCCCGAGCGGCTGAAGATCAAGCGGCGGAGCCGGATCGTGGACGGCCTGCTCGACGAGCCCGGGTTCGCCGAGGAGGCGGTGACGATCAAGGCCGACGAGCGGCGGGGGGGGCAGGCGGCCCTCTCCTTCGACGACGATCATCTCTATGTGGCCTTCCGGGTGACGGACGACACCCCCTGGAAAAATGCCGGCCCCGACCAGAAGACGATTTTCCTCACCGGCGACAGCGTGGACATCCAGCTCGGCCTCAATCCGGTGGCCGGCCCGAACCGGAAGCAGCCCTGGCCGGGGGACGTGCGGATCGCGATCGCGCCCTTCGAGCAGGACGCGATCGTGATGCTCTACCAGCCCGTCGTCGAGGGCCACACCGGCCCCCGGGAGGCCTTCGTCTCGCCGGTGGGCCGCGTGGAGATGGACCGCGTGGAGCGGCTGGCCGACGCCAAGGTGGCGGTGACCCGCAGACCGGACGGCTACGACCTCGAGGCGGCCATTCCGCTGGCCGGATTGCGGGTGGCGTTTCCCGTCGGCCGGACGACGAGTGGCGACGTCGGCGTCTTGTTCTCCGACGAGACCGGCTCGAAGTGCCTCCTCCGCCGCTACTGGTCCAATCGCAACACGAATATCGCGTCCGACCTGCCCTCCGAAACCCGGCTCCAGCCGGCCGAGTGGGGCCCGGTCGTCGTCGAACCGTAGGGCGGCCAGCCGGAGCCGGCCGGCGGGTGGTTCAGCGCTGTTTCTCCAGGTGTTTCCCAGCCGGAAGGTCGTGCCCAGCGTCATGCAAAAGTTCATCCATAGAACCGCCCTCGCAGCCGTCGCCTGGATCGCGATCGCAGCCGTCCTGCCGGCCGCCGCCGGCCAGGCGGCTCCGCCCAACGTGCTCTTGATCTTCGCCGACGACCTCGGCTACGGCGACCTGGGCTGCTACGGCTCGGAGACGATCCGCACGCCCCACATCGACCGGCTGGCCCGCGAAGGGCGAAAGTTCACGAACTTCATGGTCGCCTCCTCGGTCTGCACCCCCTCCCGGGCGGCCCTCCTGACCGGCTGCTATCCCAAGCGGGTGGGCATGCAGCGGCATGTCCTGGCGCCGACCTCGCAGGCCGGGCTCCATCCCGACGAGCGCACGATCGCCGACCATCTCCGGAGCCTGGGCTACGCGACGGCCTGCTTCGGCAAGTGGCACCTGGGGCATCTGCCGGAGGTGCTGCCGCGGGCCCAGGGGTTCGACGAGTATTTCGGGATCCCGTATTCCAACGACATGAACTACCCCGACAACCGGGGGCCGCGGCCCGACGGGCCCGCCGGCCTCGACGCCCTCTGGGCCGACCCCGCCTCGACCCTCACCGCCTGGAAGACGCCGCTCTACGAAAACGACGAGCTCTGCGAGCTCCCGGCCGATCAGCGGACCATCACCCGCCGCTACACGCAGCGGGCCATCGACTTCATCTCCGCGCACCGCGCCGGGCCGTTCTTCGTCTACCTCGCCCACTCGATGCCGCATGTCCCGCTGTATGTGCCCGACGAGGTCCGCGATCCCGATCCGCGGCAGGCCTATGTGAACGTGATCGAGCACCTCGACGCGGAGGTCGGCCGGCTGCTCGACACGCTCGACGAGCTGGGCCTCGCCGAGACCACCTACGTGATCTTCACGAGCGACAACGGCCCCTGGCTGTCGTTCCGGCATCATGCCGGCTCGGCCGGGCCGCTTCGCGACGGCAAGATGAGCACGTTCGAAGGGGGCCAGCGGGTGCCCTGCCTGATCCGGGGGCCGGGCATCCCGGCGGGGAGCGTGTGCGACGGACTGACCGGCACGATCGACATCTTGCCGACGCTGGCGGCCCTGACCGAGAGCAGCCTGCCGGACGACCGGCCGATCGACGGAGTGGACATGAGCCGGCTCTGGCGAGGCGAGGCCGACACCTCGCCCCGGGAGGAGTTTCTCTTCTATTCCGCCGGCGGCGAGATCGAGGGCATCCGGCAGGGCCGCTGGAAGCTGCTCGTGAAGCAGCCGCCCCCCGACCGCGACGCCCCGCCGGATGCGGCCCGCCCCGAGCCGCGACTCTTGCTCTTCGACCTCGAGACAGACGTCGGCGAGCAGACCAATCTGGCGAGTGGAAGCCCGGCCCTCGTGACGCGGCTGCGGGAGCGGATGGCCGAACTCGACGGGGAACTCACGGCCCACGCCCGCCCCCGCTGGTCGAGGTAGACC
>JBIKXY010000350.1:0-2772 GCA_044355515.1 Pirellulales bacterium
CTCGGCCACGACGGCGTCAGCGGGCCTCCCGCGGTAGCATAGGCGTTGGCCGACGCCCGCAGGGAGCCGTGCCGGGAGCCCCTCATGGAACCGCGTCGTTCGCTCGGCTGGCCGATCCTGCTCGGGGTCGTGCTGATCGGCTCGCTCGTGGCCCTCACGGTCGGCTGGGTGCTCGTGAGCATCGCCGCGGCCCTCGGGTCGAGCAACGCGGCCTTCTACTGGGCGGTGCTCGGCGTGGGGGTGGCGCTCCTGGTGGTGGTCTTGGCGGGGGTGATCGTCTATCTCGCGCTCACCGTCAAGGCGATCGCCCTCTCCCAGCGGCAGAGCAACTTCATCGACAGCGTGACCCACGAGCTCAAGAGCCCGCTGGCCTCGCTCAAGCTCTATCTTCAGACCCTCACCCGCCGGAGCGTGCCGTCCGAGCAGCAGGCCGACTTTCATCGTTTCATGCTCCAGGACGTGGAGCGGCTCGATGGGCTCGTCGATCATCTGCTCGACGCCGCCCGCACGCTCCATCGCAAGCCGAGCGGCACCGACGCCGTGACCGAACTGGGGCCGCTCTTGAAGAGCGTGCGGGCCGCGGTCACGCAGCGGCACGCGGTGGCGGAGGGCTGCGTCCGGGTCGAGTGCGGACCGGGCCTCGTGGTCAAGGGGCGGGAGACCGACGTCGAGATCGTGTTCCGCAACCTGGTGGACAACGCGGTCAAGTATTCGCTCCCCGAGCCCGAGGTCGAGGTGACCGCCACGGCCGCCGCCGGCCGGGTGACGGTGCGGGTGGCCGACAACGGCCCCGGCATTCCGCTCGCCGAGCGAAATGCCGTCTTCCGCCGGTTCGTGCGACTCGGCAGCGAGCTCGAGCGGAGCACCCCCGGCACAGGGCTGGGGCTGTTTCTCGTGCGGTCGCTCGTCAAACAGCTGCGTGGCAAGGTCGCGGCCAAGGGGCGAATCGGCCAGCGGGGCAGCATCTTCGAGGTGGAGTTGCCGGCCGCGGCTCAGGCTCCATAATCCGGCCATGCACCCAGCCACACCGCCCGCTCCGCCACCCGACCTCGTGCCGATCCGCCGGGTGCTCGTGAGCGTGTTCGACAAGACGGGCCTCGACCGGCTCGCGGCCGCACTCAAGACCGCCGGGGTCGAGGTGGTCAGCACCGGAGGCACCGCCCGGGCCCTCGCCGCCCACGGCCTCGACGTCGTCGACATCTCAGCCGTGACCGGCTTTCCCGAGGTGCTCGACGGCCGGGTGAAGACGCTCCATCCGCACGTGTTCGCCGGGATCCTGGCCCGGGCCGACCGGCCCGACGACCAGGCCGTCTTGGCCGAGCACGGGATCGGCCGGTTCGAGGCGGTGATCGTGAACCTCTACGCCTTCGAGGCGGCGGTCGCCCGGCCCGATTGCCAGCCCCACGAGGCGATCGAACTTGTCGACATCGGCGGCCCGAGCTTGGTGCGGGCCGCCGCCAAGAACCACGCCTTCACCGCGATCGTGACCGGCCCCGACCAATACGACGACCTGATCGCCGCGCTGACTGGCGGCGGCACGACCCTCGCCGGCCGCAAGCTGCTCGCGGCCCGGGCCTTCGAGCGGACGGCCGCCTATGACGCGGCGATCGCCCGCTGGATGGCCCGCCACGCCGGGCTCGTGGCCGTGAGCCCGACTGGCGTGCCGGCGGCCCAGGCGACCGCGTGCGACGACGAAGCGCCGCTGCCGGCCCGGATGTCGCTCGACCTCGTGCAGCGGCAGCCGCTCCGCTACGGCGAGAACCCGCACCAGTCGGCGGCGCTGTTCGCCCCGGTGGGCACCCACCTCGGCCTGGCTGGCCTGCGGCAGCTCGCCGGCAAGGAACTCTCCTACAACAATCTGCTCGACCTCGACGCCGCCACGCGGCTGGCCGGGCTGCTCCAGGATCCGGGCGCGGTCGTGATCAAACACACCAACCCCTGCGGCGCCGCCTCGGCCGCGACCGTCGCCGAGGCCGTCGCCACGGCGATGGCCGCCGACCCCACGAGCGCCTTCGGCTCGATCGTGGCGGTGAACCGGACCTTCGACCTCGCCTGCGCCGAGGTGCTCGCGGGGCCGGGGCTGTTCGTGGAGGTGGTCGCGGCCCCGGCCTTCGAGCCGGCCGCGGTGGAACTGCTCACGACCAAGCCCACCTGGAAGGCGAGCGTGCGGCTGGTGGAGATGCCGGCCGGCGATCCCTGGGAACCGACGGCCGGCCTGGAACTGCGGAGCGTGGCCGGAGCGTTTCTGGCCCAGCGGCCCGACGAGATCTGCGACGACCCAGCCAGCTGGCGGGTGGTCACGAAGCGGGCGCCGCCGGCCGAGCTCACGCCGGCCCTCGACTTCGCCTTCACGATCGTGCGCCGGCTGACGAGCAACGCGATCGCGGTCTGCCGGGGCACGAGCCTGGTGGGCGCTGGCACCGGCCAGACCAGCCGGGTCGACGCGGTGCGGCTGGCGCTCGAGAAGGCGGGGGAGCGGACCCGCGGGGGCGTGCTCGCCTCCGATGCGTTCTTTCCGTTTCCCGACTCGATCGAGTTGATCGCCAGGGCCGGGATCGCGGCGATCGTGCAGCCCGGCGGCTCGAAGCGGGATCCCGAGGTGATCGCCGCCGCCGACGCGGCGGGGATCCCGATGGTGTTCACGTCCCGGCGGCACTTCCGGCACTGACTTTACGGCGGCAGGGGCATCCATGCCCCCTGGCGCCTTGCCGGGCCTCCGCCCGGCGGCCGCACCTCCGGGCGGCCGTGCTCGTGCGCGTTGTGGCGCGCGAC
>JBIKXY010000351.1:0-2768 GCA_044355515.1 Pirellulales bacterium
CGGAGACGGCCCTGTACCGGATTCCGTACCGACGGATCATCGCCGTGAGCCAGAGCACGGCCGATGCGCTCGTGCGGCGGTGGGGCGTGCCCGCCAGTCGGGTGCACGTGGTGCCCAACGGCATCGAGCTGCCGCCTGAGCCCGCCGCCGGCGTGGCACCGCCCCGCGACATCGATCTCATCTACGCCGGCCGGTTCGTGCCCACGAAGAACGTCGGCGACCTGATCGACATCGTCGCGCGGTTGCATGCAGCGGGCTCGGTCAGCCGCGTGGCGCTCGCGGGTGAAGGGCCGCTCTGGGACGAGATGGTGGCGAAAGCCCGGGCCGCGGGCCTCGCCGACGTCATCGAGCTCACCGGCCGCAAGGGCAATGCGGAGGTGCTCGACCTCCTCCGCCGCGGCAAGGTGTTTTTCCACGCCTCCAGCCGCGAGGGATTTCCCGTGGTGATGGTGGAGGCGATGGCCTGCGGCCTGCCGGTCGTGGCCTACCGGATACCCGGCGTCGTGGACGTGATCGATGAGGGAGTTACCGGCGTGCTCGTCAACGAGCGCGACACCGCAGCCCACGCGGCCGCATGCCGGCGACTCCTGGAAGATGCCGCGGAACGGGAGCGGCTGGCGGCTGCGGGGCGGCAGCGAGTCGTCGAGTCGCTCACGCTCGCGACGATGACGGACCGCGTCGAGGCGGTCTACGGCTGACCGTCGCGTGAGCGCGTCAACTCAGGCTGCTTTCCGCAGAACGAAATACCGGTTCTGGGAAAATCTGAACCGTGTCGTGGCTCGCATCTGCCGCCATGAACACGGTAGGCGTCTGCGATCACGCCAGCGCCAGGACGGCTGCGGCTTGATCGGCCTCGAATGCCAAAATGTCGGCAAGGCGATTCCTGAGCAAGGCGGCTATTGCAGTCGTTGCACCGTTGCCCACGCGCGGCCACACCACCTTCGGAGGATGGCCATGCAAGAGAGCCTTCTGCTCGAAGTCGCTGTCTTTAGACCCGATCACATATCCATTGGCGGCGGCAAACGTCCAAACCGATGCGTCCGGAGCCGACGCCATTGCAAACCACCGTACATGTGCTGAATCGGGATACTCTGCCGCGAGCATGGTCGGCAAGCGGGGAGACAAGTTGTGGTCGAAAAGCAGACACGCCTGGATATCTTCCGGTACGAGCCCATCGTATTCCGCCACAACGTCAGCCGGGGTCGACCCGTGCGCCAGTTGATTGAGAATGAATTCAACGGTGAGCCGCGTCTTTTTGATGACAGGTTTCCCGGTCATGATTGCGGGGTCGCATGCGATTCGCTCGAGCAGCTGTTGGTCGTTCATAGGGGGATTCAGCCAGCGGTTAGCCTCGACGGGAGGGTACGAACGTTCCGTGTACGGGCCATCGGCTGGCTGTCGAGCGGTCTGCCGTCGAGTGGCGAAGCGTCGACTTCAGCCCTTTGGTCTCTCGGTTCCTTCGACGAGCCCCTGCCCCGTGCGGAGTTGCTCAACCACATTGGCCCACAGCGGACTCGAAGTCCGACGTCACGACACGCAGAAGCCTCCTCGCCGCGCTCCGCAAGAAACCGCAACAGTGAGGGCGGCAACTGGGCATCGACGAGAAACCGCATCTCAGCCGCCTACGACGACGGGGTGGTCGAAATAGTGAGCTGCGTACTCGAGGCACGCGCGAATATCGTCTCTCTCCAAGTCCGGGTAGTCGGTGAGAATCTGGTCTTCTGTCGCCCCGGCCGCAAGCATTTCCAAAACGTCCTTGACCCGGATTCGCATGTGGCGAATGCACGGACGGCCGCCGCACGTACCGGGCTCGACGGTGATTCGTGATTGCAGAGGCGCTGGCATGTCGATACGCGGCCGGGTAGGCCGACGTGTGCTCCTGGGTTCCGCTCGCTGAAAAAATCATACAGCCGTTCTTGACAGTGGCCCCGGGCATCGTGCCGCAAGCGGGGCCGATGTGCAGGAAATGCCCTGGGCGGGTGCGGCTCTCCGCGAGAGGAAGTCGATCCACGTGGAGCGGTCGCGCAGATGGAAGGCGAGCCGCGTGCCGCGGGGACTTCATTCCAAGTAAATCGCTCCCGTCCCAGATTTCCCTCCCGCCACAGTGCTCAACTTCCGGGTGCGGTTGGCGCAACTTGATAACACAACGCCTCTCCTGGTGGTCGGGCGGCAGAAGACGCTCGCTCATCCGCACGCGTCTATCTCGTCGGAGGCCAGCGGCGGCTGACCCGGCCCGCGTATTCGCAACACGAGAATGTCATTGCCTGAAACATGGAATACGATTCTGTAGCGCCGGCCTCGATTTGTGCGGAAGATTTTCTGTTGTATGTATTCCGGAAAGAGATCGTTTTCGGGAGCTTGTCCGGCCGCATCGACCTGCTCAGTGAGTCGTTGTGCTGCTTGCTCGAAGGAATCCCACCACGCCCAGGCACCCTGCGGGCTTCGTGCCCGAATCCAGTCGTAGATGTGTTCGGCGTCGCGTTCGGCACGGGGCAGGATGACGATCCGGCGAGTCATCCTGCATCACTAAAACGATGCCGTTCGCGGAACTCACCAATGAAGTCGGCCAGGCTTCGGCCTTCGTGCCGCCGGGCATCGTGCAACGAGGCGGCGATGGCTGCAGCGTCGTCTGCTGAAGGGTGTGCCGCCCGCCATTCGTCCACCAGTTCCTCGAGGCTTGTGGTCTCGTGCGACTGGCGGAGCTTTTCTGCGGCAAATACCGCGAATTGGCGAATCTCTTCTTCTGTCGCTGCCATTGCAATAACTCC
>JBIKXY010000015.1:0-28013 GCA_044355515.1 Pirellulales bacterium
CCACCCGATACCGCTGCCCCTCGGCGACGTTATAGACGAGGTCGAGCTGACCCGGCTCCTCGAGGAACCGGGGATCGGCCCGGATGTCGGCGAACACGAAGCCGCGGCCGCCGTAGATGTCGCGGATCTGGTTGAGATCCTTGTCCATCTTCGACTGGTTGAAGAACTCGCCCCCCTTGAGCTCCAGCTCCCGCTCGAGAAACTCGGTCTTGAACTTGCTGTTGCCCACGAACGACACGTTCCGCACGGTGTATCGCGGCCCCTCGTTGATCACGAAGGTGACGTGGGTCCAGTCGCGGATTCCCTCGCGAACGACCGATACCTCGCGGCCCACCTTCGCCTGGAAGAACCCGAGGCTGCGGTAGTAGGCCGTCAGGGCGTCCACGTCGGCGTCGATCACCTCCCGGTCGATGTCACCCCCCAGAAACCAGAGCACGCCCGGCTTGCTCTTGATCTGGGTCAACAGCCGACCGTCGCTGGCGATCGTGTTGCCGACGAAGCTCGTCCACAGGGCCTTGCGCGACCGCCCCTCGTCGATCAGGAACACCGCCCCCTTGTCGCCCGGCTTGCTGCCCTCGACGGTGGTCACCCGGGCGGCCTCGTAGCCCTTGGTGTGGTAATAGCTCTCGATCCGCCGCCGGGCCTCCTCGACGACGTAGGGATCCATCGAGTCGCCCACGTCGATCTCGGATTTCTTGCGGAGCGTGCGGGTGGTGATTCGCTGGTTGCCGACGACCTTGACGTAGCGGAGCATCGGCCGCTCGACGACCTGGAAGATCACCACCACGCCGTCGGCCACGCGGACATACTTGGGGTGGACGTCGACGAACTTCCGCGACTTGTGGAGCGTCCGCACGTCCTCCTCGACCGACCGCGGGTCGAAGGCCTGGCCGGCCCGGGTCACGAGCTTGGGCAGCTTCGAGACCTCGGTCGCCTCGTTGCCCTCGATCCGCACTTCGACGATCAAGTCGGCCTGCGGGGCCGTGGCGGCGGCCGCCGCCACGGGGGGCAGCGGGGTCGGGCCGGGTGGATCGGCCGCCCGGGCGACCGGCCCGGGACAGGCGGCGAGGGCGGCCAGGGCCACGGCGGCCACGAGCCGGCAGCAGTGTCGGGGGTTGGCGAGCGAGCGAATCAAGAGTGAGCGCCGGGGGTGGGACTGCTCGAAAAGCCGGGGAGGAATAGCCGACCCCGCGTGGCCGCCACAAGCCGAAAACTGTCCGCGGCCGATGCCGCTCCGGGACCGCGTCGGCCCTGCTTGCCCAGACGCCGATCCTTGACTGGGCGGCGAGAACAGCGGTAGTTTTGCCTGGTTCCGGCGGTTCGGGCCCCCCGCGAGCCAGACACGTTTTCCTCCCGGTCGGCGGCCTCCCCCGGCCGGCGGTCCCCCATGCCGCCCCCTTCCTCGCCACACCCCGCGCGACCTTTGCTCATCGATCTGCGTCGCACCGAGGATGCCCGCGACGTCGTCCACCGCGCGGTCCAGGCCCTGGCCGAGGGCCGGCCGGTGGCCTTTCCCACCGAGACCGACTATGTCGTGGCCGCGAGCGCCCGCGTCGCCGCCGCGGCCGACGCCTTGGTGCGGCTCGCCCCCCCGCGGGCCGGCGAGCCGCGGCTGACGCTGGTGCTCAAAAGCGCCGACGAGGCGCTCGACTGGGCACCGCGAATCACGCCCGTGGGCCGCCGGCTGGCCCGCCGCTGCTGGCCGGGTCCGGTCGCCATGATCGTGCCCGACGACCATCCGGAGAGCCTCGTCACCCGCCTGCCGGCGGGCGTCCGCGCGGCGGTGGCGGAGCAAGGCCGGCTCCGGCTGCGGATTCCCGGCCATCCCCTTCTGGCCGACTGCATGAGGATGCTCGCCGGCCCCGTGATGATCGCCGAGCCGGCCGTGAACGGCGGCCCGATCCTGACCGCCGCGGAGCTCGACTGCGTGACCGGCGGCTCGCTCTCACTGGTGCTCGACGACGGTCCGGCTCGCTACGGCCAGCCCGCCTCGACGATCGAGCTCGTGGGCGACGGGTTTCGGATCGTGCGACCGGGGATCGTGGCCGAGGAGACGCTCCGCCGGCTGTCGAGCCTGATGGTGCTCTTCGTCTGCACGGGCAACACCTGCCGCAGCCCGATGGCCGAGGCCTTGTTTCGCCAGGCCATGGCGGAGCGGCTCGGCTGCGGGCCGGAGGAGATCGACGGGTATGGGATCGTCGTCGCCAGCGCCGGCCTGGCGGCGTGGGCCGGCGGCCCGGCCAGCGCCAACGCCCAGGAGGCGGTGGCCGAGTTGGGCGGTGACCTCCGCGGCCACTCCAGCCAGCCGCTGACCGAGTCGCTCGTCCGCCAGGCCGACATGATCCTGACCATGACGGCCTCGCACCGGGCCGCGCTCCTGGCGCAGTTTCCCGAGGCGGGCGACCGAGTCTGGATGCTGTCGCCCGACCGTCGCGACGTGAGCGACCCGATCGGCGGCCCCCTCGACACCTACCGGTCCTGCGCCCGACAAATCCGCGAGCATCTGGCTGCCAGAATCGCTACACTCGACCTGCCGTCGGCGGGTTCTTCCGGCCCGGGCGGTAGCCCCTCCTCGAGCGACTGAAGCCTCATGCGGATAGCGATCGGCAGCGACCACCGCGGCGTCACCTCCCGCAGCAGGCTCGTGGGCCTGCTCGAACGGATGGGCCACGAGATCGTGGACTGTGGCTCATTCGGCGACGAAGCCGTTGACTATCCCGACGTGGCCGCGGAAGTGGCCCGCCGGGTCGCCGAGGGGGCCGTCGACCGCGGGATCCTGCTGTGCTGCACGGGCGTGGGGATGGCGATCGCCGCCAACAAAGTGGCCGGGGTGCGCGCCGCCACCTGCCACGACGAGGTCACCGCGGAGATGAGCCGCCGCCACAACGACTTGAACGTGCTCTGCCTGTCGGCCGAGATGCTGGGGCCGGAGATGCAGGAGAAGGTGATCCGGACCTGGCTCGCGACCCCCTTCGAGGGCGGACGGCATGCCCGTCGGGTGGCGAAGATCGCCGCGCTCGAGGGCGAATGCGGGGCCCGCGGGGAGCTGGAGAAGCCCACCGCCGGCTGAGGCGGGGGGCTCGGCGACCGCGGCAACCTGGGGGGATCCCGGCGATCGGCGAAGAGTCGCCGGTTGGTATCGGTCGTAGCGGGCCGGACCTGAAAAAACCGGGCTCGGGTGTCGGCTTGTTCGTTGAACGGCCTGCCGCCGCGAGTACTGTCGAAGGCGATCCGCGGGAGGCACGGCGGCTGGTGCCGGGCCTCGCGCGAAGCCCCTCAGGACATCGCCCTGGCATGCCGCTCGCCCGCCACCCCGATCCCGACGAGGTCGATTGCCTGATCCGCAACGGCGAGTTGCGAACCGCGATCGAGCCCTATCTCGACGAGGCCGTCTGGGAGATCGACTTCGGTCGCCTGCCGACCGAGGCCGAAAACCGGTTCCTGGAATCGATGCTCGCCTGGGAACTCGCCCCCCTGGCCCCGGTGGCCCGCTGGTTCGAGCCGCCGCTGGCGATGCAGCCGGCCTGCACGCTCGACGACGAGCAGCTCCGCGAGCGGCTCTGGGAGGTGATCGAACAGCTGCACGCGCGCAAGATCGTGCTCGACTACACCGATCACCTCTCCGACCGCGAGCTCTACGCCCTGATTCGCCGCGACATCCTCCCGGCGCCGCTCAAGCGGGTCGATCTGCCCGACAACTTCGTCCACTGGGACTGCAGCGCCTCGCTCGAGGGCGACCCGACCGTCTGGCTGACGTATTACGCCAGCGACGAGGAGCGGGAGGAGTGGCGGCTGGAAGAGGGCCGCGACCCGCCCCCGCGGCAGGTGCCGCCGCATCCCCGGGCGTTGCCCGTGGCCGACGCGTAGGCTCGACCGCGAGCCGGGGGGCGTTTGCGGGCTGGCGGACGGCCCCCTACATTCGAGCCATGGCCGTCACGCTCCGACAGGTCGCCGCTGAGGCAGGCGTCTCGCCCGGCACCGCGAGCCGGGCGCTTCGCGGCCATCCGCAGGTGGCTGCCGACTGTGTGGCGCGGGTGCGGGCCGCGGCCGAGCGGCTCGGCTACGCGCCGCTCCGCGACCGCTCGGGCCGGTCCCGGACCCAGCCGCTCGAGGGCAAGCGGATCGCGATCGCGATGTTCGGCATCGACCGTACGCTCGCCAGCCTGCCGGTGGTGGCCGAGGCGATCCACGGGGCCGAGGAGGCGCTGGCCGAGGCGGGCGCCCATCCGATCCTCGTGAGCATGGCCGATCCCGCCGAGCCGCCTCGCTCGCTGCGGCGGGTGAAGTTCGACGGGATGCTGGCCAAGGCCGCGTTGCAGGGGCGGATCATGGAGGCGCTCGGCTCCCGGCTGCGGGCCACGCTCGGCCACACGCCGCTGGTCTGGCTGCTCGGCCGGCCGGCCGGGGCCCCGGGCGATGCGGTCGATCCCGACGACGCGGCCGTGGGCCGGCTCGCCGCCGAGGCCCTGCTCGAGAAGGGCCATCGGCTGATCGCGGCTGTGAACCCGAAGCACGACCATCAGTTGTTTGCCAGTCGCACCGCGGCCTTCCGGCTGGCGGTCGAGGCGGCCGGGGGGGCGGTGGTGGAGACCGCGCCGCCGGCGGGCGGGCCGGTGAGGTTTCCGCTCCAGCCGGTGATGGCCGTGACCCAGGTGCAGCCGCTCGTCGATCAAGTCGTGGCTGGGGGGCGGCGGGCCCGGGCATCGAGGCCGACGGCGATCTTCTGCCCCGCTGACAGCATCGCGGCGCTCGTCTACCGGGCGCTCGCCGAGCGGGGGCTCGTGCCGGGCCGCGATATCGCGCTCGTTTCCTGCAACCACGAGCGGGCCCTCGTGGCGGGCCTCTGGCCGACCCTGGCGACCATCGACGTGCACCCGCAGCGGATCGGCCGGCTGGCCGTGGAGCAGCTCGCCCGGAGGATCACCGGGCAGTTCGCCGGGCTCGGGGTGCAGATCACCGTGCCCCCGACCTTCGTCGCGGGGGGCTCGCTCGGCCCCGGCCGCCGGGGAGCGCGGGCCTAGCCTCGCGGCTGCTCCAGATTGGCAACCGGCAGCGAGGGAAAAACCGTTTTGCACAGAGTCGATTTGCCGCTTTGCCGCGGGCCCGTCAGCGTGATGGCGGGAAACCGAGACGCAGCCCGGCCGAGAACAGCAGCGATATCTCTGGCGACGTTCACCCCGCGAACATACGGCACGAGTGCGGCTCATTCAAGATTGCGCTTTGAACTAGCCGTGCTTTGCGGCCACAGAGACGCTGGCTCGCCGGCCCGTGCAGTGGTGTCGTCCCTTCAGCCCCGCAGCCGCTGCCGGGCGAGGCGGCGGATGTTGTCTTCGTAGATCTTCCGCCGGTCGGCCTCGGGGATCTCGAGCCCGTCGATCGCCGCGATGATCTCGCGGATGAACAGTGGCCCGCCCTCGGGATCGAACGGGCAGTCCGACCCAAACACCACCTGGTCGGCCCCGAAGAAGTCGAGGCCGCAGGCGATCGCGGCCTTCGAGCCTGAGAGCGACGTGTCGCCGATGAACTTCTTGAAGTGGTCGAGCGGCCGGCCGAGCTCCGTAAGTAACGGCCCAAAATCCTCGTCGGCGGTCCGTGAGCCGAGCTGGTCCCAGCCGTGGCCCACGCGGCCGGCGAAAAATGGAATCATCGCCCCCATGTGGTGGCAGATCACCTTGAGCCGCGGCAGCCGCACGAAGAACTTGGCGAACACCATCCGCGACATGGCGACGCTCGTCTCGTACGGCCAGCCGAACGTCCACCAGATCTCGTACTTCGACTTCGGCTCGCCGGGATAGTCGGCGCAGCCGGCCCCGCGGGTCGGGTGCAGCCAGATGGGCAGGTCGTAGTCTGCGATTGCCTCGAAGATCGGCCAGAACTCCGGCTCGTCAAGCGGCCGGCCACCGACGTTCGTAAAGAGCTGGATGCCGATCGCCCCGAGCTCCTCGATCGCCCGCCGCATCTCGTGAAGCGCAGCCGCCACGTTGTTGAGCCCGAGCGAGGCGACGAAGCCTGGAAACCGGTCGGGCCTTCTGGCCACGAGATCCGCCATCGCGTCATTGGCGAGCCGCGAGAGCACGGGCGTCTCGTCGGGCCCGGCCACGCTCTCGAGCGCCGGCATCGAGAGCGTGAGGATCTGTCGGTAGCCGGGGCCGAACTCCTCCATCATCGCCAGCCGCGCGTCGAGATCGTGGAGCACGGGGATCGTGAGCCACCGTTTGATCGCCCCCTTGTCGGGCGCGATCTCGACGAGCCGGTCGAAGTAGGCCCGTGGCAGGATGTGGGAATAGGCATCAATCTTCATGGATTTGCATGTTGTAGCGAAGCACCCGCGTGTTGCGGTTAGTTGCGCAAAAACAGGCTCTGGTTCATCGTTTTAACTGCTATCGTGCGATGAAAGGCAGTGAAATGAACAGATTTTGGAAACCTCCGCCGGCAAGCCCATTGGTCTGCGTGCATGCAATCCACCGATGTGTGCTTGCGTTTTTTCCGCTGTGGTGTGCTGCCGCATCAGCCAACGGCTTCGACGTGTCGGGCACCGATCCCGACGCGGTCCCGGTCGTGCCTGCGGGCTTCGTTGCCACGATGCCGGCCCGTGAGCCGCTCGTGCGGAACGTCTCGATGCTCGCCTTCGACACCCGCGGCCGGCTCTTCGTGGCGATGGGCCCGCAGTATCGCCACCCGCGGGAGAACACGCCGGGCGACGCGATCGTGATGCTCGTCGACGCCGACGGCGACGGCACGTTCGAAGCGACGAAGCCCTTTGCCGGCCCGTTTCACTGCGTGCAGGGGATGGCCTGGAAGCAGGGACCGCGGGGGCCGGAGCTCTGGGTGGCCAACGCCCCCGACCTCACGGTCGCCCGCGACACCGACGATGACGGCGAGGCCGACGAATACGTGCGGATCGCCACGGGCTTGGGGACGCTCGAACACGCCCTCGACGCCCCCTCGTTCGCCCCCGACGGCTATCTCTATTTCGGCAAGGGCGACACGCCCGTCTTCGGCAACGCCCCGCGGGCCTTCCGCGACCTCGCGCAGGTCGAGGCAGGCGCGGGCGCGGTGGATGATCCCGAGCCGGTCACGTTCGCCCGGGCCGAATGGCCGGCGGCCTGGCGGGCGAGCTACCGGTTTCCCACCGACGGCCACACCGGCGGCGGGATGATGCGGTGCGATGCCAGCGGCAAGAATCTCGCGATCGTCTGCCGCGGCTGTCGAAATCCTTGGGGGATGGCCTTCGATAACAGCTTCGACTGGCTCGCGACCGATCAGGACGACCTCGGCGGCGACCGGTTCGTGATGCCCTTCATGGGCGCCCACTTCGGGATGCGGCATCGCTGGAACAACTCCTGGACTGGCGAGGGGACGCTGGCGAGCGTGCCGGCGAGTGGCCCGATCGCGGAGGGCTCGGGCACGGGGGTTCTTTTCTACGACTCGCGGGAGTTTCCCGAGACGCATCGCAACGTCTTCTACCGGGCCGACTGGCTGCGGGGCACGGTCGAGATCTTCCGCCGCGAGTGGCAAGGCGCGCTTGTGATGCCCGCGGGCGGAAGTGTCGAGCCGTTCGTGTCGCTCGGAAATAAAAAACCGCTCTTTCGGCCGACGGGGATGGCGGTCGGCCCCGATGGGGCGATCTGGATCGGCGGCTGGGGATCGACCTACGGCTGGAATGGCGACAAGACCGAGGGACGCGTGTTTCGGATCGCGGCTGAGGGTGGGCCGACGCTGGCAGCGGCGACGGCGAAGCTCGCCGCCCGGCCGGCGCTCGAGGCACGGTCGATCGCCGACGTGGCCGTCGATTTTGATTCGCCGATCGTGGCGATGCGGGTGGCGGCGCAGGACGAACTCCTGCGGCGGGCTTCCGGTGGCGATTCGCAGGCAGCGGCCGCGCAACGCGAGATTGCCGAACTCGCCGCTGCCGCGATCAAAGAGCCCGGCCGCGAGGCCCGGCAGACCTGGCTCCTCTGGACGCTCGGCCGGATCGCAGCCGACGCCGCCGCAGGCGATGCATTTTTCTCGCGGCTCGTCGAGGCGAAAGACAGCATTTCCGAAATCCCCCGCATCCAGGCCGTGCGGATTCTGGCCCACCGCGTGGCGGGCCGCGAGGCCGACGCCCGCACGTTGCCGCCGTGCGTGATCGCCAGCCTCGCCGCCCCCGCCCCGCGTGTGCGGTTTGCGGCGTTGCTCGCTGCGGCAAATGTCGCCGATCGTGCCGCCGTGCCGGCGATCATCGAAGCGGCGGCCGACGAGACCGACCGGCTCGTCCACTATGCCGCCTGGACGACGCTTCGCGATCTCGTGACGCCTGACGAACTCCGCGGCCTGCTCGCCGACAAGCGGGCGGGCGTGAGGCTGGCCGCTCTCCTCGCCCTGCTCGATCTCGGCCGGCTCGACGGTCCGGCTGTGGTCGCGCTCTCCAAGGATGCCGATGAACGCGTGTCGCAGACGGCTACCGCATGGCTGGCGAACACTGGCTTCGGCCTCGACGACCCCGCCGCCGTGCTCGCCACGATCACGCGACTCGACAATCGCCATGTTGACTACCGCCTGCGGCTCGCCCTGCTACGGAAGCTCGAGGGGAAGGCGATCGACGGCGGCCCGCGGGCCGGCCTCGAGCAGATGTATGTGAACGCTTGGGGTGGGGCGACACTCCAGAGCGGCGAGGTCGTACCGCAGGAAAAGTCGCAGGAGATCGCGGCCGTGCTCTGGGCGGTGAAGCCCGACCGCCGCGCGGCCGAGACGGCGTGGGGCCTGCTCGGCCATGGCTGGCCGATGCTTGCCGACGCGGTCGCCGCTGGCTTTTCAAGGCTCGGCGACGACGGGCTGGCCGTGCTCACCGAAAAACTGCCGAAGGCCGATCCGGCCCGGCGGGATCGCGGCGTCGAGGCGCTCGCCGGATATGCCGCGGCCGGGCGGAGGCTCGCGGCGAGCGAGCCGCTCGTCACGGCGCTGGCCGCCGCCTGGGACAAAAACCCTCAGCCGGCCTTCCGCGGAAAAGTGCTCGCGTGCCTCGCCGCGATCGATCCGGCCTCGTGGCAGGCTGCGTCTGACGCTCGCGGCCTCGCCGAAAAACTGCTCCTCGCCGCAGCCGCCGATCCCGACCCGCGACTGCTCGACCGCGTGCCGGCCGTCGCATCGAGCCTGGGCGTGCCCACGCCAAAACTCGCCGAGCCCCGTCCGCCGGCGAAGGCTGCCGACGTGCTCGGCCGGCTCAAGGAAGCCGACCCCGCCCGCGGTGCAAAACTCTTCGCCGACGCCCGCGGGGCCAACTGTGCCGCCTGCCACCGTGCGGGCGACCATGGCGTGGGCGGCATCGGCCCCGATCTCTCCGACATCGGCCTGCGGGCGCCGCCGGCGGCGATCGTCGAGTCGATCCTGCAGCCGAGCGCCACGATCATCGAGGGCTATCGCGTCAGCACGCTCGTGCTCGACGATGGCCGCAGCCTCACGGGCCTCGTGCTCGACGACACGCCTGACACGCTTCGCGTGATCGACGCCGAGGGCCGTTCGACTTCCGTGCGGAAGGACGCGATCGAGGAGCGGGCCGTGCAGCAGGTGTCGCTCATGCCCGCCGGCTACGACCGCACGCTCACGCCCGATGAACTGGCCGACGTCGTCGCGTTCCTGCTCACCCAGAAACGCCCCGCCGGCCAGGTCGCAGCCGCCCCATGATCCCGCGGAAATAGGCTCCGGCCTCGCCTTCATGCCCATGTCACCTCCGATCACTGTTGCAACGTTGCCAGCCTCCGGCGACCGCATTCACCGAAAGGTCTCGCGGGGTGTGCTGACATCGTGGCTTTTCCCGGGGATTTTGCTGATCTGCGGCACATTGCCATCCTGCGTCGTGGCGGGCGAGGTCTCACTCTCGGCAGGCATCGATTCGCTCCGCGAGGGCTTTGCATCGCCGCCGGCGTCCGCACGTGTCTGGGTGTTCTGGGACTGGCTTACGGGCAACGTGAGCCGGCGGCAGATCACCGCCGACCTCGAGGCGATGCATCGCCAGGGCATCTCAGGAGCCATGATTTTTCAGGTGTCCGTCGACCCCGTCGCGGGCGGCCCGAGGGTTCCGGATGGCAGCCGTTTCATGACCGACGAGTGGCGGGGGCTATTCGTCCACGCCGTCCGCGAGGCGGCCAGACTCGGGATCCAGGTCGGACTCATGGCCAGCAGCGGCTGGAATTGCGGCGGACCTTGGATCCCCGCGGAACACGCTGGTCGGCGGCTCGTCTGGAGCGAGACGAAAATCATGGGCCCCCGGCGATTCGCCGACGCGCTGCCGCCGCCGTTTCCAAAGGTCGAGGGCGGTCGCCATATCCCGTTCCGACAGGATACGGCCACCGACATCGCCGTCCTCGCGATTCCGGCCGACGCCGGCTGCGCACCGATCCACGAATGGCAGTTGAAGGCCGGCTACAGGGAGGTCGAGGGCACAACACCCGACCTGCTTGGCTGGGCCACGAAGGCCGATGCCCAGGACAAGGGCATCCCCGTCTCGTCGGTCGTCGATCTGACCGACAGGCTCGACGACGAGGGCCGGCTCGAGTGGGACGCGCCCGAGGGGGACTGGGTCGTGCTCAGGATCGCGCATGCCGTCGGGGGTCGGGAGCGCCAGTTCACCGGACCGGGCGCCGGCGGCTTCATGCTCGATCACTTGAGCGCCGCCGCCATGGATCTCCACTTCGAGGCGACGATCGCGAAGCTCGCGGCCGACTGCGGCGAGCTCGTCGGCAAAGCGTTCACGTTCGTCGAATGCGACAGCTGTGACCTGGGCACGGTCAACTGGACACCACAGTTCGCCGAGGAGTTCGCACGCCGACGCGGCTATGCGATCGTGCGGTATCTGCCGGCGCTGACCGGCCGTGTGGTGGGGACGCGGGAGATCACGGAACGTTTTCTGTACGATTTTCGCAAGACCATCGCGGATTGCATCGCCGACAATCACTACGGCCGCTTCCGCGAACTGTGCCGCGGTCGCGGTCTCTCGTTTGTGTCCGAGGCGGGCGGACCGCCGCCGGTGATGGTCGACGCTCTACAGTGCTACCATCGCACCGACGTGCCGATGGGTGAGTTCTGGACGGAGAACCACACGATGCATGTGCGCGGCGCGGCATCGGCCGCCCACACGTGCGGCTGCCGGGTCGTGGCCGCCGAGGCTTTCACGAGCTGGCAGCACTGGACCCAGGGCCCGCCGGAGATGAAGCCCTTCGCCGACCGGGCGTTCTGCGAGGGAATGAACCGCTGCGTGATCCACGGCTTCGCCTGCTCCCCGCCCGAAGCCGGCGTGCCCGGCAACGTGTTTTACGCGGGCACACACTTCGGGCCGAACGTCACCTGGTGGAACCAGGCCCGCGGACTGTGCGACTACCTGGCACGCTGCCAGTTCATGCTCCAGCAGGGCCTGCCGGTCGCCGACGTCTGCTGCTTCCCGGGTGCGGCGGTGCCTGGATTCATCCCGCCGAAACGCGACTATTGGTACGAGTTGAGCCCGTCGCTGGGCGAAGACTACGCCTGCGACTTCGCGGCCGAGGACGTGATCCTCGATCGCATGCAGGTCCGTGACGGCCGGCTGGAACTGCCCGATGGCATGAGCTACCGGCTGCTCGTCCTGCCCGATGCGATCGCCGCCGGTCATCCATGTCACGGCCGTTTTCTGACCCCCGAACTCGGCCGACGCCTCGCCGAGTTGCTCGAGGCAGGGGCGACGGTCGTCTGGCCGCGACCGACCCTCGCTCCGGGGCTTCAGGGGCATCCCGAGTGCGACGAGCAGATCGCCTCTCTGGCAAGCGAGTTGTGGGGGGCGGAGGAAACCGACGCGGGCGAGCGCCGCATAGGCAGGGGAAAACTCGTCTGGGGCCGAACGCCTCGGCAGGCGCTTCTCGAGGCCGGGGTTGCGCCCGACTTCGAGCAGCGCCCGGCGGCCCCCGCCCAGCAGCGGCTGTCGTATATCCACCGTCGCCTGGGCGACACAGACATCTATTTCGTCGCGAATCGCGACCCGGCTCGATGGGCCGATACGGCGTGTCTGTTTCGGGTGAGCGGCAGGAGGCCGGAGCTGTGGGATCCAGGTAGCGGCCGGATCGTGCGGCAGACGGTCTTCGACGAGATCGACGGCCGCACCTGGCTGCCGTTGCGGCTGCCTCCGGCCGGATCGGTGTTCGTCGTGTTTCGCCAAGCGGCCGATGGTTCGGGGATCGTGGCGGTCGAGCGGGATGGAAAGACGCTCGTTTCGTCGCGGTCCGACGCCCCGCCGGCCATCTCCGACTTCGAGGTCGAGGCCGAGCCCGGCCAGCCCCCGACCCTGCTGGCTTCGAAGCCCGGAAACCATGTCGTCCGGATGGCCGACGGAACGCATGCCTCGGCCAGGGTTGAATCGATCCCCCCAACCGTGGCCGTGCCGGCACCGTGGCAGGTGCGGTTCCTGGCCGGGCCGAACGCACCTCCCGACACGGTGTTCGAAACGCTGGCGTCGTGGTCGAAACACGACACCGCGCAGGTGCGGTTTTTTTCCGGTACGGCCGCCTATCTCGCCAGGTTCACGCTGGGGCCGGAACACGTCAACGACGACGTCCGCGTGTTCCTGAACCTGGGCGCGGTGCGGAATCTTGCCGAGGTGCGGCTGAACGACAAGCCTTGCGGCCTGCTCTGGACGCAGCCCTACCGGCTCGACGTCACCGACGCGATCGCCGCCGGCGACAACGCGCTCGAGGTTCGCGTGACCAATTACTGGCCGAACCGGCTCATCGGCGATGCGATAGCACCGCAACACGAACGCGTCACGCGGACGAACATGACCGTGTTCAAGAAGGACTCGTCCCTGCTCGAAGCGGGACTACTCGGTCCGGTAACCCTGGACTTCGCAAAGCGCGTTCCGTTCGCAGAATCGACCGATCAAGCAAAGTGAAGGTCGGCTGTATACAAACATGAAAACCCCCTGGAGAATCCCATGACCTCGCCCGCATCCAATGGCCATGCCGCCCGCCCGTCGCTCGCCGCCCATGCTTCCCCATGGCGCAACCGACCCTGGAGCGGTGTCTATCCCGCGACGCTCTGTCCGTTTCACGACGATGAGTCGATCGACGAGGAAGGGCTCGTGTCTTCGATCGAAGACGTGGCGAGCGTGCCGGGGATCGAGGGCGTGGTCTGCAATGGCCACACCGGCGAGATCATGTCGCTCGATCCGGCCGAGCGGGCGCACGTCACCCGGCTCGTGGCCGAGGGGGTCAAGCGGGCCAATGCGAAGACCGGCCGCGCGGTAAAAGTGATCACCGGCGTGTCGGCCGAAGGGAGCCGGGAGGCCACCGACCATGCCATCGCGGCCCGCGAGGCCGGGGCTGAGGCGATCCTGCTCATGCCGCCGCACCACTGGCTGCGGTTTGGCCGGTCGAGCACGACCGCCGTGGGCTTCGTCGAGGACGTGGCCGCGGGGAGCGGCGTGTCGATCATCGTCCACCAGTATCCAGCCTGGACGAAGGCGGGCTACACGCTCGCCGAGATGAAGGAGATGGTGCGGCTGCCCGAGGTCGTGATGGTGAAGATGGGCACCCGCGACATGGCCCGCTGGCGGTACGACTACGAGGAGCTGAAGGCGGTCGCGCCGCACGTCTCGATCACCACCTGCCACGACGAGTTTCTCCTCGCCACGCTTCTCGAAGGGGCAGATGGCGCGCTCATCGGCTTCGCGGGCTTCGTGCCGGAGCTGATGGTGGAAGTCGTGCACGCGGCGCTCGACGGCGACCTGGCCCGGGCACGCAAGGCGGGCGACATCGTGGCGCCGCTCGCGCGGATCGTCTATGCCTTCGGCGAGCCGGGCTGCGGGGCCCACCAGCGGATGAAGGCGGCCAAGTGGCTCCTCGGGAAATTCCCGAGCCCGGTCTTCCGTCGCCCGATGCGGCCGCTGTCACCAGAGCAGCTCGCGGCGATCAGGCAGGGCCTCGAGGCGATCGGGTTCACCTGCCCGGTCGATCCTGCGGCGGCTCCGCTCGCCCTCCGCGAGCAGCGGCGGCCGGTCGGCGAGCGGGCGGCACTCGCATGACGGCCGGCACCGGCAATGAGAGCCGCGGCATGGCAGCCGCGGGCAAAACGAGCCGCGGCATGGCAGCCGCGGGCAAGGGCCGCGTGCATCCGGCTGAATCGACGGCCTTCGTCGATCCCACGACCGGTGCGGCGGTCCGGCAGGTGACGACGCACCCGTCGATCCACCACCATCCCTTCTATTACCTGCCGGCCTACGACGATGCGATGGAGTGGCTCGTGTTCGTGTCGCACCGCACGGGCCACGCCCAGATCTTTGTCGAGGAGCGGGCGACCGGCCGGCTCGTGCAGCTCACCGATCGCGACGACGTCAACGAGTGGAGCGTGCATCCTTCGTGGGACGGTCGATTCGTCTACTTCACGGCCGGCTGCGGGGCCTGGCGGGTCGCGACGGGAAACGGCTTCCGCGAGGAGTGCCTGGCCGACTTCGGCGACGTGCCGATGATCCCGCCGGGGATGGTGGGAGATGCGATGGGCACGACCTCGCTCTCGACCGACGGCCGCTGGTGGGCCGTGCCAGTGAAATACGGCGCGGGGCACGGCAACATCGCCCGGCTGCACGTGATCGACACGGCGACTGGCGCGGTCTCGACCGCCTGCGAGCACGACTCGATCGGCCATCCGCAGTTTCATCCAGACGATCCGTCGCTGATTCGCTTCGGCGGCCGCTACACCGACCGGATCCACGTGGTCAACCGCGATGGCACTGGCCACCGGCTCGCCTACAAGAGAGACGTCGCGAAGAAGGAGTGGGTGGTGCACGAAATGTGGATGCCGCGGAGTGCCGTCGGCGGCCGCAACGAGATCGTGACGGTGGTCTGGCCGCACGGCATGATCGGAATCGACGTCGACTCCGGGGCCGTGCGGCGGGTGACCGATTTTCCGGCATGGCACCCCTGCATCTCCCGCGACGGCCGCTCCTGCGTCACCGACACGAAGAACCCCGACCGGGGGCTCTTTCTGTTCGACCCGTCGGCAGGCCCCGAGTCATCGGTCGTGCCGCTCGCCGAGAGCCGTTCGAGCAATGCCGGCGAACACTGGAACGGCGACCACTGCCCCTACGACGACGGCCCTGTCAAAGTCTTCGCCCCGCAGCACACGCATCCGCATCCCGCCTTCTCCCCCGACCGCTCGCGGGTCGTGTTCACGAGCGACTCGAGCGGCGTCGCCCAACTCTACGAGGTGACGCTGCGATGACCTCACTCAAACTGCTCACGCACAAAATCGACGGGCGTAAGCATGGTGACGCCGCGAAATGGGCTCAGCATCAAGACGACGTTCGTGTCGAAAACGAATCTCGCGTCACCGCCCGTCGAGAATCGACGAGAGCGACTCGGGCGTCAGACCTTTTGCGATCGCCGCACGCCCTACCTCGTCCAAAATCTCGTCGAGCGGCCGTGCGGACCGAGTCGTCAGCTCTCGAAGCCGCAGCCGCAACAATAACTGCAGCTGCCGTTGCTGGTCCGCAGACGCGGATTGATAGGCGTCTGCAGTCGAGGCATCCACGGGAATGGCGATGACTGGAGTACTCATGATCCGAATTGTAGCTGCTGCTGGCTGTGTGTGCACCGCCATCTCGGCTGCCTTTGCCGCTGACTTCGCGATTCGCCGCGAGGCCGATCGGCTCGTGATCACCGCCGGCGACGAGCCCGTGGCGGCGGTCGTGTTCGCCGACCCGGCCGTGGGCCGGCCCGCGATCCGCGACCTCGCTGCGCCGGGCGGCACGATCGTGACCCGGCCCTGCCCGCCGCGGCCGGGCGTCGATGCCGATGACCACGCCACGATGCATCCGGGCGTGTGGCTCGGCTTCAGCGACCTCTCGGGCGCCGACCCCTGGCGGCACAAGACCGCCGTCCGGTTCGTGGGCTTCGAGGGCGAGCCGGCGGTCGTGGACGGGGCCGCGCGGTTCACGGCGAAGATCGAATACCTCGCCGCGGCCGCCGACACGCCCGACGCGCCGGTCGCCTGCCGCGAGCGGTCGAGCGTT
The DNA here is from genome assembly GCA_044355515.1 of Pirellulales bacterium. GTDB lineage: Bacteria > Planctomycetota > Planctomycetia > Pirellulales > UBA1268 > QWPN01. Next base: position 16,013 of record JBIKXY010000015.1, read on the forward strand.
TCGATCCGTGATCGCGTGATCGACGGCTTCCCGGTTCGGATCCTGCTCTGGGAAGCGGAGCTTGTGCCGGGCGAGCACAAGCCGCTCGTCTTCGGCGACACGGAAGAGATGGGCTTCGGCCTCCGCGTCGCCGCGCCGCTCTCGCCGGCCCGTGGCGGCCGCTACCTGGCGAGCCACGGCGGCCTGAACGAGCCGGGTATCTTCGGCCGCGGGGCCGAGTGGGTGGACGCCTCCGGCACGATCGACGGCCGGCGCGTGGGCGCGGCCGTGATCGACCTACCCGGCAATCCCCGCGAGCCCTTCTTTCACGCCCGCGACTATGGCCTCGTGCTCGCCAACGCCTTCGGCCGCCAGGCCTACGGGGCCAAGGATCCCGCGCCGCCCCTCACGCTCGAGCCGGGAAAATCGCTGCGGCTCGAGTACGCGATCCTGCTCCACGGCGACGTTCCTGACGAGCGACTCGCCGGGCTCGTGACGCGGGCCGCCGAGGAGCTGCATCGATGAGCGGCGGCGATCAGTCCGCCGTGCCGCTCTCCCCCCGAGGCCGCATCGCCGTGCTCGCGGCGGCCTTTCTCGGGCTCGTGTTTGACGGGTTCGAGCTCGGCCTCATGCCGGTGGCGTCACTCTCCGTCACGAAGAGCCTGATGGGGGAGGCGTTCACGCCCGCCGCCGGCGGCGACTGGTTCGCCCGCTACACCGCGGCGCTCATGCTCGGGGCGGCGATCGGCGGGGTCGTGCTCGGACGGTTCGGCGACCGCCATGGCCGCACCCGCGGCCTGGGGGCAAGCATTCTGCTCTATTCGCTCGGCGCCGCGGCCGGCGGCTTCGTGACCTCGCAGTGGCAGCTGCTCGGGCTGCGATTCCTGGTGGGGCTCGGCGTCGGCGGCGTGTGGCCCAACGGCATCGCGCTCGTTGCCGAGAGCTGGCCGGCTGCGAGCAAGGCGACCGTCTCGGGCGTGATGGCGGCCGGGATCAACGTCGGGATCATCATCCTCTCGCAGTGCGGCCGGATCTGGCCGATCACGCCCGACTCCTGGCGGTGGCTCTTCCAGATCGCGGGGCTGCCGGCGGTCTTGGGGCTGGCCGTGCTCGCACTCCTGCCCGAGTCGCCGCAGTGGCTCGCCCACCGTGGGGCCGCGGCCGGAGGCAATGCGACCCCGCGGCCGGCCCTCTTCGGGCGAGAGCTCCGCCGCACCACGCTCGCCGCGATCGTGATCGCGAGCATCCCGATGGTGGGCGCCTGGTCAGCGAGCAAGTGGATGATCCCCTGGGCCGACGCGGTGGCCGGCCCTGCCGACACGACCTACAAGGCCGTCACGCAGGGCTGGTGGGCGGGGGGATCGCTCGTGGGGAGTTTTGTCGGTGCGCTCCTGGTCGGTTGGCTCGGCCGCCGGACGAGCTACCTTGTGATCAGCATCGCTGCGACGGCGGCCACGCTTGCGATGTTCAACCTCACGGCGCCGCTCGAGCGGTGGTTTCAGCCGCTCGTCTGCCTGCAGGGCTTCGTCTCGACGCTGTTCTTCGGCTGGCTTGCCGTCTACCTGCCCGCGGTCTTTCCGGTGGCAGCGCGGGCCGCCGGCAGCGGCCTCGCCTACAACGCCGGCCGGTTCGTCACCGCGGCGGGCGTGCTCGCGGCGGGTACGCTCTTCGCGGCGGTCGGCGGCGACTACGTGCGGGTCGGGTCGCTGTGCAGCCTCGTCTACGGGCTGGGCGTCGGCGCCATCTGGCTGATCCCCCGGACGCGGAGCACCGGGAGTGTGGGATATGGAACCGATTCCGGCCGGGCTACTTGCTGCCGCCCGCCGTGCCCACCGGACCCGAGCCGATCCGACGGGCGCGGATGAAGGTTCCTCCGTTCTTCACGAATGTATCCCGCGCCCCGTCGTTGCCGATGACCACCCAGTAGTCGATGTCGGCAACGCCGAGATTCTCCGGGTCATGCACGTCGCTCACGAGCGTCTGCCACGGTCTTGTCGTCACCGACGGCCCCATACCGAAGCACGTTGAATACCCGCGACCGGCCGGTGTCGCCCTGCCCACTCCCGTCCGCCCCGACATCGGACGAAAAAAGCGTGCCGCAGAAGAGCAGGCAACAGGGAACCAAGGCGGTCGTCGTCGCACGCATACAACCTCCTCGTAAAGGTGCCAGCCACCACAACTGGGCAATCTAAGGCGAACAGCCTGGAAGGAGATCTCCGTGGTTCATTTCACTGCCGGCGTTCCCGGAATGAACAGGTCAGCCAGTCCGTGACGCGTGGGCAACTTCGCGGTGCACTCGAAGCACCACAGATCCCACTTGCCATCGATGTAGTTGCGATTGGCCGGCAGCGGGCAAGCCTGGGCATAGAGATACCAGCGGTCATCGAAGCGGTAAAAAGCCGGGGTCGCCACGTGGAAGATGGTCTCGTCGCTGTAGACGCCAGGCCACCGGGTTTGCACGACCGCATCGAGATCCAGTTGCTCCCAACCCTTGTCCGGGTGGGAGCTGACCGCCACGACCGGCCTCCAGCGAGCGCCGCGCTCCGGCCCGACCTCGAGCGAGAGCACGTACGTGTCGCCGACCTTGAATATCTGATGCCACTCGTAGTAGGCATCGGGCGTCGATGCGAACAGGTGGCCCTTGCCGGCCGGATCGTCGGCGTTGGAATGCCGTTCCCACGATTTGCCGTCGCGGGAGGTCGCCAGCCGAATCCCCGGCAGCACTCCGTTTCGGCCGCGGTACGAGTAGTACATGTACCATCGCCATTGACCGGTCGCGTCCCGCTCGCGGAACACCGCCGACTGCGACGCCATCGTTTCGCAAAACGGCTCGGCCGGTTCGGGAGCCAAGACCGGCTTCGTGCCGTAGCGCCGGATCGCCTCGGGGGTGACGCCGGAGTAGCCATCCTCTCCCGCGGGACAAATCGCCAGCCCGATCCGGTCCTGGGCATCGTCCCGGTCGGTGGCCGAGTAGTAGATGGAGTAGGCGTCTTCCTCCGGAAGATAGAGAACGCAATCCAATCGCAGGCTGCGGGAATCCCAGCCGTTTGCTGCCGGTTTGAAGACCGGGTTGGCGGGATCCTGGTGCCAGACGAAGGGCTTGCTCTTCAGGGCCCATGCCTTGCCGACAAAACACGTGCCGCGGTCCGCAGCGGGCACGCCCGAATAGAACATGATCAGCCGGTCAGGATCCTTCGGGTTCTCCAGAATGCACGGCTCCTGAATCTGCTGTGATTGCCACGCCGCCGTCGTCCGGTCGATGATCCGTTCACCCCTGACCCGGGCGGGCTCGCGGGCCGAGACACCGGCCGAAAGCACGCAGATCACCAGGCAACTCGGCCAACTCCACGCCGGCGCACGCGGTGCGGCCGGAACGACTCTGAGAATCATGGGTGCGGTCCCTCTGGAAAGGAAAGGAAGCGGCGCGGACTGCCCGGCCCCGCTGCCACAAGGCCGGCCGAGAACCGGAACTCAGGCAAGGATCTCGGTGACGACTCGCTGCGGCTCCACCCCCGTGAGCCGCTGGTCGAGGCCCTGGAACTTGAAGGTGAACCGCGTGTGGTCGATCCCCATGAGGTGGAGGATCGTGGCGTTGAAGTCGTTCACATGCACGGGGTTTTCGACCACGTTATAGCTGAAGTCGTCGGTTTCGCCGTACGACACCCCCCCCTTCACGCCGCCGCCGGCCATCCACATGCAGAAGTTCCGCGGGTGGTGGTCACGGCCGTAGTTGTCCTTCGTGAGCGTGCCCTGCGAGTAGACGGTGCGACCGAATTCGCCCCCCCAGACGACGAGCGTCTGGTCGAGCAGGCCGCGGGCCCGGAGATCCTGCACGAGGGCGGCCGTGGCCTGGTCGGTGTCGAGGCACTGCGCCCGCAGGTCGGTGGGGAGATTGTTGTGCTGATCCCAGCCGCGGTGCAGAATCTGCACTACCCGCACCCCCCGCTCCACGAGCCGCCGTGCGAGCAGGAGACTGTGGGTAAATGAGCCGGCCTGCTTCACGTCGTCGCCGTACATCGCGAGTGTGGCCGCACTTTCGCCGGAGATATCGGTAAGCTCCGGCACGCTGGCCTGCATCCGAAAAGCCATCTCGTATTGTGAGATCCGGGTCTGGATTTCAGGATCGCCATACCGCTCGAAGCCCCTGGCGTTGAGCGCACCGAGCGTGTCGAGCGTGCGGCGTCGGTCGGCCCGCGTCACGCCGGCCGGATTCTCGAGGTACAGCACGGGATCGCCCGAGCCGCGGAGCGCCACGCCCGAGAATCTGGTCGGCAGATACCCGCTCGACCACATCCGGGTGAAAAGCGCCTGGCTGGGAACGATATCGGGGAGCGGCGTGAAGACGACGAACGCGGGCAGATCGTTGCTCTCGCTGCCGAGGCCATAGGAGAGCCAGCTGCCGAGGCTCGCCTTGCCCGGAATCTCGCTGCCGGTCATCACGAAGGTGCAGGCCGGGTCATGGTTGATCGCATTGGTGTGAACGGTCTTCACGAGCGCGATCTCGTCGACGATCTTGGCGGTGTGAGGCAGAAGCTCGGTGCAGATCCACCGGCCGCACTTCCCGGCCTGCTCGAACGTGAACTTCGACGGCGCCACCGGAAACCTGGCCTGACCGCTCGTCATCGTCGTCAGCCGCTGCTCGCCGCGGACGCTCGGCGGGATGTCCTTGTCGAAGTAGTCGGCCAACTTCGGCTTGTAGTCCCAGAGGTCGATCTGCGAGGGCCCGCCGTTCAAATGGATGTAGATGACGCTCTTTGCCTTCGGGAGATGGTGCGGCAGCCCGGGCAGGGCCGGATGAACGCGGCCGGGCTCGTTCGCCGCCGGGCCGGTCGCCGCCTCCCCGAACGCCCGCGACTCGAGCAGCGACAGGGCTGCGGCTCCCACGCCCACGCCAGAGCTGTGCAGAAACGCGCGGCGGGCCAGCGCGGTGCGCAATGCTTCGTACGCGGGATTCAGTCCGTGCATGGCGTCAGTTCCTCGTGAGGGCCTCATCGAGATTCAGGATCGTGTTGGCCACGAGCGTCCAGACCGCCAGCTCGGCCGGATCGACGTGGGCCGGCGGCTCGGAGTCGCCGATCCGCAGAAGCTGCCCGGCGGCGGCCGGGTCGGCCTTGTACCGCTCGCGGTGGACCGCCAGCGACTCGACCACGATCCTGGCCTCGGCCGGCTCCGGCTCGCGGGCAAGCACCGTCGCGAACAGCCAGCCGATCCGGCCCGCATCATCAACGGCGCTCGCGGCGAGCGACCGGGCCGCGAGCGCCCGCGCGGCCTCGACATGCTGCTCGTCGTTCATGAGCTGCAGCGCCTGAAGCGGCGTGTTGCTCCGCTCGCGCCGAGCGCAGAACTGCTCGCGGTTGGGGGCATCGAAATTCACCATGAAGGGGGGCGGGGCCGTCCGCTTGAAAAACGTGTAGAGGCTGCGGCGATAGAGATTGTCGCCCGAGTCGCGGTAATACGTGCGGGTGTTCGAACCGGCGAAGGCCAGCGGCTCCCAGATGTTGTCGGGCTGGTAGGGCTTCGCGCCGCGGCCGCCCATCGTCGAGACGAGCAGCCCGGAGACAAACAGCGCCTGATCGCGGATCTGCTCGGCATCGAGCCGGATTCTCGGGCCCCGCGCGAGCAGCCGGTTCTCGGGATCGCGGGCCAGCTGCTGCGGCTGCACTACGGCCGACCGCTTGAAGGCGTCGCTCGTCACGATCAGACGGATGATTCTGCGGGTATCCCAGCCGCCATCTCGATACTCGGCCGCGAGCCAGTCGAGCAGTTCCGGATGGCTCGGCGGCTCGCCCTGGAGACCGAAATCCTCGTGGGTCTTCACGAGGCCCGTGCCGAAAAACTGCTGCCAGAGCCGGTTCGCCGCCACGCGGGCGGTGAGCGGATGCTCCCGCGACACGAGCCAGTTCGCGAGATCGAGCCGCGAGGGCGTCTGTCCTGCCGGCACCCCGAGCGGGGGAAGGAATGCCGGCGTTCCGCGAGCCACCTTCTCTCCCGGCTTGTCGTAGGCGCCCCGCTGCATCACGAAGCTCTCCCGCATCTTCGGCAGGTCGTTGAAGACGAGGCTCCGCGGGACGAGGTCGTCGATGCCGTCGCGGATCTTCGCGAGGGCGTCGTAGTCGGCGGCCGCCGCGATGAGCTTTTCAGGGGGGCTCGCCCACACCTGCGTGAGCCAGTGCCGCTCGAGCCTGGCGAGAGCGGCCGGATCGGTCGTCTCCTCGGGGCCCTGCTGAACGAGCGATCGCAGCGAGACGGGAATATCCTGAAGGTCCGAATCCTGCTTCGCGGACTTCTCCCTCCACCAGGCGATGAACGACCGGGCAGGATCCTTGGCGGCAGCATCGGGCACAGACACGCCGATCGAGTCCCAGCGGGCGTGGCCGCGGGCCTGCGCGAGCCCCACCGCCGTCACCCGCATGCCGGCCTTGAGCTCCATGCGGCCAGGATCGACCACCAGCCGAGCCCATGTTCCGGCCTTTGGCAGCGGCCCAGCATGGACGAGACCGTGGTCGGTCTTTCGCGTGTCGGTGAACGGCACGTCGGACCAGTCGCCCCAGACGACGCCGTGCCGCCACGACTTGCTCCGCAGCTGGAGCATCACCGCCTCCGGTGGATCATCGGGGTCGAGCCAGACGTGCAAGAAGAGTTCGCCCTGCTCGGGAATCGTGAACGTCTGATCGCCGTCGGTCGCCACGACCTGCACCGGCGCCGGCGCCACGACGTCGAGGCAATGGCTCCCCGCCTGCGACGGTGCGGCAGGCGCTCCCGCAACCCACTCGGCCGTTCCGCCCGGGCTCGTGCGGGCAAACGCCCCTTCCGGCCAGCCGTCGGCCAGCCAGAGTGTCTCTCGTCTGCCCGACGGCGAAAGGCCGGCGGCGGGATCGACGTAGCCGGCAGCCGCGATCGCCTCGGCGAGGGCTTTTTCGTAAGGGGCCATCTCGCGGTCGATCGCGGCGAGCAGTTCCTCCTGCGACGTCGTCTTCACCGGCAGCGACGGGGCCGTCCGCCGGACGTTGCCATCGAAGCCCGGATCGGCCGCCGAGTTGAAGAAGGCATAGAGCGAGTAGAACTCCGCCTGCGAGATCGGATCGAACTTGTGGCTGTGACAGACGGCGCACTGGCCCGTCAGTCCGAGCCAGGCGTTCGTCATCGTGGCCGTGCGATCGACGGCATAGCGGAACAGCAGTTCCTCGTTGATCGATCCTCCTTCGCTCGTCGTCACATTGCACCGGGAGAAGCCGGTGGCGATCTTCTGGTCCGTCGTGGCGTTCGGCAACAGGTCGCCCGCAAGCTGATGAATCGTGAACTGGTCGAATGGGAGATTCTCGCTGAAGGCCTTCACGACCCAGTCGCGGTACAGCCACATCTCCCGCTCGTTGTCGAGATGGAGGCCGTGGGTGTCGGCGTAGCGAGCATTGTCGAGCCAGTGGCGGGCCATCTCCTCGCCGTGGTGCGGGCTCGCGAAAAACTTCTCGACGAGCTTTCCGTAGGCATCGGGCGACACGTCGGCGACGAACGCAGCCACCTGCTCAGGCGTGGGCGGCAGACCGGTGACCGCAAACGAGAGCCGCCGGATGAGGGTCGGCCGGTCGGCCTCGGCGTTCGCCGGCAACTTCGCGGCCGTGAGCTCGGAATCGAGGAACCGATCGATCGGATTGGCCGGGCCGCCGTCAGGCACGTGCGGCCGCTCGATCGGTCGATACGACCAGTGCTGCTCATACCGGGCGCCAGCCTGGATCCACCGCGCGAGCAGTTCCCTCTGTTCGGGCGAGAGCATCTTGTTCGAGTGGGGCGGCGGCATGACCGAGTCGGGATCGGTCGAGTTGATCCGCTCGATCAGCTCGCTGGCGGCCAGGTCGCCGGCCACGATCGCACGCGAGCCGCTCTCGAGCTCCCGGGTTGCCTCCTCGGCCGAGTCGAGCCGCAGCCCCGCCTCCTGCTGGCCCGGCCCGTGGCAGGCGTAGCAGTTCTCGGAGAGCAGCGGACGGATGTCGCGGTCGAACCGCAACCCGGGCCCTGCTGCACGGGCGTCCGGAAGCAGGACGGGCAGCACCAGGCAGATCGCCGCGTTCAGTGGACCTCTTCCGCGGGCAGAACGGGCCGCCGGCCGATCAGTTCTCGTCGCCATGGAACGTTCCCTCGGTGATCACAAGCTCGATGTTCTTGTTGCCGTCACCCCAGTCGCTGACCTCGAGGGCGAAGCGGATCTTCTTGGCCCCGGAGGGCAGCGGGATGTCGAGGGCGTGCAGTTTTTCGCCGGAGCCGGCCTGCTTCTGAGTCCGCGTGGTGCCCTGCCGGAAAACCTCCTTGCCGTCTACCTGCACGAAGAAATCGAACTGCTGGTTGAGGTTGGGCCTCAAGCCGGCAAACCAGCCGAACGGATCGTCGGTGATGAGCACGTCGCCCGTGAACCGCGTGGCGCCCGGCGGAACGTCGTAGTCCACCCAGTGGTACATGTTGCGGGTGCGGCCCCAGAGCCCCACGCCGGTGACGAAAAAGCCTTCGCTGGCGAACAGGTTGGTCTGGGAACTCGCATACGACTGCCCCTCCGGAAACTGGAAGTCGGCGGCGGGCGGTTCGGTGACGATCTTCAGCGCCTTGGGCCAGAACGTCCCGGCGTTGTTGTGGGGGGGCTCCGGCGTGGTGTCGATGACGCCGGCACCGGCTTGCTTTTGAACCCCGAAGCGGTCCGGCTTCGTGCCGTATTCGGCGGCCGCGGGGGTGAGCTTCACGAGCGACAGGGGAAAGTCGATCGTCGGCGCCGCGGGCGGCTGCTTGGCAGCTCCAGCGGCCTTCTCGCCGGCCGTCGCGGCGGCGGCCGCACCTGCCTTGGATTTTTTGGCCTTGGGGGCGGTCTTCTTCCCACACGAGGCACAGAGCACGAGCACCGCCATCCCGAGCACGGCCGCGACTCCGGCAAGGCCCACGCGGTCCCGGCGGCCGGTCACACGATCCCGAGCCTTGTTTCCGCTCATGTTCAGGCTCCGAGAATGGCCGTTTTGACGACGATCGACCCGGCGAGCATACCCTCTCTCGCGCGGCACACGCCGCCAGGCGGCGCAGCCAGCGGCTTCCAGCGCCGAATGGCGGCCGTCCGGCTGGTCCGGGGTGGTTATTCCCCGGGCCGGGGAAAAATCCTCCGCCCGTGATCCCGGCGGCCGGTTCCTGCCGCTGGCCGCCCGGCATATCCTTCCACTGGTCGCACCAGTCGTTCCTCACCGCCCCGGGAACCTCGCCCATGCCCGCGCGTCTTGCCGCTTCGCTCGCCCTCGTCGCGACGCTCCTGCCCGCCGCCGCTCGGGCCGCCGACGAGGCGGCCGTCATGCAGGCCATCGCCAAGGCCTCGGCGTTCCTGGCGGAGCGACAGGACGAGCAGGGGAGCTTCGAGGCCGACCTCGGGCCGGCGGTCACGGGGCTGGCGGTGACGGCACTGGTCCGCAGCGGCACGCCGGCCGACGACCCCGTCGTGAAGCAGGGCCTCGCCTATCTGCTCGGCTTCCGCCAGCCCGACGGCGGGATCTATTCGCCCGGCTCGCCGGTGGCCAACTACGAGACCTCGATCGCGATGCTGGCGCTGGCCGCCTGCAACGCCGAGGGACGGCTGGCCGAGGAGATCGACGGAGCGGTGAAATACGTCAAGCAACTCCAGTGGGACGACGGCGAGGGGAAGCCGGCGGCCGACCCCGCCTTCGGCGGTGCCGGCTACGGCAAGAAGTCGCGGCCCGACCTCTCCAACACCGCCTTCATGATCGAGGCCCTGCGGACCGTGGGCGAGAGCGAGAACGACCCGGCGATCCAGCGGGCGCTGGTGTTCGTGTCGCGGGCCCAGAACCTGCCCGGACCCCACAACCCGCTCCCCTTCCCCGAGAAGAATCCCGACGGCGGCTTCTACTACACGCCGGCCGCCGGAGGCGAGAGCCAGGCCGGCACGACCGCCAACGGCGGCCTGCGGAGCTACGCCTCGATGACCTACGCGGGGCTCAAGAGCATGATCTTCGCGGGCCTCACCAAGGACGACCCGCGGATCAAGGCCGCCACGGAGTGGCTGCGGAAGCACTACACCTTCGACGAGAACCCGGGCATGGGCCAGGCCGGGCTCTACTACTATTTTCACACGGCCTCCAAGGCCCTCGGCGTGCTCGGCGGCGACCGCTTCACCGACGCCGCCGGCCGGGAGCACGACTGGCGGGACGAACTGACCACGGCGATCATCTCGCGGCAGCAGGCGGACGGCTCGTGGACCAACGCCAACGAGCGGTGGCTGGAGGGAGAGCCTGTCCTGACGACCGCCTACGCGCTCCTGGCCCTGGCCAACTGCCGCAAGTAGCGGCCTCGCGCTAGGCCGCCTTGGCGGCGGTGTAGAGGTAGGGATTCATCGTCGGGTCGTTGTACATCTTCATCTGGCGGAAGACCCGCAGCGGCCGCTGGCCCGAGAAGATCTCGGCCAGGAGCCGGTCGACCGCCGCCACGAGGTGGTCCCGCTGGGCGTCGAGCACGACGAGCTTGTCGGCCGCCTTGGCCCGGTGCTCCGGCGTGGCGTCGGCCCGCTCGACCTGCTCCCGCATGTGGTAGCGGCGGAGCTCGAGGATCGAGAGCCGGTCGATCGCCGCACCCGGCGTCTCGGTGGCGGCCGGTGCCGAGGCCGCGGCCGCGATCCCGCGGGTGGCCAGCTCGCCGATCAGCCAGTCGTCGAGCTTTTCGATCGCGTCGTTGCGGGCCTGGTTGTAGCGGTCGATCGCCCGCTTGACCGCCGCGATCCGGGCATCGGTGACGTCGGGCGAGCGGGCGATGTCCTCCTCGTGCCAGAGCAGGAAGTTGAAGCGGTGCAGGTCGCAAACGCGGCCCATCAGCCCCTGCTCGGTGTGGGCCGGATCGACCTCGTGCCAGCGGGCCACGAGCTCGGCCAGGAGCGCGTCGATGTCGGCGGTGGCGGCCGGGGCCAGGTGGCGCGGAGGGAAGGTCATGGCGGGCTCCTCGGGGCTGATGGTATGGGGTTGCCGGTGTGGGGTTCGGGATCGACGGTGATCGGGCACGGCGTCAGGCGGCGCGGAGCACGAGGCAGAGGTTCGAGCCGCCGAAGCCGAAGGAGTTGCTCGCCGCCACGGCCACGCGATGCGGCCGCGCCACGTGGGGCACGTGCCGGAGCGGGCAGGCGGGATCGGGCTCGTCGAGGTTGACCGTGGGGGGCACGGCCTGCCGCTCGATCGCCCCCAGGCAGGCCAGGGCCTCGAAGGCGGCCGCCCCGCTCACGAGATGGCCGGTCATGCTCTTGGTGGAGCTGACGGGAATCGCGTCGGCGGCGTCCCCGCAGGCCAGGCGGATCGCCCCCGCCTCGGCCACGTCGCCCACCGGCGTGCCGGCGGCATGGGCGTTGAAGTAGTCGACCTCGGCGGGCGACACGCCGGCGTCGGCGAGCGCCGCCGCGATCGCCCGGGCGGCCTGGGCGGGGTCGGTGCTCGGCGTGACCATGTGGACGCCGTCGCTCGACATCCCGATGCCGGCGAGCTCACCGCGGAGTCGGGCCCCACGGGCGATCGCGTCGGCCCGGCGCTCGAGCACGAAAAACCCGCCCCCTTCCCCCATCACGAAGCCGTCGCGATCGCGGTCGAAGGGCCGCGAGGCCTTGGCTGGGTGGTCGCTCCGCCGCGACAGGGCCCGGAGGTTGTAGAAGGCGGCGATCGAGGTGGGGCTGAGAATGTCGCAGCCGCCCGCCACGCAGGCGTCGACCTGGCCGGCGTCGATCCAGGCCCGGGCCAGGGCCAGCGCGTAGCCGCTCGAGGCACAGGCCGCCGCCGTGGTCACCGCCGGGCCGGCGAGGCCGGTGCGGGCGGCCAGCCGGTGGACGAGGGTCGGATCGCGCCGCGGCTCGAACACGGCCGTGCCGCCGGCGAGGAAATCGAGCTCCCAGGCCTTCAGGTGCTCGGCACCCAGACCCAGCACCAGGCCGATCCGCGGGCCGCCGGGGCCGCGGTCGATTCCAGAGTCGGCCAGCGCCCCGGCCACGGGCGAGAGGCAGAGCTGCTCGAGC
>JBIKXY010000352.1:0-2766 GCA_044355515.1 Pirellulales bacterium
CCGCACCCACACGGGCCGCGAGCGAGCCGGGGTCGTCGCTCAGAATCCGGCGATTGACCTCCAGTTGCGCGTCGTGTTCATCGAGTTGCGCGTGACACTCGCTCAGGTAGAGGTCGACCTGACGGACGAGCTCGGCGTTGCCGAGCACCTGCGGCCGGACCTGAACGAGCCGCGCCTTGGCCTCGGTCCAGCGCCGGCCGGCGATCAGGAGCCGGGCCTCGAACAGGCCGATGGGACCGCTGGAGGAGCCATAGAGATCCCGCATTCGGGCGACGGCCTGCTCCGCCTCGACGAGCTTGTTTTGCTGCAGCAGGACGTCGGCCAGCATCAACTGGAGCGATGCCTTCGTCGGCAGCCGCTCGATGCCGGCGAGCAAAACCTGCTCGGCTTCGGGCAGGTCGCCCTGCTGCACGAGCACCGCGGCGAGCCCGCGGTGGGCCCGCTCATCGTCGGGAAACAGCTCGACGGCCCGGCGGCCCGTCGCCTCGGCATGGTCGAGACGGCCGGTCACGAAGGCGAGCTCGAAGTCGCCGAGCATGCAGTCGGGGTCTTCGGGGGCGAGTTCCAAGGCCTTGGCGATCGCCCGCGCGGCCGCCTCCGGTTCCCCATGGTCGCGGTGCCACCTGGCCATGGCGAGCCAGGCGCGTGGCTCGTCCTGCCTGCGCTTGACCAGTTCTTCGAGCACGCGCCGGGCGTCGCCGGGCGCCTCGAAGCGTTCCTTGAGCACGGTGGCGAGCATCTCGAAGGCGTCGGTCTCGGACGGAGCCGCTCCGGGGAGCGGTGGGGTGGCCGGCGGTTCGGTCGCCGCCGGCTCGGGGAATCGTCGCTCGGCCAGGTCGTAGCCGATCATCGCGGCCAGCGTTTCGGCCGCCTCTTCAAACTCCCCCGCGGCCAGGGAGACGGTCGCGTCGAGCAACCGCACCCTGCGGCCGCGGGCGTTGCGGTCGAGCTGGCTCTCGGTGTTCCCGCTGGCCGGCTGCTCGGCCAGCCGCTCCTCGAGCACGGCCAAGTGTTCATGGGCGTCGCTCGTCCGTCCGACCCGCAGCTGGAACTCAACCAGCTGGAGCCGGAGGTCGTCGTCTGCGGGGTTGTCGCGGACGGCGGTCTCGAGGGTGTGGAACGCCCGGGCCACATCGTTGCGGGTGGCGTCGGGGGCCAGCGCCCGGGCGAGCAGCAGTTTGGCGTATTCCGCGTAGGCCTCCCGGTCACGGGGCCGAAGCTTCACGTATTGGGAGAGCAGCGACATCGCATCGGCCAGCTTTCCCTCAGCCAGTCGCTTGCGGGCCAGCTCCAGTTTGGTGCCGGCATGCCGCGAGACCTGAAAGCTGCGGAGCCAAAGGAAACCGCCCGCCATCACGAACAGCGCGGTGATCAGGATCAGCAGAAACTTGAAGTTGACGCGCTGCACGTCACGGATCCCAAGTGGGGAGGACGACCGGCAGCGCGAGACGGACGCTGCGCGGCACTGGTCGCCCGGTCGAGCCACGGAACTCCAGAGTTTAGCAGCCCGGCCGAAGATTCCCGGTCCGAAAGGCTCTGCCGGCTGGTGGCGGGCGGCCGCCGCGACGGGAAATCCGGCCCTGTGACCCGAGAGCAGGAATCCTGCCAAAGTTACCCGGGCGGAAATGTCGATAGAGCGAACCAGGCAGGGTTTGCCGATTGGGACGGTTCTGCGGATGGTGCGCGACACCCCCGGATCGGCCCTGACGGCGGCCGCCACCTCGGGAACGTGACCCATGAGCTCCCCCGCCGCTCTTTCAGCCTCCTGGACAGGCCGCTGGCCCGCGGAAGCGACCCGTTGCAGGGCCGTCCTCCTGACGCTGGTCTTGCCGGTCGGCCTGGTGTGCCAGGCTGCTGAAGGCCCGCCGTTTCCGGCCCGCTCGCGGATCGTCGATCCGGCAATACAGTCCGCCGGCGGCGTCGGTTGCACGTCCTGCGGCACGAACGGGTGCCGTCAGCCGCACGGCGGCCACCAGGGGGGGTGCCGTGACGGAGCGTGCGTGCCGTACTGCCCGGTTCGGCCGCAGCAATTCGGTTTCTACGGCACCCAATGGCGGCGTTGGCCCGGCCAGGAGATCGTGCAGGTTTCCGCCGAGCGAGATGTCGCTCCGGTCGCTCCGCCGCGGTCGGCGGTGCCCGGGCCGGCCGAGGAATCAATGAATCCCCAGGGCGACAGCGACGCAGCCGGCGACACGGGCGGCGGTGACTCCGCGGCGTTGCTTGCCCCTTCGGAAGAAGCACCGCCCGAACCCAGACCGCTCGATCCCGCCCCAAACGCTCCGCCCCAGCCCGAGTCGGTGCCTGAGCCGATCCCCGAACCTGCGTTCGAGCCGGCGATGGAACTCGGGCCCGAGCCGGCAGCACCGTCGCCCGACCCGACGGCTCGACCGGCCGCGGAGGCGCAGCCCGATGCGACCGAGCCGGTCCGGCCCGAGCCCGAGAAGAAGCCGCGTCCGGAAGACGAGAACCTGTTCGAGGTCCTCTCCGGCTGGCGCGCGCGGCGGAAGTTCGCGGTCGGCCCAGCCGGCGGCAGCCCTGTCGCGACTGTTGCTGCAGACCGGGAAGGCCCGCGGCAGGCGGGCCATGTCGAACAGCCCACGGTCAGGGAGGTCCCCCGGGTCCCCTTCGATCCCGCCGCTGAAACTCGCCGCCTGCGGAACGCCCGCTGACCGCCTGCCGAACTGCGAGAGGCGGGAGTCGAACCCGCACGCCTTGCGGCACTGGAACCTAAATCCAGCGCGTCTGCCAGTTTCGCCACTCTCGCCC
>JBIKXY010000353.1:0-2742 GCA_044355515.1 Pirellulales bacterium
ACGGGTGACGGGCTGCGTCCCACCCGGCGAGTCGCTGGCCCATGCGGCGGCGCTGATCGGTGAAGCCCCCGCGCGGATCGTCCTGGTCACGGGTCAGGCCGCCGACGGCTACTGGATTCTGGGGACAGCGGACGCTGCCGCAACCGTCGCCAAGCGGCTCGTCGACGCGGCGGTGCCCCGGGCCGATCGGAGCCAGCTCGAGCCGTTGAGGCTCGAGGCCCGCTATCCGGCCGCGGCCGACATCCCGGCCAAGACGCTGCCGCAGGAACTGGGCCGCGACGCCCGCGCCATCTCGTTCACCAAGGGCTGCTACCTCGGCCAGGAGACGGTGGCTCGGCTCGATGCCCTGGGGCACGTCAACCGCCGGCTCACGCTCGTCGCCATCGAAGCCGCGGAGCCGCCGCCGCTGCCGGCAGCCGTCGAGGCCGGGGGCGTGGAGGTGGGCACCCTCACCTCGGCCTGTCGCGCGCCACTGACGGGCGGATCGCTGGGGCTGGGACTGCTGCAGGTGAAAGCCCTCGCCGCGGGCGAACTGCGGGTCGGCGGCGCGGCGGCGCGGGTTCTGGACGACCGGCCGCTGCCGCCGCCTTGCTCGCTCCCATGAGCATGATCCGCCCGCGACTTTTTCCAGACGTGAGTCCTGTTCAGCGGTTTTTTGTGTTCGGGTTTCACGACCGGCCGTCGGGCCGCATTCGGAGGGAGGCAGGTCATGGCAGGTCAGCCCGGTGAGGCTCAGGTCTTGTTCACCGCCCGGCGGTTTCAGGTGGCCCGGGTGCCGCAGCCCTGTGCCGACGGAACCACGCGGCACCGCGAGGTCGTGATTCACCCTGGCAGCGTGGTGGTTGTTCCGCTGGTCTCGGCCGACCTGGTCTGCCTGGTGGAGGTCGTGCGGGTGGCGGTGGGGCAGACACTCCTGGAGTTGCCGGCCGGCACGCTCGACCGCGACGAGCCGCCGCGGGCGACGGCCGCCCGGGAACTCGCCGAGGAGACCGGCTACCGGGCCGGGAGGATCGAGCCGGCCGGCGAGTTCTGGATGTCGCCGGGCATCCTCCGCGAGCGGATGCACCTGTTCCTGGCCCACGACCTGGTCGCGGGGGAGCAGGCCCTCGAGCCGGGCGAGTTGATCCGCCCCCGGGTGGTGCCCTGGCACGAGGCGGTGACGATGTGTCTCGACGGTCGGATCAGTGATGCCAAAAGCGTCGCCGGAATCCTGCTGGTCGATGCCCGCCGCCGCGGCTCAGGCGGCCACTGATGCAGACGGGTCGGCGGGCACGGCCGGCCGCCGCTCGAGCAGAAACAGCACGCCACCGACCAGCCCGGTCAGGACCGTGCACACGCCCCACAACAGCCCGATGGCCACCCCCTCCTCGGAGGATACGCCGTACCCGCGGAGCAGATACTCGATCGCGTTCTCACGGATCCCGAAGCCGCCGATGCTGATGGGAAGCACCATGGCCAGCGCCACCAGGGGGACGACCGTCAGCCAGACGAGCGCCGGCTGGACGACGCCGATCGCTCGGGCCACGAGCACCACGGCTGCCACGCCGGCCAGCTGGACGACGAAGCTCCACCCCACCGCGGCGATCACGAGGCTGGGCCGCTGCCGGTAAGGCAGAAGCCGGCCCACGAACTCGCGCGTCCGTGAACCTTGCGGCAGCAGGCCGTGGATCCGGTCCAGCAACGCGAGCCCCAGCCAGAAGCCCGCCATCACGGCCACGAGCAGTCCCACGAAGACCGTGACGATCCCAGCCGTGCCGAGGGCTTTGTTCTTGCCCACGACGGCCGTGCCCACAAGCACCCCCAAGGCTGCGAGGCCGGTGAGACGGTCGGCCAGGACCGAGCAGCCCGCGAGCAGCCGCAGCCGGGTCGAACTCCCCACCCGCACCGCCTTGACGACGTCACCGCCGATGCTGGACGGCAGACAGAGGCTGAAGAACATGCCCTCGAAGAACCGCCGCACGAAGAACCGGTTCGGGAAGTCGAAACCCAGCGGCCTGGCCAGGGCCGCCCAGCGGATCCCCGCCACGACCTGACCGGCGAGCGAGACGGCCAGCGCGGCGAGCCACCAGGGCCATTCGGCCCTGGCCAGCAGTTGAAGAAAGCGGTTCCAATCGGTGCCCTGCCCGTCTTTCCCGCCACCCCCCGTAATCGCCCAGGACATGAGGCCGACGGTCACTCCCACCCGCAGGAGCATGCTCAGCCAGGCGGTCAGCCTGCGGTGGGGCCGGGACGAGTCGGTGGCAGGCGGCATGCGGGACGAGAAGTCGAGCGGAGAAGTTTCCCGGCGAAGTACCCTACCCGAAATCAGCGGCGCTGTCCCGGCTGGAGCCCTGTCCCCGGGTGCATTCGGCTCGCCGGCTCCGATGGCTTCCGCAGACAGCGTCCGAGCACCGCAACCGGTGCTGCCATCCCGGCAGGTTCGGGCCGCCCCTCCCGGGGGCGGACGGGTTGATGCGATTTTCATGGAAAAGCCGGCTCGCATTGGTACGATATCGCGGGGCTTTTTCCTTCTCGTCTGGCTTGAATCCGGAATGGCGTTTCCTTCACCGCTCCAGCATCCAGGCGGCCGACAGTCACTCCGCGGATCGGCATCGCAGCCGCAGCCGTCCGGGGCTGCGGTGCCGCCGCTGGACGAGGGTTTGATCAAGGGGTTTCGGCGGCGGCTCGTCCAGTGGGCGACCGATCTTCGGTCGCCGGACGAATGGATGCCCTGGGCCACGATCGCGGTGCTGACGGCGGGGC
>JBIKXY010000354.1:0-2737 GCA_044355515.1 Pirellulales bacterium
GAGAAGTCGAACTGGTCCGGGGCGAGCGCCAGGCCCTCGAGCCACAAGAGGCTGTAGCCAGCGCGGATGCCCCAGACGTCGGTGATCCGGTAGACGGCCGACATCGAGAGGTCACCCACGAAGCCCACCTCGCCGCCGGAGCGTGACAGCGCCGGCCGCTGCTCGAAGAACGTGTAGTCGACGAGCGGATCCTGGATCTGCTTCTGGGCGACGCCCATCAGGGCCGCCTTGGCCCAGCCCTCGACCGCCCATCGCTCCCAGGCCCGGCGGCCGCGGACGCCGAGTTGGGCCCCGAACATGTTGTTGCGGGTGCGGGCCCGGTAGGGCACGGTGATGAACTGACCGTCGTCCATCCGGCAGCAGTCGACCGCCAGCGTGGCGTCCTCCTCCACGCCCACGTAGCGGAAGCCGGCCAGCCAGTCCACCGTCAGCCAGCCCGCCGGATCGGTGATCCAGTCGCTGTCGGTGGCGAACAGGTTCACCTCGGCGCTATTGAGCAGCGAGCTGTACTTGGCCGTCACGAACTCGCCGTCCTCGGTCAGCAGGCCGCCGAGCGGATCGGGCAGCTGGATGTAGTTCGGCGGGATCGTGCCCTGGATGTTGGTGGCCGTCTGGCCATAGACGCCGAAGTAGCCTACCTCCCAGCCGCCGTCCTCCGGCGACCGCTGGCCGTAGAACGTCCGGACGCCGGCGGCCACGGGGAACCGCAGGTCGTTCGTCTCGAGCACGGTCGCGCCGTCGCCGACGGTCACCGCCAGCGGCCGGTTGGAGGCCTGATTGTCCCGCTGCCAGAACAGGGCTTCAGCCAGGGCGTACGAGGTCCAGAGCGGCTCCGCCGGCCCGACGCCCCGAAACGCCCCGGCCGTCGCCGAGGGGATCTCGATCCCCGGCTCGAAGGCGGGAGGCAGCGGCACATCCTGCGCCAGGGCCTCGCTGCCGCCGACCACGGCCAATACCGCCGCGACGGCGAAGCCCGCGCTCCGCCTCCGCGTCACCCGCCACCACAGGGTTGCCACCAGCAACCCGCACCCCGTCGCTATCATGAGAAACGTCTCCTGAGATGTCCTGAGTTGAAAGTCGTCGTGAAGCAATGGTGCCCCCTGCCGGAACGGCCGGAACCCAAGCCCCCCACTCCCAGGAAGACAATCCACCCGAAGGTGGGGTGCGTTCCTGCCGTGGGTTTTTCGGCCGGGGCGAGCCTGCGGTTGAGCCGGCCTGCGGCAGGTCGCTTTCCGCCGCCGGGGCAGGATGATTCAATCGGGGAAGCCCTGCGGCCCTCCGGCTCAGCCCGGCCCCCCCAGCCTCACAGTCTCGACCTCCACCTCGCCCGATGCCCAGCCGCTACGACTACGACCTGATCGTGATCGGGGCCGGCCATGCCGGCGTGGAGGCGGCCTGCGCGGCCGCGCGGCTCGGGGCCCGCACGGCCCTGCTCACCACCAACTGCGATACGGTCGGCCAGATGAGCTGCAACCCGGCGATCGGCGGCGTGGGCAAGGCCCAGCTGGTCCGCGAAGTGGATGCCTTGGGCGGGATCATGGGGCGGGCGATCGACGCCACGGGCATCCAGTTTCGGGTGCTCAACCGCTCCAAGGGGCCCGCCATGCACGGGCCGCGGGCCCAGGCCGACAAGAAGCTCTACCAGATGGAGGTCAAGCGGCTCGTCGAGGAGACGCCGAACCTCGATCTCCGCCAGGAGACCGTGGAGGAGCTCGTCGTCGAGCCGGTCGCTGCCGGTCGGTCGGCCGCGGCGTGGCGGACCACGGGCGTGCGGGTCCGCGGCGACGCCGAGTATCGCGCGGCGGCGGTCGTGCTCACCACCGGCACGTTCCTCCAGGCGGTCATGCACACCGGCGAGGCCAAGGTCTCGGGCGGCCGGGCGGGGGAGGGCACGACCTCGGGCGTCAGCCGGTCGCTCGCCGCCTGCGGCCTCGCGGTCGAGCGGTTCAAGACCGGCACGCCCTGCCGGCTGTCAGCCCAGGGAATCGACTTCGCGAGCCTCGAGGTGCAGCCGGGCGACGCCGAGCCGCAGCCGTTCTCGTTTCTCACCGCCGCGATCCGCCAGGAGCAGCTCGTCTGCTGGATCACGCGGACCACGCCCGCCATCCACGATCTGATCAGGGCCAACCTCCACCGGGCCCCGATGTTCACCGGCCAGATCGAGTCCCGCGGCCCGCGCTACTGCCCGAGCATCGAGGACAAGGTGGTGCGGTTCGCCGACCGCGACAGCCATCAGCTGTTCCTCGAGCCCGAGGGCCGCCACACCCGCGAGCTCTACGTCAACGGGATCTCCACGAGCCTGCCGCGGGACGTGCAGGACGAGATCATCCGGATGGTGCCGGGGCTCGCGCGGGCCCGGATCATGCGCTACGGCTACGCCGTCGAATACGACTACTGCCCGCCGGACCAGCTGCGGGCGACGCTCGAGAGCAAGCAGGTGGCGGGGCTGTATCTGGCGGGCCAAGTCAACGGCACGACGGGCTACGAGGAGGCGGCGGCCCAGGGGCTGGTGGCGGGCGCCAACGCGGCGCTGGGGCTGGCCGGCCGCGAGGGACTCGTGCTCGACCGCGACGAGGCCTACATCGGCGTCTTGATCGACGACCTCGTGACCCGCGGCGTGGACGAGCCCTACCGGATGTTCACCAGCCGCGCCGAGCACCGCCTCGCCCTGCGGCACGACAATGCCGACCGCCGGCTCACGCCGCTGGCCGCCCGGCTCGGCCTCGCCGAGCCGCAC
>JBIKXY010000355.1:0-2736 GCA_044355515.1 Pirellulales bacterium
GACATCCTCGACGAGATCGTGACCCGGAAGCGGCGGGAGGTGGCGGTGGCCCGCGAAGGCGTGCCTCTGGCCGTGCTCGAGGCGGTCGTGCCCCACGCGCCGCCGGTGCGGGATTTCTTCGCGGCCGTCTCGGCCGGGCCGCCGCTGCGGCTGATCGCCGAGTTCAAGCGGCAGAGCCCGTCGGCCGGCGAGATCCGGCCGGGGGCCACGGTCGCGGAGGTGGTGACGGCCTATGCCGCCGCCGGGGCCGCGGCACTCTCCGTGCTCACCGACCATGCCGGGTTCGGCGGCAGCCTCGCTGACCTGGAGGCGGCCCGGGCGGCCGTGAGCCTGCCCGTGCTCCGCAAGGAGTTCGTGGTGGACTTTTACCAGGTGGTCGAGGCCCGGGCCCACGGGGCCGACGCGGTGCTCCTGATCGCCGAGTGTCTCGACGACTGCCACCTGCGGAGCCTCTACCGGGCGATCATCGACTATGGCATGACGCCGCTGGTGGAACTCCACGACGAGGAGAACCTCTCCCGGGTGCTCGACCTGGGGGCCACGCTCGTGGGCGTCAATAACCGGAATCTCAAGACCATGACCACCGACCTGGGCCACGTGCTCCGCCTGCGGGAGCAGGTGCCCGCCGACGTGGTGCTCGTGGCCGAAAGCGGGATCAAGACCCGGGCCGACGTCGAGCGGCTCGAGGCCGCGGGGATCTACGCGATGCTCGTGGGTGAGTCGCTCTTGAAGCAGCCCGACCCGGGCCGGGCGGCGGCCACGCTCCTGGGGCGGTAAGGCCAGCGCGGCTCTGTGGCCGGCCGGCCCGCTTGCTTCAGCCGCCGGGCCGCGGCTGGCTGTGCCGCGGGTCAGGCTTCGGGGCGGCGGGCTCCCGCATCCCCCACGAACCGATAGCCCGTGCCGCGGACGGAGAGGAAGTGGACCGGCTTCGAGGGATCGGCCTCGAAATACTTCCTGAGCGCCAGCATGAAGGTGTCCACCGTCCGCGTGGCCGGGGCCCGGGTCAGCCCCCAGACCTTCTCGAGCAACTCCTTGCGGGGCACCACCTTCCCCTCATGGTCTACGAGATACTTGAGCAGCTTCATCTCCAGGCTCGTCAGCCGCACCGGTTCCCCGCCGACCCGCACCTCCCAGGTGTCGAAGTTCACCTCGGTGGTACCGAAGCGGTAGATCGCCTCGGCCGAAGAGCCGCCGCCGTTGGCCTGTGCGGCGGCACGGTCGGCGCGGCTTCGGCGGGCGAGCAGGTTCCGCACCACCGAGAGCAGTTCCTCCAGGTCGAAGGGCTTTTGGAGGTAGACGTCGGTGCCGGCGTCGAAGCCGCGAATCCGGTCCTCGACCAGCGTCCGGGCGGTGAGCATCACGACCGGCAGGTCCTTGCCGGCCGCGCGGAGTGCCTCGCAGACGGCGTAGCCGCTCATCCCTGGGAGCATGATGTCGAGCACGACGAGATCGACGGGCGGGGCGGCCGACGCCATCCGCTCGAGGGCCGCCTGCCCGTCGGCCACCACGGTGACGGCATGCCCCTCGGCCTCGAGGTTGAACTTGATGCCGAAGGCGAGGTGCTCTTCGTCCTCGACGACGAGGATGTGGGACATGGGTCGGAGACGCGGGGGAGGGGAACCCGGAGCCCGAATCCTACCGCGCCCTACCGCACGACCGCCGGCCGCAGGGCCTTGGCGTAGCCGCGGGCCAGGAACCAGTCCCAGGCGTCCTGCACCGTGTCGTCGAGGGGCCGGAAGGTGTAGCCGAGTTCATCCTGAGCACGGCGGCAGGAAAAGTTGTGGTCGAGCAGCGACATCGTGGTGGCGGCGGAGTTGACGTCGCCCTCGCGGCCGCGGAAGGCCGCCGCCAGGTCGCCCACCCAGCCGGCCAGCCGGACGAAGGGTCGGGGTGCGAGGCCGAGCGGCTGCATCCGGCCCGTCACGCGGGCCATCACCCGCCAGGCGTCGAGGTAGCTCAGCCCGTGGCCGCCGAGGATGTATCGCCTGCCGGTGCGGCCCTTCTCGAGCGCGGCGATGATCCCGGCCGCCACGTCGCGGACATCGACGAAGTCGTTGCCTCCCGGCGGGGCGAAGAGTCCCTTGCCGGCCGCCACCTCCAGGAGCATCCGGCCGCTCGAGGGCTTCCAGTCCCAGGGGCCGAGCATGTAGACGGGATTGACGATCACCGCCTCGAGGCCGCGATCGACTTCGGCGAGCACCGCCTGCTCGGCCTCCCGCTTGGTGACCACGTAGGGACACTCCGGCATCACCCCCGGGGGCGTCTCCTCGTCGGCCGGGCCGCCGTCGGGCCGCAGGCCGATCGCGTCGACGCTCGAGACGTGCACGAACCGGGCCCCGGCCCGTCGGGCCGCGCGGGCGATCCGCCGCGTGCCCTCGACATTGATCTCCCGCATCTCGTCGCCGTGCCGCCAGCCGCAGTGCACGAAGGCCGCCGAGTGGACGACGCAGGAGACGCCGTCCATGGCCCGCTCGAGGGCCGCCTCGTCGGATAGCCCGCCGGCGACCCGCTCCACGGCGAGCCCGGCCAGGGCGGCGTCGCCCACCGGGCTCGTCTGCCGCACGAGCGCCCGGACGCCGAGATCACGGGCCAGCAACTGGCGGACGACGTTGTTGCCCACGAGGCCGGTGGCCCCGGTGACCAGGCAGTCGCCGGCGAGTTCGAAGGAGCGGGGCGCGATCATCGGTCGGACCAGATCTCCAGGCAGTGGTGACACCGTGCCGGGCCGATCGATCC
>JBIKXY010000356.1:0-2727 GCA_044355515.1 Pirellulales bacterium
GCGGGCAGCCGAAGGGGAAGAGATCATCATCACGGTTCACGGCAGGCCGACCGCGCGCATGACGGCGGTCACGACCCCCGCCGGATCGTCCATCGATGCCAGCCAGTGGATGCACGAACTCGCTCTCGCAGCGGAGGCTGCCCGGTGCGGCGAGGTTCGCGCGACACCCCAAGAGCAGTGGGACGACCTGCGGGCCGAGCGAGGCTGAGCGCCGATGCCGGCCGCCGCGAACTCGCCGTTGTATTGGGACACGTCGGCCCTCCTGAAGTGCTACGCTCCGGAGCCAGACTCCCGTGCCTATCGCACCCTCTTGTGCGACCGCCCGCGGGTTGTCATTTGTTTCATGCACCGGATCGAAATGGCATATGCACTCCGGCAGAAGGAGAGCCGCGGTGAGATCCTGCCGACGGCTGGCCGTCATTTGACGGCCCTGTTTGACCGTGATGCCGACGACGGTCGATTCGTCGTTCTCCCCTGGGGCCCGGATCTCGTGAAGGCGGCACGCGAAGTTCTTGAACAAACGAGTTCAGAACAGGAATCGGTTCCGATTCGGACCCTGGATGGAATCCACCTGGCAGCGGCACGCGCCGGCGGGTTGCCGGCCATCGTCACCACGGACAAAAGCATGCGGGCGGCAGCCGCCGCACTCGGGTTTGGCATCGTCGACCCGACGTGAGCGACTGCTTCCTGGATTGGCGGGGTTCCCGGCCACACGCAACCCGCCGCGACACCCGGCTGATCGCGTTCAGACTGCTTGAGGAGTGCGAAACCATCCCTGGTCTTCGCACTCTTGGCAACCTCCGGTTGCTGCGGACTTCCCGTCCGCGATCCAGGCCCGATCCGGAAGATCCTCACCCACCAGAGCCCTGCCGGACGCAAGGCATCAACAAAGCCGCCCGGCAGGTGGACTCGGACAGACTCGGCGTGAACGCCGGAAAAACACCACTCCAAGGGGAAGGCAGGCGTGGCGGGGAACGGTGTTGGCGACTGGAGAACGGCAGCACGCGGCGCACGAGCCGCTCATCAGCTGGGAAACGGTTGCGGAAGTGCCATTGACCGGACTATCTTTTTTTCACGGTCCCGGCACGGGCTATACTGGCGTGCCGCAGCGGCCGGGAGTCGCGGTCCAAACGCACCGACGAGGCCGGAAAAAAGGGTATCCAGCGGGGCACCCAAGACAAAAAACCGCTGTTTGGAGGGTAAGCGAATGGCTAGCGGCCACACTGGAAATGTGGTGCTCCGAAAGGAGTTGTGGGTTCGAGTCCCATGCCCTCCGCTCGCGTCCGTCGGCTCCGCCAGCCGGGCCGGTGCCGGCGGGCCGGCAGCCTGAGCCGCACCGCATCCGGAAGCCCGATGGCGGTCCTGCTCGACATCCAAAACGCCTCCAAACGGTATGGCGACCAGCTGCTCCTCGACGGGGCCAACGCCACCATCACCGACGACGGCCGGGTGGGGTTCATCGGCCGCAACGGCGCCGGCAAGAGCACGCTCCTCAAGATCATCCTCGGCGAGGAGGAGCTCGACTCGGGCGAGATCGTCCGCCACCCGCGGCTCCGGCTGGGGTATCTGCGGCAGCACGACCCCTTCCTGCCGGGCGAGTCGGCCCTCGAGTTCCTTGTGCGCGACAGCGGCAAGCCCGACTGGAAGTGCGGCGAAGTGGCCGGCGAGTTCGAGCTCAAGGGGCCGATGCTGACCGGCCCCGTGCAGGAGCTCTCAGGGGGCTGGCAGACCCGCGTCAAGCTGGCCGCGCTCTTGCTCCAGGAGCCCAACCTGCTCCTGCTCGACGAGCCCACCAACTTCCTCGACCTGCGGACCCAGATCCTGCTCGAGCACTTTCTCCGGGGCTACCGCGAGGCCTGCGTGGTGGTCTCGCACGACCGGGCCTTTCTCAACGCCACCTGCGATCAGACCCTCGACCTCGCCCACGGCAAGCTCACCCTCCACCCCGGGCCCGTCGATGACTATCTCGTGCACCAACGGGAGCGGCGGCTGACCGCCGAGCGGACCAACGCCGCCGTCCTGGCCCGCAAGCGGGAGCTCGAGGACTTCATCGCCCGCAACCGGGCCCGGGCCTCGACCGCATCCCGCGCCAAGTCGAAGGCCAAGGAACTCGAGAAGCTCGAGCTCGAGGAAGTCACCGTCGACGCCCCGACCGCGGCGATTCGCTGCCCGGAGATCGCCCCGCGGCGGGGCGCCGCCGTCCGCTGTCGCGAGCTCGTGATCGGCTACCCCGACCACCCCGTGGCCCGCGGGATCGCCGTCGAGATCGTGCATGGGTCGCGGGCCGCGATCGTGGGCGACAACGGCCAGGGGAAGACCACGTTCCTGCGGACGCTCGTCGGGTCGCTCGAGCCGCTCTCCGGCGACGTCAAATGGGGCTACGGCTGCGAGGTGGGCACCTACGCCCAGCATGTGTACACGAGCCTCGACGAACGGATGACCGTGCTCGACCACCTGGAGCGGGCCGCGGCGGCCGGCACCAAGCAGCAGCGGATTCTCGATCTGGCGGCCGCGATGCTGTTTCGGCAGTCGGCCCTGTCCAAGCCGGTGCGGGTGCTCTCCGGCGGCGAGCGGGCCCGGCTCTGCCTGGCGGGGCTGCTACTCGGCACGGCCAACGTGCTGGTGCTCGACGAGCCGGGCAACCACCTCGACGTGGAGACGATCGAGGCGCTGGCCACGGCCCTCACTGACTATGCGGGCACCGTGATCTTCACCAGCCACGACCGG
>JBIKXY010000122.1:0-8657 GCA_044355515.1 Pirellulales bacterium
GCTGGCGGAGAGCGGGGCCGGGCGGAAGTGGCTCTTCTCGGCCCGGGCCACGCGGCCCTACACGGCCGTGGCCTTCGAGCGGGGCGATGTGCTCGTGTTCGGGAGCGAGTCGAAGGGGCTGCCCGACCCGCTCAAGGCGGCCCACGCCGAGAGCCTGCTCGCGATCCCGTCGCGGCCGCAGGTGCGGAGCCTGAATCTTTCCAACGCGGTGGCGATCGCGGCCTACGAGGCCCTGCGGCAGTGGAGCGCGCGCTAGGCTCCCGTCACTCGGCCACGGCCTGGTAGAGCGGCAGGTGGCGGTAATACACCTCGAGCATGTAGGTGCAGAAGCAGGTGGTGAACAGCCGGCCGCCGTGGAAGCCCCATTCGTCGAGGGACGGATCCCAGGAGCCGGCCTCCGGGCCGCTGGCGACTTGGACGGCGGGCAGCACCTCCCGCATCCGGCCGTTCCAGCGTTCCCAAGCGTCGCCGCCGACGTTGTGGGCCACCTGGGTGATGTAGTACCAGGCATACACGTCCTTGCCGTTCTCGTAGTCGAGAAACTTCTCGGCCAGCAGCAGTTCGAGGCCGGCGGCGATCCGGCGGTCGTCGCGGCCCCAGCCGAGGAACTGCCGCGAGAGCAGGCCTTCGGCGGAGATCGCCGGCGTCACCTTGGCAGGCGGCTTGGGCGGGGCCTCGAGCAGATAGCCGTAGCGGCTGCCCCCCTCGACCGCGACCGAGTCGAGAAACCGCGTGATCCCGTCGAGCGATTCCTGGGGCACCGCCAGCCCCGCCATCTTGCCGCTCATCAGCGCCATCATGAACCAGCCGGTCACCGACATGTCGCCGGGCTCGCGGGGCGAATACCGCCAGCCGCCGTTGGCCCCCTGGGCGGCGACCGCGTAGGCCAGCGCGCGGCGGGCCGGCTCCGCAAACGCGGCATCTTTGGTCATGCCCAGGAGTTCGCAGATCGCGTAGCTGGCCTGGGCGTGGGTGTAGAGGGTGTGGTGGGACGGCAGGGGCGGCACATCGAACTGACCGTCGGGGAGCTGCCGCTTGATGAGCGCCCGCCAGGCCTTGGTGACCACCTGCTTGTGGCGGCCCGACCGCGGCGTGTTGCCCGCCCCCTGGAAGGCGAGCAAAGCCATGGCCGTGGCCGCGACCTGATTTTCCTTCGAGCCGCCGTTCACGTAGGGGCCCTGCAGGCTCCAGAGGCCGTCTTGCCGCTGCTGTTTGGCGAGCCAGGCGAGCGCCCGGGCCACGGCCGCCTCGGTGGCGTCGCTGCCGCCGAAGGCCCGCACCAGCGCCTCGCGGCGACCCTCCTGCCGGCCGTCGAGCAGCGACCCGATCGGCACGCTCTGCGGCACGGCCGCAACGGTGGCGCCGACGCCGGACTCGGCGACCTCTTCGACCATCACCGGAGCCGCCACCGGATCCTCGATCGGCGGCTGTTCCGTCTCCGAGACCTCCGGCTCGGGCTCCGTCTCCGGCTCTTCGGACGCGACGACCTGCACGCCCTTCGTGTCGTCTTCGACGATCTCCTCGGAGGCGAACGAGAGATCGAGCTTCACGGTGGGCTGCTCGTCGCGAGGGAAGAAGATCAGCGCCAGGATCAGAATGGCGACCACGTGCACCGAGAGGCTGACGGAGAAGGGGGGGCTCCGGTGGATCCAGTCGTCGAGCCGCTGCCGCAGGAAACGGGGCTCTGCCGGCTGGTCGGCCGCTCGGCCGGGCCCGTTGGCGGCGGGCTGCTGCCGGATCACGGGCATGCCGGGCACGACCAGCGGCCCGACGTCAAACTCCGACTGGGGCGCCGGGGCAGGCTCCGCCTGCTTTTGCCAGGGCAGGCCCCCCACGAGCGTCTTGGGCTGGCTGGGCCCGCGGGAGCCGGACGGCGGCGGGGGCATGGGGGGCATCGCGGGCGTGTCCGGAAATCGGGGTCGTGCGGCCCGTGACGAGCACGGGCTTCCCTTCGGGACCCCGAGCCTCTATTATTCCGATGTCGGCAGTCGGTCGCCTATGCCGGTCGGCAACGGTAAAAGTGTTTCGTGGCGACCGATCGCCGCAGCCCTGATACTCGAGGCTCAACAAAACAACTGTCGCGGGGTGGAGCAGCCCGGTAGCTCGCGAGGCTCATAACCTCGAGGTCGCAGGTTCGAATCCTGTCCCCGCCATTTCACGCCGGCAGGGCCATCCATGGCCCCTGCCGGCTGTTTTTTTCGCGGCTTCCTGCCGCGGGCCGGTTCTGAGAACTGGCGTAATCTCCGCAGAACCCGCTGCAACCCGAGTGGTGGCAGCGGGTTCTGTCGTTTCGTGCGGCTCGGTGCCGGCAAGTGCGGACCCCTGCGGCGTCGCAGTAGCGTCGCATTTCGCGTCGCAGAGATTCGCCCCCGCGCTGACCACTTGGCTGGCCGAGTCAGCATCGGCACCCGTGCTCGCCGGCGGCAGGGCAGGCTGAGGGGCAGGGCAGGCGGGCCGCGACGTCGGCTTCATCTCGCCGTTGACCACGTCCTGGAAGTGGTGCTCTCGGGACATCAGGTAGTGCTCGGCGGCTACCTTCGGCGAATGGCCAAGCCACTTGGCGACGACATGGGCCGGGTACCGCTCCGCAAAGTCGGTCTCGCAGGACGCCCGCAGGTTCTGCCGCAGCCTCGGTCAGGCACGCACCGGCGATTTACGGAAAGAATGTTGCACTAACGCGCTGGCGCGCTCGCCAACGGCTGGGCTGCGTTCGACAACTTGGATCCGACGACCGTCCGTCCCCTGTATGCGATGTCGGAACCGATCACGGTCGGGGCCGTCCCCGAACCCTCAACCTACCCCATGGCCCTCGCCGGTCTGGCCTGCGGCGGCTGTGTCGTGTTCCGCCGTCGCAAGCGGGCCTGACACGCACCAGCCAACGTGATTCCAACGCGAGGGGAGCAGGTCGCCACACGGGCCTGCTCCCCTCTCTGTTTTCACGGCCAGCCTCAATCAGCCCGCGCGACTCTCCGCACCCTCCCGCCACTGCCACTTTCCACACGCGAATACACCCCCCCGATACGCCCAGAGGCACAGACCCGAGGCCCACTGCCGCAGGCTCCCGATCTTGTCGCCAGCAGTCACGGCTACCGAAACGACATCAAGGGCGGCCATCGTGGTGTGTAGCCGGTTGGCGGCGAAGCGTTGAGCCGCAGGGCATCGGCATGCGGTTTACCGGATCAACCGCGCTGCCGTGGCAAAGAAGAGGGCCGGAGAGCGCCTTCACGACGCGCTCCGGCCCTGACAACATGTGCCGTTTGGAGTCGCTCCGGCTTAGTAGCGGCGTCCGCCACCGCCGTAGCCACCTCGGCCGCCGCCACCACCGCTCTCACGGGGCTTGGCCTCGTTTACGGTGAGGGACCGACCGTCCAACTGTTTCTCGTGCATGCCGCTGATCGCCCGCTGCGCGGCATCGTCTGCCTGCATCTCGACGAATCCGAAGCCTTTGCTGCGGCCCGTCTCACGATCCTGAATCACTTGCGCGCTCGTGACGGCGCCAAACTCGAGAAACATCTGCTCGAGCGATTCGCTCGTGACGCTATAGGCCAAATTGCCGACGTAAAGTTTCTTACCCATGAACAAAACACTCCTACCGATGACCCAAATGAACTTTCGGGGTCACATCGAAAGGGCCAGAAAGTGGCAGCCCGCCAGAGGGTAAAGGCGAGGAAAAGAAGCGGCAATCGCGGCCGATCGGCCACCGCGCAACTAGCGTCGTCCAGAACCAACTCCAGTAGGATAGATCACAATCTTGGGAATAGCAAAGGTATCTCGTGGCTAGAGGGTGGGGTAGAGACCCTCCAACTGCTCAAGGTAGTTGAGAATGTGGGCCCGGGCCGCCCGCAGTTCCTTTTTTGCATGAGCGTCCAGTAGGCGGGGGCCGGATTGCTCCATGATCGCCCCGGCCGCCTCTCGGAGTGCGGGCCACAGAAACGTCTGTTCGCAATCCGACTGTACAGCCCGCCTTCTGCCGATCTCACATTCGTGGGCGTCGTGGTCCAGATCGTTCTTCAGTGAGGCCAGTCGGCGTTGAGCGGCGGTCCCAGCAGGCGCACCGGCGGCGACACCGCCGCCATCGACTCCGGTAATGTCGTCAATGCGATCGCGATAGCGACGCAATCTCAGGATCACGCTTCGGGCCTCGCTGCGGTCGTTACTGCTCATCCGGTCCGCTCCAAATCAAGGTGGGGGCTAAATTGCGGCGGTCCACGATTGTCATTCGGCGCGCCAAAAACTGGCCACTCATCGGCGCTTCAAAACCGGCCACCAGGTGGGGGTGTTGGGTGGAAGAATCCTCGGATTCGGTCGTTGATGCAAGGGGCCGGGTTCAGGATCTGCCTTCGTTGTCGGTCGTGCGGCCCTTGGGCGGCCGGATTCCCCGCTCTTTCCCGGTTGGCGCAGTGGCCGGTTTTGGCGGCGCGGGCTGGTCGGTTTTGGGGTCGGCAGGCTTCGGGTCTTCGGGGGCTTGGCGGTTCTTGAGCCGGTAGCTGCGGCCCTGGAAGGTGACGATCTCGGCATGCTCGAGGAACCGGTCGAGGATGGCCGAGGCGCTGGGCACGTCGCCCAGGAGCTTGCCCCAGTCTTCGAGCGGCCGGTTGCTGGTCATGATGGTGCTTCTGGTCTGGTGGCGGCGCATGATGATCTCGAAGGGGTATTCGCCGCTCCGCTTGGGCGGCTGCTGCATGCCCATGTCGTCGATGATCAGGAGGTCGGGCCGCAGGGTGCGGGCCGGCGACGAATCGTCCTGGTCGAGGGCTTCTTCGTGGAGGACGTCGCGGACGACGTCGAAGATCGAGCGGTAGAGGACGGTTCGGCCCTGCTTGATGGCGGCGTAACCGAGGGCCTGGGCGATGTGGGTCTTACCGGTGCCGGGGGATCCCATCAGGAGCACGTCGCGTTGCTCGGCGAGGAACCGGCAGGTGGCGAGGGTGAAGAGCTGATCTCGGGGCAGCGAGGTGTTGAAGTCCCAGTCGAACCGGTCGAGGGGCTTGAAGGCGCGGAAGCAGGCCAGCTTGGCGCGGCGTTCGAGCGTGCGGTGATCGCGGACGGTCAGCTTGTCCTGGAGGATCAGCTCGAGGAACTCGATGTGGCTGAGGCGGTTGGCCTGGGCCTCATGGAGGCGGATTTCGAGGGATGCCGCCAGGCCGGAGAGCCGGAGCTGGCGAAGGGTGGTGCGGAGGGGTTCGTTCATGGGGCGGGCTCCAAGGGGTGACACGGATAAACCCGGTGCGTCACGCTGACGGATCAGGTGCTATGGTTGGACTGTCCGGTGAACGGCAGTCGGGCTCTGCTGAGGAGCAACCCGGCGAGCGATACCCGGACCACAGGCACTCTGCTTCGCCTGCGTCGCCCCGTGGGTTCGCCTCCACGGGGCGATGGCTTTTGGTGCCGGCAGAAGTGCCTGTGCCATGGCTCCAAAAACCTTCGCCCATGGATGGGCGACTCTGACGGCGATGGATCGCCCGGGCGACCACGCGGTGACCTTCGATGCCTCTGGCGGCCCCGACCGCCTCGGCCCAGGCGTGCGTCCGGGGGCCGATCGACTTGACCTTGCGGAAGGTCTCGAAGCGGGCCGGGGGCAGCGGCAGGAGGGCAGCTCGTTCTTCCTGAACGAAGCCTCGCTCCTGCGGCTCGCCTCTGCCGTCCTCTCCGAAATCAGCGACGACTGGGAAACCGAACGTGCCTACCTGACCAAGGAAGCCAGATGACCCACCTCTGAAAACCCGGATTTACAGAAGGGGTGTTGCTTTATCCGTGTAGACGGCCTCGTGGCGGGCCAAGGTTGAACGTTTCCGGGGGCGTTTCTTACGCTGCGCTATCAGTGCCCCTCCGCTGCCGGCCGAACCGGCTCGATCATGCCAAACCACAGCCATGCCCGGCCAGACGTTTCTTCCCGGCCCGACCTCCGACACCGTCCGGACCGCCGCGGGGCAGACACTCCCGATCCCGGTCGGCTGGGAACTTGTGCCGCCCGGTGACGCCGCCCTGACCCGCCGCGTGAAGGCCGCCGGGGAGTTTTGGCTGGTCCAGGAGAAGGTCGGCCGCCGGATGTTTTCACGCGGCATCTGGGCTCCGCGACAAGTGATCGAGCAGGTCCAAGGAGCCCTCGCAGCGGAGCGATCCACGCTCACCTACGCCAAGCGCCGGGAGGCTGACGTCCGCCGTCGTGAGACGCAGCAGGCAGAGTACGTGGAGGACTTTCAGGCGGCCGTCGTGGCCTTCCTGGCGTTTCATGAGCGGCATGCGGAACTCGCGAGGAAGCTCGCGACTGCCGTCGCCACGCACGCCACACCCGTCGGCAGCGGCACCGTGGCCCGCACCAAGCGGATCCCGATCGAGCGGCGGGCCGAGGCCGCCGTGATCGCGTGGATGCGGCACCAGACGACCGGCTATGACACGATGAAGATCGCCCGCGTGAAGGGCCAGCGCCGCGAGGTCCGCCGGATGCTCGCCCAGCGGTCCAAGGAGCTGCTCGGCGCCTACCGGCGGGGCGAGCCGATCCCGTCCGCTTGCCCGTTGGCTCTCGCGCTGACCATCACGCAGGCCCGGCCGGCCTGATTTTTCGGCCCTTTCCCGGGGCGTTTGGCTCAGAACTCCGCGGCAGCCTTCTCGAGAGCCTGCTCGAGTTCCTGCCAGGCAGCCTGAGAGCTTTCACGCAGCCGCTCCCATGCCTCGCCGGAGGCCGACCGAATCTCGTCGAGTTTCGCCTCAGCCACCTTGCGCTTGGCGTCGAGGTCCGCAAACTTCTCCGCCCAGCCTGCTTTTGCCTGGTCCGTGAGAGTCGCCACTTTGAGCTGCAGTTCCCGCCTCTGCTCGTCGAGCCGCCGCAGCTTCTCGGCGAGCGTTTCCTGAAACTCGTGTTTGGCTTTCAGGGCTGCGGCGACTGCGGAATCGGTCTGGGGGGTTGATGGTGTCTCGGGATTGCCCGCAGAAGGCTCTGACGGCTCTGACGGGATCTTGTGAACCGTGCGCTGCTGCGGTTCCTCAACTGTCTTTTGCGCGCAGCCGTGCGTGATCAGGGCGCTGGAGATGCCAAGAGCAAGAAAAGTGATCCGACTGGGTTGGCTGCGCATGGGAGAACTCCGGGGTGGGCGGCTTGAACCGAGCGACGAACCTTAAGAAAAGCGCCCCCGCACGAGCCTGCTTGCCGCGGACGTGTCCAGCCGGAACGGGGCGCCAGCTTCGAGACACTTCCGGGAAACTGGATCGCGGCCCGCCTTTCGGGCCTCGCCCGCTGCGAGCAGCGAGCCGTAGGATTTCTGCGAGAGGATGGTATCGCTGTGGATCAGGAATGGCCCTCGGCTGCGTCCTTGGCGTCGTCTCGCCGGTTACTCGACGCTTGTTTCTTGTCGCAGAAACCACCGGCCCGTGATGTAGACCAGGAATCCGACCGGCCCAGACAGGAAGGTGAGCGCGAGCGAGACGGTCCTGAGCGGCGCTGGCATGCCCAGCCTCACGCTGTCGCGGGCGATCCAGGCTCCGACCACCATGTCGAACACCAGGTAGTGTGTCCAGGCCGCGGCAAAGACCCAGTCGTCGTTGAACACGGCCCGCAGGCCCGAGAGCGTCATGACGTCGCCCGGGGGCGGCCCGTTCGTGGCCAACTTCCAGCCGATCACGCCGGCGTAGCCCAGCGCGAGCAGGCCCGGCACGATCACGGCGCAAAGCCAGCCTGAGACCGCTTTCCTGCCCGGGAGCAGGATCAAGGCGATCCACGCAACCAAGGCGAGCGTGTTGGTCAGGCGAAAGAAACCTTCAGCCGTCATGCGGAGCCTATCTTGCCCGGGAGTCAGCGGATCGTCGGATCGGCCTAGAGTATGCCGGGGTCGTGGACTCGCCGCAGGAAGCACTTTCGAAGCCCCACAGTCCCGCGCGGGCCTCCCTCGGGGAAGGCCAGCGCCTATAGTTTCGGCATTGAGAGATCTTCCCTGGAGACGCAGCCGTGTCGGAGAAGCAGACAAACACCTGGCCTGACCTGTTGATCGGCCTGTACGACAACCTCACGGGTCGTCGGGCTGAGATCACCTACGAGTTCGACAACTTGCATATCAAGATTCCCAGCGGCACCGGGTCGTCGGCCGAGCACGCGGAGTGGGTGCTGCACGGAATCATGAAAATCCGGACGCGGGACACGGGTACGTCCCCAAACTGACATTGGCCGGGCGACTCACGGCAACGTGGGATTGTCGTCCGGTCGTGATCGATGCAGACGAGTCCGGGGTACGACTGACCGTGCCCGGTTTTCAAACGGCGTGGGCCGCGAGACGCTTGGCAGGATCGTTTGCGCCCCTGTTCCGGACGTTCAGGCGGTTCGGGGTGCCGATCAGGCTGCACGTGGCAGGCATCTTCACACTCGACCTCCTGCCGAAGCCGAGTGCCTTGGCCAGGCTGCTGATCCCGGGGCTCTCTGGGCTCGACTGAGGGCAGGGTACCGACAGGCTACTCGT
Source organism: Pirellulales bacterium (assembly GCA_044355515.1). Lineage (GTDB taxonomy): Bacteria > Planctomycetota > Planctomycetia > Pirellulales > UBA1268 > QWPN01. Next base: position 8,448 of record JBIKXY010000122.1, read on the forward strand.
GCTCGCCCTGGACATAGGCCTCGCCGTCAGGGTCGATCTCGACGTGGAGGTGCATGGGATGGCAGCAGACCGGGCAATCCTCGACGTAGTCCTGGTGCGAGCCGGCTGAAACGTCCACCGGCACCACGATCTCTTCGCCGCAGGAGTCGCAGATGTAAATGGCCTCGTGGTGGGCAGCGGTCGAGCGTCGCCGGCGGCTTTTTTTTCGTT
>JBIKXY010000393.1:0-2715 GCA_044355515.1 Pirellulales bacterium
GCGAATGCCCTTGAAGCCAGCCGCCTGAATGACCTCGCTGGCTCTGGCGTCGGCTAGTATTTTATCATCTCCATCGACGGAGCGACGGAGCGCCTCCCAGAATGCCTCGCCCTCTCGCTTGTACCAGTTTTTCAGCGCGGCAAGCTTCTCGCGCTCGTTCGGTTTAAGTTGCTTGATGATACGCTGTTCGACATCATCACTCAACGAGTTCCAGCTTGGCATGGCGTCGAAAAGCTGGTCATTCGTCGGCACAACGTAAGGTTTCGCCTCGCCGTACTTACCCGCAACGCCGGGCTGTTCCGAGAAGTAAACGCCGGGACCAAAACGCCCACGCTCTGACGTTTGGAACTCGTCAAAGCCGCCGCTTTTGCTGCTTCCGTGATAGACGCGATTATCGACATCAAACCCCTGCTCTCTCGCTCTCTGCATTCGAGAGGGCTCATCCATAGGCAGAGATGGCTTCCCGCCTCCGAGGCCGTTCCTCACTGGTGGGGGCCTTGAAGCGCCAGAAGCAGGAGGCGGTCCCTTGGGCGTGGAGCCCCTCGCGAGACGGCCTGCACCAGCGCCGAGAGCGCCACCGCCCGCAGCGCCGAACAGCGCGTTCATGAGCTGCTGGTTCTCGTCATCGGCAGGAGCCATAGCCCCAAGGACGCCGCCAGCAACTATGCCCGTGCCGGTCGCAGAGGCTGACGAGGTCGTGCCGGGCGGGCTGCCACCGGGGCCACGCGGGCGGCGACGCGGAGCAGGAGGCGGTGCAGCAACCGCAGCAGGTTGAGCCGGAGGGATCAACCCCTTCTCAGCCATGCGCGCTTCAACGCGACGGATGACCTCGTTGAGATTGCCCTCGGTCATCGGCTTCCCGATGAGCGGGATCAGGGCGCGGTTCACTTCCTCATCGTAGACGCCAGGATAGCGGAGACGCTGGTAGATGTCCTTCGCCGTGCGTGCGATCGGCTTGACGGCCACATCGTTGACAAGGCCCGGCAGAGAGAACTGGTTGCCCGAGGTTTCGACACGGTCGAGCACGCGCGTGACGGCGTCCTCGCCTTCCATGCCGGCGTCACGGATAGCAGCCTGACGCATCGCCGTGTCAGAACCACCTGCAACGCGCCTGCCCCACTCACGGTTTGCGCCAAGCCTGCGGATTGTCTCCTCGAACATATCGGCAGCCTTCTGGCTACCGAGCGCCGTCGCCATGTTCTTGAGCGCCTTGTCCTTCAGGAGCTTTGTCAGCGCGCTCTGGTTGTTGGCCTCGATCAGATCCTCGATGTTGCGGGCGACGCCCATTGCAAGGGCTTCGATCTCGCCTGCGGTCCAAGGCGAGCCATTGCGGCCTTTCGCCATGTCGCGCTGAAGTTCCCACGTTTTCTTGTTCAGCGCCTGAGTGCCGACATCAAAGGCATCTTCCAGACGTTTGACATCCTCAAACACGCCGAGCGCATTACCGTACTCGCCGCCCGTGGCTTGGCTCACGCTGTCGGCAAAGTTGCGCTTCGTTCCGCCAACAATGCGGGCTGTGTCCGAACCAAATCCAGCATTTGCGATGACATCGTCAAAGGCGCGCTTTGTGTAGTCCAGCGCCATCGTCGTCGGAATGGCTGTGCCGCGAACAGGATCGGCCATGAAGTCGTCGATCGACTTGACCGCTGCCTGAGCACGCTGCGATTCCATAGTGGCACGCTCAGACGCCCCGCGCGCCGCACGCGCCTGAAGGTCAGCCGCTACTGAAGCAAGGTTGTTGCGAGCAGCCTGAAGGGCCTTCTGCCCGCTCGGCGTGTTCAGAACCGGCACGATCTCGTTGGCAAACACCTGCGGATCAACGGGGGTGGCATAGGCTGTGTCATAGGCTGGGGCCGCTTCAGTGCGGAGACGCGTTTCCAGCTCGTCCAGAGTAGCAACGGCGTTGTCTGCCTTCTGGCCCGTCGCGCGCGTCGCGCCCCGGCTGAGACGAGGCGACAGCTTGTCGGTGTTCTGATTGACGAGGCCAACAAGCGCCTCTTGCAGCGGGCCGGGAGCAGCGCCGCCGGCCATCTGGAGGCCACGCAGGTTCGCGCCAGAGGACTTGTCCGTCAGGGCTGCGATTTCGCCAATCGTCTCATAGACGCCGCTGTCGCCACGGCGGGCAAGCCTCGCCTGGATCTTGCGCACGTCATCCATCGTGATGCCGTCTGCCGCCAGTTTCTTTATCAGCAGATCGTCGGCGCGCTGTTCGGCGCGGGAGCGAGCGGGAACGGGCTGTGGTGCGCCTGCCGTGACCGCTGGTGCGTTTGGCGGTGTCGGGGGTACTGGCGGGGCCGTGGCGGTTTGCGGCTGTGTGGGGACTTGCTGGGCGTTCTGCGTGGCAGCGACGGCAGGGGCCACGGGAGGCATCTGCGGGGCTGGCTGACGCAGATTTGCGCCGCCCGCGTTGGTTGGCGTGGCGGGAGCGTCCAGCGCCTTGAGTGCGCGGGGGACAGCACGAGCAGCTTCGATGCTAACGTAGTTGAGCGGGTCAGCAGCGCTCCGCGTGCCGGCCATGTTGCGGTCAGACCCCGCAGGCGCAGCGCCTGCGCCCACTCCGTAAGCCAGAGCCGCGTTCTCGCCAGTCTCAACGCCAACGCCACGAAGCGTCCGCGACATCCCCGGAACGGTCGCTAAAGTCTCGCTGAGCGCTTTACCCCCTTTGAGAACCGGCGCTCCAAATCCGGTAAAGATAGAAGCGCCAATACCCGTAAC
>JBIKXY010000358.1:0-2708 GCA_044355515.1 Pirellulales bacterium
GCCGACGATCGTCGGCCGCCTCGATGGCCTCGACCCGTGCGACCACGGCGGCGATCCCGCCCCGGGCATCCTCGAACCGGCCTCGGGCGGCGATCGGATCGGGCTCCACGTCGAAGCCGCCGAGCTCCCGGCTGCGGGCGGCCGCGGCGAGGTCCGGCTCGAAGGCCGCGGCCGAGCGGCCGCGGCCGGCGAGGGCGTCGAGCTTCGCGCGGGCGGCCGCGAGGTCGGAGTCGAGCGAGCCGGCCAACTCCCGAGCCCGTTCGTGGGCCTGCTCGAGCGCGTCGAGCGGACCGCGGCAGGCGGCGGCCACCTCGTCGAGCGGCGGCCGGGCCTCGGCCGAATCAAGCATCGCAAGCACGTCGTCGCTGGCCGCCGTGCCCAGGAACCGCTCCTCGCCCAGGCGAGCCTCGGCCCTTTCCCACACGTCCATCAGGCCCAGCCACCGCTCGCGATAGCGGCCGATCGACTCCTGCACCCCGTCGTAGGCGTTCCTGGTCATGCCGACCATCGGCGTCTGGAAGTCGGGATCCGCGTGGGGCAGCATCCGATGCCGCTCCCGCTGGGAATCGAGCAGATCCGAGAGCTCGACGACCTCCTGCTTGAAAGCCGCGAGCCGCTCGCTGGCGGCCGCCTTGCGGCTGGCATGCCGAGCCCGCTTGGACCCGAGCCAGACCGCGGCGCCCAGGCCGGCGAACGAGATCGCCAAAAGCGGCAGCGTCGTGCTCCAAAACACCTTCTGCTGCTCGGCCCGCCGCGCCTGGGCGGCGATCCCGCCGGTGATCGTCTCTTCGGTGGTGGTGACCAGGTCGGCCAGGCCCTCGGCATACTTCTTGTCCTGGGCCTTGGGCACGAACGCCTTACGGATCACCCGGCTCTCGAGCCGGTCGAGGTCGAGCCCGGCGGAGGCCAGCAGAGCCGGGGGCGCATCCATGGCGATCGAGCGATCGCCGATGTCGAGCAGGATCGTGACGTCGGTGGAGGGGTCGTAGCCGCCCCCCTGGCCGCGCGACTCCCACCAGCGATCGACGAGTCGCGGCAGGAGCGAGGCGGCTCCGCCCCTGTCGCCCCTGGAGTCGACGACGACCACACGGTAGCGGCGGCCACCATCGCGGCTCACCGTCGCGATCGCCGCGCGGACCGGAGCGAAGTCGTCCGGGATGCCCGGGGCCACGATCACGTCGGCGGTGGCGGTGCCGGTCGGCGACGGCGGCAGATCGACGGTGTCGGCCCGGGCGAATCCGCGGCAGGCGCCCAGCGGCAACGTGGCGATCGTGACGACGAGGAGAAGAGCGCGGCCCATGAACGAGGTGTCCTGAGGTGATGCCGAGGCGAGAGGGTGTCGTCGAAGTCTAGCGATCCCTCGACCCCGCTTCACGTCGCGGGTGGGCGTCGTGGGAGGCATCGCGAAACAGGACGGCTATTTGCCAAAAACCGCCGCGTCGCTCTCGAGCAAGAGCGGCAGGCTGAGCCGCGCGGCCACCGCCCGGCCTGCTTGCATGGCCTCCTTCCCGCCCGCCGCCAGAATGGCCGTCGCGGCGAGATTCACCGCCTCGATGACGAGGCCGTCGACGTCGCCGGCCACCGGGCCGACCAGCCGCACGCGGTGCGGCCTGCCGGCCGCCAGGAACTCGGCAGCCCAGGCAGGGGCTCGCCGAGCGATGGCCTCATTGTCGGCCAGCACCAGCACGGGCCCGGGTTGGCCGGCGAGCGGCGGGGTCTTGGAGTGTTTGCTGCCACCGGTTGGATTCGTCACGGCCGCTCGGCGCCAATCTCGTCGGCAGTGATCCGGGGAGCCGCGGGCGGCCGCGCGGCGGGCGGCGGCGGGATTCGTGGCGCGGCCGGGCCGAGGGTGCGACCCGGCACGGGCGGCAGGATGATGGATCCCGTGCGGCCCGGCGGTCTCCCAAAAGGCAGCAGGCCACCGGATGGGGTGGCGGCGCCGGGGATCGCCGCTGGGGCTCCCGAGGGCCGGCCGGCATTCAGGGAGCCCCAGGCTCCCGAGCCGTAGCCGGGCACAGCCGCCGGGGCGCCGGCCCGAACCCCCCCAGTGGCAGCCGGGGCAGATCGCTGGGGCGGCAGCCACGAAGCCCGCGCGGAACGCTCCTGAGGAGGTGCGGCTGGCGTGGATTGCTCGCCCGTCACCGGCGGCCCGCCGGGCCGCGGCAGCATCGGTCCGGCAACAGGCGGTGGCCGCGTCCCGGGGGCGCGCAGGCCGGGAAGCGCATCCTCCTTGCTGTGGCGCGGCTGGCTGGCGGGCGATTCAGGGGGCAACTGAAAGAGTGGCTCCTGGTCAGGCTCGTCGCCGGCGGGCTCTGCGCCCTCGGTGGTCCGCGACCGGCCGGTCAACGGGTCGATGCCGGCGCCGAGCTGCATCTCGAGCCGCGTGCGTCGCATCCGCGCCCGCGCGATATCGGCCTCCGACTTGCTGATGCTGCCGTTGCCATCGAGATCCCAGCTGCGGAGGAGTTCCTCGCGGGTCGCCCCCGGGGAAGCGGCGGAGCCCCCCGTCCCGGGCCCGCCTCCCGGGAGCGTCGCCGGCTGGGCGGCGGCCGCTGGAGTCGATGCCAAAATCAACGCGGCAACGAGCCCGGTCGCGGCGCGGATCAGGCATGGGTTGGCTGGCATCGACCTGCTCCTGCGGGGCTCGGCGGGGGTACCGCGGGCTCCGGTGTGCCGCTCATCAGCCCCGCCATTGTATCGGCCGCTGC
>JBIKXY010000123.1:0-8594 GCA_044355515.1 Pirellulales bacterium
CGAACTCGTGGCCCCCGGCGCCGACCCGCATGACCGGGCCACGCTCGACGTCGCCACCGCCGCGGCCCGCGCCGATCTGGCCGACGCGCGGGCCCGGCTCAACACGGCCCAGCAGGAACTCGTGGACCTGGCCCGCCTGCCGGTGGGGGAGCCGCTTCCGTGGCCGGTGGACCGGCCGCTGGCCGATCCCTACCAGACCCACTTCGAGGCCATCTTCGCCAACCGGATCGCCACGGGCCGGGTGCGGGCGATCGTCCGCAGCCTGCCGGCCCGGCACGAGGCCCTGGCGGCCCGGGCCGCGGCCGTGCTGGCCGCCGAGAAGGCGATGACGATGGCCGAGGCCGACCATGCCAAGGGCCACCGGCCGATCGAAGCGGTGATCGCGGCCCACGCCGCGCTGGTCGGCCAGCAAGGCGACTTCCTCGAGGCCGTTCGCACCTACAACCTCGAGATCGCCGAATACGCCATGGCGGTGGCGGAGCTCTCGCTTCCCGACGACCAGTTCGTGGCGATGCTGATCGGCACGCCGATCCAGTGGCGGCCGCCGACGGAGCCACCGGGCGAGGCGGTGGCGCCGCCCGGATCGGGCTTGCCGACGGCGGCCACGTTGCCGCCGGCCTCGCTTCCGCCGGCGGGCCGGGTCGAGTGAGCCGCGTCGGGCCGTTGGTACGATGGGCGGCATGATCGCATCCGTCCCCGACACTCTCGCCACCACGGCCCCGCTTGCCGCCCCCGCCCCGCTCGTGATCGGGCCGGTCGTCGTCGATCCGCCGGTGCTCCAGGCGCCGATGGCCGGCTACACCAACTTCGCCTACCGGCAGGTGGTCCGCGAGTTCGGCGGCGCCGGCCTGCTCGCGACCGAGATGATCGCCGCCCGCAGCGCGATCTGGCTGGACTCTGCCCGGGGAGAGCACCCCGACCGGCTCTGGGGCGTTCGCGACGAGCCCCGGCCGCTGGCCGTCCAGATGTGGGACAACGATCCCGACAATCTGGCCGCCGTCGGCCGCCGCCTGGCCCATGACTTCAAGGTGAGCGTGGTCGATCTCAACTTCGGCTGCCCCGTCAGGCAGGTTACCGAGAAGGCCCACAGCGGCTCCTGGCTGCTTCGCGATCCCGACCGCATCGGCGGAATCGTCCGCCGGGTCGTCGAAGCCTGCGACGGCGTGCCGGTGACGGCCAAGATCCGGCTCGGCTGCAGCGACACCTGCCGGACGGCGATCGAGGTCGCCCAGCAGGTCGAGGAGGCGGGGGCCGCCTGCCTGACGGTGCACGGCCGCGTGGCGGCCCAGTTCTTCAAGGGCGAGGCCGACTGGGAGGCGATCGCCGCCGTCAAGCGGAGCGTGTCACGGCTGCCGGTGGTGGGCAACGGCGACATCGACTCGGCGGAGACGGCCGTCCGCCGGCTGCGGGAGAGCGGGGTGGACGGCGTGATGATCGCCCGCGAGGCGCTGGCCCGTCCCTGGATCTTCGCCCAGGTGGCCGCCCTGCTCCGCGGCGACACGCCGCCTCCGGACCCGACGCTCGCCGAGCAGCGGGAGATCGTGCTCCACCACTACGACTTGGTCTGCCACCGGTTCGGCGTGGAGCGGGGCACGCTGCTCATGCGGAAGTTCGCCTGCGCCTACGCCCAGGGATTGCCCGGAGCCCGCGAGTTCCGCGGCCGCGTCTCCCGGGTCGTGGCCCGCGAGGAGTTCCTGGAAGTGGTCCGCGACCACTTCCCGCGCTAACCTCGCCTTCAACCGTTGAACGGCGCAAGGCTCACGCCATGCCCGGCCACCGCGATTGGACGTCGTGGCCGGCGTAGACTGCGCCGTCGCCCAGCGATTCCTGGATCCGCAGCAACTGGTTGTACTTCGCGATCCGGTCGCTCCGCGAGGCGCTGCCGGTCTTGATCTGGCCGGTCGAGAGCCCCACGGCCAAATCGGCGATCGTGGCGTCCTCGGTCTCGCCGCTGCGATGGCTGGAGATCGAGGTGTAGCCCGAGCGATGGGCCAGCTGCACGGCGGCAATCGTCTCCGTCAACGTGCCGATCTGGTTGACCTTTACGAGGATCGAGTTGGCGACCCCCTCGGCGATCCCGCGGCCGAGCCGCTCGGAGTTGGTGACGAACAGGTCGTCGCCCACCAACTGCACCCGCTCGCCGAGCCGCTCCGTGATCATTTTCCAGCCGGCCCAGTCGTCTTCGGAGCAGCCGTCCTCGATCGACACGATCGGATACTTGCCGGCCAGGTCGGCCAGGAAGCCCACCATCCCGGCCGAGTCGAGCGACTTGCCTTCGATCGAATAGGTGCCGGTCTTGGCGTCGTAAAACTCGGTGGCCGCCACATCGAGCGCGATCGCGATCTCCTCGCCCGGCTTGTAGCCGGCGTTGCCGATCGCCGCCAGGATCACCTCGAGCGCCTCGGCGCAGCTCCCGATGTGCGGGGCGAAGCCCCCCTCGTCGCCGACGCTGGTGGCCAGCTTCTTGTCCTTGAGCACCTTCTTGAGGGCGTGGAAGGTCTCCACGCCGGCCCGCAACGCGGCGTCAAACGAGTCGAAGCCGAGCGGCAGGATCATGAACTCCTGTACGTCGAGCGGATTGTCGGCATGGGCTCCGCCGTTGATGATGTTCATCATCGGGGCCGGCAGCAGCCGGGCGGCCGCACCGCCCAGGTAGCGATACAGCGGCAGGCCGCAGTGCTCGGCCGCGGCGTGGGCCACCGCCATCGAGACGCCGAGGATCGCGTTGGCGCCCAGATCCTTCTTGTTGGGTGTGCCGTCGAGCTCGATCATCAGCTCGTCCACGGTCGTCTGGTCGAGCGCGTCGCAGCCCTCGAGCTCCTCGGCGATCCGGGTGTTGATGTTCTCGACCGCCGCCATCACGCCTTTGCCCAGATACACGCCCTTGTCGCCGTCGCGCTTCTCCCAGGCCTCGTGGGCACCGGTGCTCGCCCCCGACGGCACGGCGGCGCGGCCGAAGGCTCCGTCGGCGAGCGTCACATCGACCTCGACGGTGGGATTGCCGCGGCTGTCGAGAATCTGGCGGGCGTGGATGTCGACGATCGTGGACATGGAACCTCCGAGGTGATGGTTGGCCGAAAGCCGGGCCGGGAACGGCGTTGATTGTGACGGCGGGGTGGCGACGTGCAAGTGGTTTTCGGGGCGGGCATGATTGTGGTCGAATCCGGCGGTATCCTGCGGGCGTGCGGGCAACGGCCCTGCGGGGCCGCTGCGAGTGCCCCGCCCCGTCGAGCGAGACTGTTTCATGTTCACCGGTCTGATCGAGTCGCTCGGGAAGGTCGTCGCCGTCATGCCCGAGCCGCCCGGCGTCAGGCTCCTGGTCGAGGCGGCGGAAGTCGCGGCCGACGCGGCGATCGGCGACAGCGTGTGCGTGAGCGGCTGCTGTCTGTCGGTGGTGCGGATCGACGGCGACCGGCTCGAGTTTCAGCTCGGCCCGGAGACGCTCGCCCGCACGACGCTCGGCCGCCTTGCCGCCGGCGGCCTGGTCAATCTGGAGCGTTCCCTGCGGCTCTCCGACCGGTTGGGCGGCCACCTCGTGACCGGCCACGTCGACGGCCTGGGCCGCCTCCGGAGCCGGCGAGACGAGGGCGACTGGACCACCTGCCGGTTTGCCGCGGCCGGCAACCTCCTCGCCCAGATGGCCTCCAAGGGCTCGGCGGCGATCGACGGCGTGAGCCTGACGGTGGTGGACGTCGATCAAGAAACCTTCAGCGTGGCGCTGATCCCGCACACGCTGGCCGTCACGACGCTCGGGAGCCTGGCCGAGGGGGACGCGGTAAACCTCGAGACCGATCTGGTCTTCAAATACGTCGCCCGCTGGCTGGCCGCCAGCGGCCCGGGAGCCGCATGACGACCGACCCACCTGCCCCGCCCGAGCCAGGCTCCGCGCCGGCCGCCCCGCCGCGGCAGACGACGGCCTATCTCAAAGAGCTGTTCTCCCAGGTCGGCTTCACCATCGACGCCCGCCGCGGCCAGAACTTTCTGGTCGATTTGAACCTGCTTGACCTGCTGGCCCGCGCGGCGGCGATCGCCCCCGACGACGTGGTCTTGGAGGTGGGCACGGGCACCGGCGCCCTGACCGAGCGGCTCGCCGCCCTGGCCGGCCGCGTCGTGACCGCCGAGATCGATCCGCGGCTGGCCCAGCTGGCCCGCGACCGGCTCATCGACCACGACAACGTGACCCTGGTCGAGGGGGACGCGCTGGCGGCCAAGCATCGGCTCGCGCCGGCCCTGCTCGCGGCGGTCGAGGCGGCCCGGGCCGCCTCGCCGGGCGGGAGGTTGCTGCTGGTGGCGAACCTCCCCTATTGCGTCGCCACGCCGCTGATCTCCAACCTGCTCGCCCTGCCCCGCCCCTTCGACGCGGCGGTGGTGACGGTGCAGCGGGAGATGGCCGAGCGGATGACGGCCGCGGCCGCGTCGCCCGCCTACAACGCTCTCTCTGTCTGGGTGGGCTGCCAGTGCCGTGGGGAGATCGTCAGGATCCTGCCGCCGAGCGTGTTCTGGCCACGGCCCAAGGTCGACTCGGCGATCGTCCGGCTCGACCTCGAGCCGGAGCGACGCACGGCGATTCCCGACCTGTCCCGCTTTCACGCCTTCATCCGCGATGTCTTTTGTCACCGCCGCAAGCTGCTTCGCGGCGTGCTCTTGCGGCTGGCCGGCGGCAAGGGAAGCCCGGAGGCCCGAGCCCGGGTGGAGGCCGCCTACGCCGCGGTCGGGCTCGGTCCGGAAGCCAGGGCCGAGGAGGTCAGCCCCGAGCGCTTCGTGCTGCTGGAGCGGGCGTTTCAGGCCCCCTGCTCGGGCGGTTCTGCCGCGTAAAGCCGGCCAGGCCCGCGAAAATCTGCCTGTTCCGGAAATTCCGGTCGTGGCGGCCGCATGGGTAGACTGTGGCGGCGCGGCGGATCCGAGGTCGAAGAACCACCTCGGCATCCTGGCACCGTCGCCACAGCGGCGGGAGTCGAGGGCGGAGGCACAGAGAGCGTGATCCCGAATCCGACCACCGAGGCCTCCTTCGCTCCCACGCTCGTTGACCTCCTCAGGCAGCGGGCCGCCTACCGGCCTCATGACCGGGCGTTCACGTTCCTGCTCGATGGTGAGCACGAAGAGTTGAACATCACCTACGCGGAGCTTGACCGGAAGGCGCGGGCGGTCGGCGCGTGGCTGATGGACCGGGGGATGACGGGCAAGCGGGCCCTCCTGCTCTACCCCTCGGGCCTCGACTTCATCACCGCGTTCATGGGCTGCCTCTATGGCGGCGCGATCGCGGTGCCCGCCTACCCGCCCCGCAAAAACCGCTCGGTCGAGCGGATCGAGGCGATCGCGGCCGACGCCGACGCCGCGGTGGCCCTCACCACCCGTGACGTGCTCGACCGGTTTGAGAGCCTGGGCGCCACGGCGCCGAGTCTCGACCACCTCACCTGGCAGGTGGATTCCGAGCTGGACCTCACCTGGGGCGACCGCTGGGACCGCCCCGACATCGACGGCGACACCCTCGCCTTCCTGCAGTACACGAGCGGCTCGACCGGCACGCCCAAGGGGGTGATGCTCTCGCACGAGAACCTGCTCCACAACTCGCTGCGGATCATGCAGGCCTTCGAGATCACGCGGAGCCAGTCGGGCGTGTTCTGGCTGCCGAGCTTCCACGACATGGGGTTGATCGGCGGCATCCTCGTGCCGCTCTACGGCGGCAAGTTCAACGTCTTGATGTCGCCGGTGGCCTTCCTGCAGAAGCCGCTGCGGTGGCTGCAGGCGATCTCCCGTTACCGGGCCACCATCAGCGGCGGCCCCAACTTCGCCTACGAGCTTTGCGTGCGAAAGACCACGCCCGAGCAGCGTGCGGCGCTCGATCTCTCCAGCTGGTCGCTGGCCTTCAACGGCGCGGAGCCGGTGCGGGCCGAGACGATCGACGCCTTCTGCGAGGCGTTCGCCGTGAGCGGCTTCCGCCGCGAGGCCTTCTATCCCTGCTACGGGCTGGCCGAGAGCACGCTGATGGTCACCGGCGGGATGAAGTTCGAGCCGCCGGTGATCCGCTCCTTCGACGCGGTCTCGATCGAGACGGGGGCGGTGGCACCGGTCCGGCAGGATACGGTCAACGCCCGGCGGCTCGTGGGCAGCGGCCGCGAACTCGATGGCCAAGACGTGTTGATCGTAGACCCCCAGACCCACGAGCCGCTGCCGCCGGGCCGGGTGGGAGAGATCTGGGTGAGCGGGCCGAGCGTGGCCCAGGGCTACTGGAACCGCCCCGAGGCGACGCAGGAAACCTTCGGCGGCATGCTCGCCGAGCCCGACCCGCACGCCCCGGCCCAGGTGGTGGCCCGCTGGCGGCCCAACCCGGGTCCCTACATGCGGACGGGCGACCTCGGCTTTTTCGACAACGGCGAGCTGTTCGTGACCGGACGGCTCAAGGACCTGATCATCGTCCGCGGCCGCAACCACTATCCCCAGGACCTCGAATACTCCGTCGAGGAGGCGTCGCCCCTCGTGCGGGCCGGCTCGCTGGCGGCGTTCGCCGTGGACCACGAGGGCCGCGAGCGGGTGGTGATCGTGGCCGAACTCGAGCGGGGCCGCCGCGACCGGCCCGAGATTCTGGCCGCGATGGAGGCGATCCGCAGCCGGCTGGCCCGCGAGCATGAAGTGGCTGCCGAAGCGATCGTGTTCGTGCGGCCCAACAGCGTGCCCAAGACCTCGAGCGGCAAGATCCAGCGGCACGCCTGCCGCCGCCAGTTCCTCGACAACGCGCTCGAGGTGGTGGAGCGGCACGTCGGCTGGCTCGAGCCTGCTCAGCCCGTGGCCGAGCCTGATCCCCCCCTGCCGCGGCTGGCCCGGCAGCGGCCGCTCGGCGAATCGACCCGGGCCCACCGCCCCGACCGCGAGCTGCCGCAGGAGATCGTGCAGACGGTCTTCGAGCACGTTCGCCGAGTCGCCAAGGAGCGGGCGGGCAACCTCACGCTCGACACCAACATCGTCGAACTCGGGCTCGACTCGCTGGAGCGGATGGAGATCGTGGCCGGCTTGGAAGAGGCCTTCGGGGCCCGCTTCCCGGAGCAGGTGCTGCCGCTGATCGAGACCTGCCGCGAGGTCACCGAGGCGATCATCGACCACATGCCGGTCGAGAATCGGGAGAAGGCGCAGGCCACACGGTCGGCCGGGGAAATTCCCCGGGACGCCTGGAAGATCGAGGAGTTTCCGGAAGTTCGGGCGCTCGAGCAAAACTTCGCGATGGTCCGCGAGGCGGGCCTGGAGAACCCTTACTTCAGCGTCCACGAGGGGCTCACGAGCGACCGCACCACGATCGCCGGCCGAGAACTGATCAGCTGGGCCTCCTACAACTATCTGGGCATGTCTGGCGACCCGGCCGTGACGGCGGCGTCCAAGGGGGCGATCGACCGGTTCGGCACGAGCGTCTCGGCCAGCCGGCTGGTGTCGGGGGAGAAGACGATCCACGGAGAGCTGGAGCGGGCGATCGCCAATCTGGTCGGCACCGCGGACGCGGTCACGTTCGTGGGGGGCCATGCCACCAACGAGACGGTGATCGGCCACGTGGTCGGCCCGGGCGACCTCGTGCTCCACGATGCCTTCGCCCACAACAGCCTGCTCCAGGGGGCGATCCTTTCGGGCGCCCGCCGCCGGCCGTTCCCGCACAACGACTTCGCCGCCGCCGAGGCGATCCTGGCCCAGGTCCGCGGCCAGTACCGGCGGGTGCTCGTCGTGATCGAGGGCATCTACAGCATGGACGGCGACTATGCCGACCTGCCGCGGTTCGTGAGCCTGGCCAAGCGGCACAAGGCCCTCTTGATGGTCGACGAGGCCCACTCGATCGGCGTGATGGGCGGGACGGGCCGGGGTGCCGGCGAGCACTTCGGGGTCTCCCCGAACGACGTCGATCTTTGGATGGGCACCCTCTCCAAAGCCTTCGGCAGCTGCGGCGGCTACATCGCGGGCTCCGCGGCGCTCGTCCGCTGGCTCAAGTACACCGTGCCGGGCTTCGTCTACTCGATCGGCCTGCCCCCCGCGGCGGCCGGGGCGGCCCTCGGGGCGATCCAGCTGCTCCAGCGGGAGCCGCAGCGGGTCATGCAGCTGCGGGAGAACGCCCGGCTGTTCCTCCAACTCGCCAAGGAGGCCGGTCTCGACACGGGCTCCTCGGGTGGCACCGCGATCGTGCCGGTGATCCTCGGCAACTCGATGAACGCCCTGAGGCTCTCGCGGGCCCTGTTCACCCGCGGGATCAACGTGCAGCCGATCCTCTACCCGGCCGTCGAGGAGAAGGCCGCCCGACTCCGATTCTTCATCACCTCCCGCCACACGCCCGACCAGATTCGGCGGACGATCCAGGCGATGCAGGAAGAGCTGGCCAAGATCGACCCCGGCTACGCCCGCCGGGCTGGGTAGGCCGCCTTGGGGCAGTGCGGGTATAACCCGGCCCCATGACCGACCCCATCAGTTCCTTGGAAACCACTTCCCACCGGCTCGTGCTGCCGGCCGACGCCAACCACCATGGCACGCTCTACGCCGGAAGCCTGCTGCGGTACGCGCTCGAAAGCGGCTACGCCACCGCCTGCCGGGCCGCGGGGCCCGAGGGCAACCTGATGCTCCGGCGG
>JBIKXY010000124.1:0-8582 GCA_044355515.1 Pirellulales bacterium
ATAGACCGGATCCTGCCCGACCCGGCGGACATACCGCAGCGTGCGGCCGGCGGCCGGCGCCGCGGCGCCGGCCGGTCGCTTGTATTCCTTGCCGATGATCAGTCGGGCGAGCTTGGTGCCGGATGCGTCGCGGATCTCCACGAGCCGGCCGGCGCCGGTGGCCCCCGCGGCCAGCTTGTTGGCGTCGGGCTCCACCACCCCGAAGCGTTCGTGATCGGCCGGCGAGGCGCTGATCACGTCCACGATCGGCCGGTCGATCAGTTCCGTGGCCGCGGCGGCGAGCTGGTCCTTCGCGTCGGCCGGATAGTTCTGATGGGATGGCAGCACCCACACGCCACCGGTCTTGACCACCTTGAAGGGGTCGAGCTCGGCGGTGTCCTCGTCGAAGGAGACGATCTCCAGGCTGGCAGCCTTGGCCTCGTCTGAAAGCTCGGGGAACAGCGGCTTGCCCCGCACCGTCTCAGTGGCGGCATCTCGCGACCGCAGACCGGGCCGAAACTGCAGCCAGCCGCCCACGGCCAAGAGCCCCAGGCCCGCCGCCAGGAAGGCCGCCGTCCGCCGCGCCGCGGGGCTCATGCCCCCGGCCCCCGTCACCTCGTGAAGACCCCGATCTGCCATCCGCCGTCCCTCCTTCACCTCAGTCTCGATGTCGCCACGCCCTCGCGCTCCTGCGCGCGGCGGCGAAAGAAGACGAAAAAAGCCACCACCAGCGGCGGGATCGGCGGCAGGAGCACGGCCAGCCACTTCTGCCGGTCCTGCTCCCGGCGGACCGTCGCCTCCAGCTCCCGCTCGACCTTGGCGACCTCGGCATCCCGCTGCCGCTCCAGCTTCTCGATCTTCGTGGTCAGCTTTCGCTGGGCCAGCTGCTGGCTGGCGGCCAACTGCTGGATCGCCTGCATCGCCGCCTGCCGATCGGCATTCCCCTGCGTCTGCAGTTCCTGGATCTTCTTCTCGAAGGCGCCGACCTCCTGCTTCATCGCGTCGTTGGCGGCCCGCTCGGCTTTGTCGAACTCGGCCACGAACAGCGCCCGCTGGTCGTCGGCTCTCTGCCGGGCCCCGGCCACGGCGTCTTCGATCCGCTCGAGGGTGCGGTGCTTGGGCTTCCGCTTCCGGATCTCGATGAACCGGTCGTCGCCCGCGAGCGTGTCGAGCAGGTTGAGGGCCAGCTCGACGTTGTCGAAGTCGAGGTTAAAGGTCTCGTCGCCCCGGGTCCGCAGGCCGAAGAACAGGCCCGAGAGCAGGTCGATGTCCGCCACGACGACCGCCCGCACCGGCTTGGCGGCAGCACCGCCGTCGGCCGGCGCCGCAGCCCGCCCTTCGACCAAGGCCGCGAGCACGAGGCCGTCGTCCTGCCGCTTCTCATACAGCCCGAGCATCTGCCGGAGCGACTGCCGGCTGCCGCTGCTCATGGCCCGCTCGGCGTCGTCGAGCTTGATCGTGCCCGAGAGTCCGGCCGCCGTCTGCACCAGCGGCGTGAATACCACGTCGGCCCCGCCGATCTTCTCGAGGCCGCCGGCAAAGGGAAACATCACCTCCTGCAGCCCGGCCGTGGCAGGCTGCTTCGCGTCGAAGCCCCCCCGCTTGTCGTCCTGGAGCGTGGCGTCGATGAACACGAACTCCCGCTCGAGCAGGTCCTCGAGCTGCGGATGCGGGTTGTAGTCCTGGTAGACGATGACCGGCGCCGAGCCCATCTGCCCCATCGCCGGCCGTCCCGCGGCCGCGACGAGCCGCACACCGAGCGTCTGCCAGAGCAGCTCGAGCTCGCCCTTGGGCTGCCCCTGGGGGCCGCCGAACATCGACATCGGCCCCATCGGGCTGCGGCGGGGCTGCGATGTGCCCGGCACGCCCGGCATGTAGACCGGGAGCGGATCCTCGAAGATCGCCACCGGCTGGCCGGCCTTCACGGCGGCCACGAAGTTGGTCATCTGCTCGGGGCCCAGCGACGAGGGCTGCACGGCCAGCAGCACGTCGAAGGATTCGGTGATCGGGGCCGAGGCATCGACCTGGATCACGTCGTATTGCTTTTCGAGCTCGTCCACCAGCGGCTGCCGCGGCCTGGCCTGGCCGCTCATCATGTCGAGGCCGCCGAACAGCTCCGCGTCGGTCGTGAGCAGTCCAAGCCGCTTCCGCTGCTGCTGGGCCGCGGTGGAGATCGAGCGGACGAGCTCGTACTCGACCGGGGTGCCCTTGTCGAAGAAGGGCACCACCACCTTTTCCAGGCCGCTCGTCACGGCGCAGCCGAGGAAGATCTCCTCCTGTCGGTAGGCGCCCCGCACCCGGGCCTGCACGCTCACCGGCTCGATCCCGAACTGCTGGGAGGCCAGGGCCGCCTGCTCGGTCTTGGGCTCGGCCGGGATCACCTCCACCGCGACCTTGCCCCGGCCGAGCCGCTCGAACTGCCGCAGCATGGTGAGCAGGTTGAGCCGCGTCTGGGCGTAGTCCTCGGGCACGGTCGGGCTGACGTAGGCCTTGATCTCCACCGGGCGGTCGCCCGGGAGCGAGGCCAGCAGCCGCCGGGTGTCGGGGGCCAGCGAGGAAATCCGCTCTTCAGACAGATCGGCCCGCACGTCCACCGCCCGGCACGCGAGCGCGAGCCCCACGGCGCCGGCCGCGAGCCCGAGCGTGCGGGCCAGGTAGTGCAGCCCCAGCCCCCCGCCCCGGTGCCCGGCCCAGTGCCGCCGGCCGATCAGCACCATCGCCAGGTAGAGGCAGACGGCCACGATCCCCAGGAAGTAGGCGATCGCCGAGAGGCTGACGACCCCGCGGCCAAAGTCGGCGAAATGCTCGGCCAGGCTGCAGGATCGCACCCAGGCGGCCGCCCCGGGGCTCATCACCGCCCCGGCCCGGTCGGCGAGCGCCAAGGGTGCGTTGAACACCACCCCGAGCACGAACCCCACCGTCAGGTTGCTCGTCAGGAAGCTGGCCACCATCCCCACCGCCAGCATCGCCAGGCCGGTGAACCAGTAGCCGAGGTAGTTGGTGAGGAACAGCCCCGAGTCGGGCGTGCCCCAGAGCAGGAGGATGACCAGATTGCAGACGCAGGAAAACATCAAGGCCGCGGTGAAGATGCCCACCGCCGCCAGATACTTGCCCACGACCACCTCCAGGTCGCTGGCCGGGATCGTGAGCAACAGCTCGTCGGTGCCCTGCCGCCGCTCCTCGGCCCAGACGCTCATCGTGATCGCCGGCACGAACACCAGCAGGATGAAGGGCAGGTAGCGGTTGAGCTGGTCGAGGTTGGCGAGGTTCGAGTTGAAGAACTCGGGCGGCCAGAAGGCGGCCAGCGACCCCAGCAGCACGAACACACAGATGAAGACGTAGCCGGTGGGGTTCGAAAAGTAGGCGACGAAGTTTCGCTTGAAGACGGCGTCGAGGACGTGCCATTTCATCGCTGTCGGTGCCTCTGGGCTGAGGGGGGAGCCTTCCCGCGCGGGCCGCCGCGGCGGACGGGGGCGGTCAGGCCGAGCGGGTGAGTTCGTGGAACCGGTCGTCGAGGCCGCGACCGTCGCGGCGGAGTTCGGCGGGCGTGCCGTCGAACCGCAGCCGGCCGTCGGCGATCAGGATCACGCGGTCGGCCATCGCCTCCACTTCCTGAAGGATGTGAGTGGAGAGCAGGATCGTCTTGCGTTGCCCGAGCCGCCGGATCGTCTCCCGCATCTCGCGGATCTGGTTGGGGTCGAGGCCGCTGGTGGGCTCATCGAGAATCAACACGTCGGGCTCGTGGAGCAGCACCTGGGCCATCCCGACCCGCTGGCGATAGCCCTTGGAGAGCTTGCCGATCGCCTTGCCGATCACGCTGCCGAGTTCGCACTGCTTCACCACCGCCTCGATCCGTTCCCGCTTCCGGCTGCCGGAGAGGCCGCGGGCGTCGGCAAAGAACTCGAGCAGGCTGCGGGGGGTCATGTCGGGGTAGAGCGGGCCGTTCTCGGGCAGGTATCCCAGCCGCTCGGCACCGGCCAGCCGGTCGGTGGCCATGTCGTGGCCGGCAATCAGGGCCCGCCCCTCCGACGGGGCCAGGTAGCCCGTCAGAATCTTCATCGTGGTGCTCTTGCCCGCCCCGTTGGGGCCGAGGAAGGCCACGATCTCCCCGCGGGGAATGCGGAAGGAGACATCCTTGATGGCGATGAAGTCGCCGTAATACTTCGAGAGGCCGTCGGCCTCGATCATGGCCTCGGGGGCGGAATCCTTGCCGGGAGCCGTCATGGAGTCTCGCTGCGGGTGGGAAGCTGTCGCGGGGAAACCGTCGTATTGTTCCCCGATCCCGCCGGGTCGGCAATCCCCGGGTGGTGCGACCATGCCGAATCGCTCTCTTCCGGGTTGCCCGGGGTCCGGACCGCAGGCTCGGGGCAAGCCCATGCCATCTCGCCGGACGCTCCCGTCGCCGCGATTCTCCTCCGCCCGCGGATTGGCGATCGGGGGCACGCGAAACGCGTCGCCGTCGGGTCCCTCGGCCAGCAGCACGATTGGCAGGGCCGGCGGGAGCAGGAACTCCCGAAGCTCCGTGCGCCCGGCGGCTTTGTCGCCGTCATCAACCGGGGGAACGGTCGTCCGTTGCCCACTCCCAGAACTGACGCGGGGTGACGATGCGGGCCGGACCGAATCGCTTCACCACCAAGAGGTCCTTGTCGCCCGTGATGATCGCATCAACGCGTCCCGGCTCGACGAGTCCGAGCACCATCTCGTCGGCGGGATCCCGGCACGTTCCAGCCTTCACCGTTCCCGGTGAGAAAACCTCGGCGTTTCCCCGGAGGAAGCGGACATATTCATCCGCAACACCGCTTGGCAGCCGCAATTTTCCCGTCAGATTCCTCGAGACTTCGGACAACAGCCCGGCGCACGTCACCGGCTGGTGTCGCTCGAAGCAGAGTTCCACGACGGCTTCGCACAGCCCGCGGGATGCCACCGCGGCGATCACCACGTTGGCATCGAGAACGACCCTCACTCGAGGGCCTTGAACACGTCGTCGTCGGTGAGCAGCCCCTGCGCCTCTGCGAAGGGCAGCACCTTCCTGCGGATCGCCCGAAACCGCTCGATGGCGACGTACCGACGCAGAGACTCGCGCACGATGTCGCTGACGGCCTTGTTTTCGTCGCGACTGATCCTGTCGAGCTCGCTCCGCAACTCGTCAGGAAGCCGAATTGTCAGCGTCGTCATGCGTGTTCTCCGAATGCATGACAATGTAGTGCAATCTTTGCGGGCAGTCAAAGCAGAGCCCGGCAATGGCACTTCCACACGTTTGTCGGGCCGATGAGCGGCCCCTGAGCCACCTGGAACTCCGGTAGCCGGTTTCTTCAAGGATCGGTGCGGCAGGAAGGGGCCGTCGCCCGTCGATCTCTCTCCGGCTTCCGCGGACGTCGACGGGGGATCGCCAACGGTTCCAAAACGCTGTTGCCGCCAAAGGACTAGCGGCATTTTTCACCGCGCCGTGCTAGAGACCTCTACCAGGGACCACCGACGCACCTCCCCCGCGCGATCGCCAGACCCGCCAAGACGTTTCTCTTGCTCGGCCCGCGCGGCACGGGCAAATCGACCTGGCTCGCCGGGGCGTTTCCGCAGGCCCTGACGATCGACCTGCTCGATTCGTCGAGATTCTTGGCGCTGAGCCGCGACCCCTCCGGCCTCGAGCAGCTCGTGGCTCCCTTGCGCCGCGGCGACTGGGTGGTGATCGACGAAATCCAGAAGGTTCCGGCGCTGCTCGACGAGGTGCACCGGCTCTACGAGCAGAACCGTGGCATCCACTTCGCCCTCTCCGGCTCGAGCGCCCGCAGGCCAAGCTCGGCGGAAGGCTCAAGCGCGGCTGGACTGCCGGGCTGGCCACGCTGCAGAGGGAGTGCCCGAAGGTCGTCCGGCGGGCGATCCTCGTCTACCAGGGTTCGGACAGGCTCCTTGTGGACGGTATTGAGGCGATCCCGGCAGCCGCGTTTTTTCACGAGCTGAATGCGGGGAAGATTATCTGACGGGCTTTTCGGACCCCTCCGCGAACCACGAGCATCGACGCCGGATCATGGGCGCTGGCACGCGGCATCCCCCTTGCTTGCGCAAGGGGGCTTTCATGTCGGCAGCGCTGCCGGCCAGGCCCACGGCGTCACCGGGCCGCGACCGCCAGCCGCTCGATCCGCGGCCCCGGCTGGCCGCGACGCCAGGCGACGTGGGCCAGCCAGTCGGCCGACGGCTCCGGGCAGTCGGCCCGGAAGTGGACGCCGCGGGTTTCCTCGCGGGCCAGAGCCGAGGCGATCATCAGCCGGGCCACGTGGAGCATGTTTTGCAGCTGCCAGCCCTGGGGGTCGGCGAACTGCCGGGGCAGCACGTAGCGACACCAGCCCTCGACCGCCTCGAGCGACTCGGCCAGTTCGCCGCCCCGTCGCTCCACGCCCACCTGCCGCCACATCAGCGACTGGAGCGAGTTGCGGATGTCGGCCAGGTCGAGCGTCGTTCCGTCGCCGCCATTCTCCTCGGCCCGCGGATTGGCGATCGGGGGCACGCGAAACGCGTCGCCGTCGGGCCCCTCGGCCAGCAACTCGGCGGAAGCGGCGGCACCGGCCCGGGCTCCGTAGACGAGCCCCTCGAGCAGGCTGTTGCTGGCCAGCCGGTTGGCGCCGTGGAGGCCGCTGGAGGTGACCTCGCCGGCCGCGAACAGCCCCGGCACGTCGGTCCGCCCCTCGGCGTCCACCGTCACGCCGCCGATCATGTAGTGGGCCCCGGGGCGGACGGGGATCCGGTCGCGGGCCAGGTCGAGCCCGAACTTGCGGCAGGTCTCGGCCATGCCGGGAAACTTCCGCCGCACGTCGTCGGCGTCGAGGTGCGAGAGGTCGAGGTACACGTTCGCATGATGCGTCCGCCGCATCACGACGGTGATCGCCCGCGAGACCACGTCGCGGGGCGCGAGCTCGGCCCGCTCGTCGAACTCCGGCATGAACCGCCGGCCCTCCCGGTCCACGAGCCGGGCCCCCGCGCCCCGCACCGCCTCGGTGATCAGGCTGCGGGCCCCGCCGGCGATGTAGAGCACGGTGGGGTGAAACTGCATGAACTCCATGTCGCGGACCTCGGCCCCGGCCCGCCAGGCGAGCGCCAGCCCGTCGCCGCTGGCGCCGGGCGGGTTGGTCGATTCGCGGTAGAGCTGCCCGGCCCCGCCGGTGGCGAGGATCGTGCGGCGGGCCCAGACGAGCGTCTTGCCGTGGGAGGGATTCCAGACGAGCGCCCCACGGCAGCGGCCGCCGTCGGTCACCAGGTCGATCGTGAAGGTGTCGGGCCAGACCTCGAGATTCTCGAGCCCCCGGGCCCGCTCGATCACGGCCCGCATCACCTCCCGCCCGGTCGCGTCTCCCAGGGCATGCACGATCCGATGGTGGCTGTGGCCCCCTTCGCGGCCGAGTTCGAGGCCGCCGTCCCGCTCGTCGAACCGCGTGCCCCAGGCGATCAGCTCGCCGATCCGAGCCGGCGCCTCGCGAACGACCGAGTCCACCACGGCCTCGTGGCAGAGGCCGGCCCCGGCCGTGAGCGTGTCGGCGACATGGTTGTCGAACCGGTCCTCGGGATCGACCACGCCGGCGATGCCCCCTTGCGCCCACTGGCTCGACGAGCCGCGGAGATCGTCTTTCGTGATCACGGTCACCGCGAGCCGCGGATCGACTGCGAGCGCGGCCCGCAGGCCGGCCAGGCCGCCCCCCAGGATGAGCACGTCGGTGAAGCAGTGCGGCACCCGCTTGGGGCCGAACGCCACCAGATACCTCGGCCCCTCGACGCCGTCGGTCATGGGCTGCTCGTGCCCTGCATGAAGGCCTTGAACTGCTCGCGGTAGTCGCTCGGCGGGCGGCTGCGGCGGCCCTCCGCCTGGCCCCCCTTCACGTCGGCCGGCACGTCGCGGGAGCTTCGCACCCCCTCGGGACGCAGGCCGAGGCTCCGCACGGCCCGCTCGTATTCGGCCCGCTCGGCAGGATCGGCGCTGCCGGCGAGCCGCTGCATGGCCTGCCAGCGAGCAAGAAACGCTCGCGCCTGCTCGGGAGTCCAGCCGAGTTCGTCGAGCATGTCGGTGCGGCCCTTGTCGAGCGAGTTGCGGAGGTGCTCGACGGCGAGGTTGGCCGCGTTGCGGGCGTGGTCGAGGTTTTGCCGGCCCCACTCCATCTCCCGTCGCTCGAGCGGCGGCCCCTCCCCCCCCTTGCCCGGCTCGGTCTGCCCGCCAATGGCGCCTCCCTGGCCGACCTGCGCGTCACCGGAAGCCGCATCGCCCGACTGCCGCGCCGGCTCACCATCGCCTTCGCCCTGACCTTGCTGACCCTGACCTTGCTGACCCTCACCCTGCTGACCCTCACCCTGCTGACCCTCACCCTGCTGACCCTCACCCTGCTGACCCTCACCCTGCTGACCCTCACCTTGCTGACCCTCACCTTGCTGACCCTCACCTTGCTGACCCTCACCTTGCTGACCCTCACCTTGCTGACCCTCACCTTGCTGACCCTGGCCTTGCTGACCCTGGCCCTGCTGACCCTGGCCCTGCTGACCCTGGCCCTGCTGACCCTGGCCCTGCTGACCCTGACCCTGCTGACCCTGACCCTGCTGACCCTGACCCTGCTGACCCTGACCCT